>NZ_JBTNDB010000002.1:0-233289 GCF_054511175.1 Arthrobacter sp. Sr24 | reverse complement strand
CTCTAGCTCGTTTTTGTCTCTGTGAACTTTGTCTGTCCTTTCCCCTTCCCTCCCTCCCCCCTTTTTTTCCCGCTTCCCCCCCCAGGAAACTGGAAAGGAGTTTCGCCGGACTTACTTGACGGGCGAGTAGTTGTAGATTGACGGGACCGCCTGCTGGATCTGCGGTTCAACAGTGACCTTGTCGTTGTGGTAGTACATCTGGTTCACCCGGTACAGCGGTGCAAACCAAGCCTGCTCGACGACGTATTTGTTGACTTCCTGTGCGAGTTTGCCAGCCTCAGCTCCACCGTTTTGGACTGCATCGATCTTGGCCTGCAACTCAGGGCTGGTGGTGTCGAAGGGGTTGTAGAGGGCATCGGTAGAGATGATCTGGTTGATGGCAACCCACGCCTCCCCTTGGAATGCGGAGAAGAACAAAGAGGGGAATTTTTGTGCCGCAACGTCGCTGGTAAAGGTATTAGTCAGGGCTGCTCCGACGTTCAAGGTGACGCCGATGTCCGCCAACTGCTGCTTGATAACGGAGAGCACTGTTTCAAAGCCCGGGAGGAGAGGAACGTCGATGGTCACACCAGACTCGTAGCCTGCTTCTTTCAGCAGCGCCTTAGCCTTGGCGGGATCGTAAGTGTACGCGTTCTCAAGTTCCTCGGTCCAAGCGCCACTTGCCTTGCCGAACGGCTGTGAGGTGGGAGTTCCCTGACCCAACATGACCTGCTCAAGGATGGTCTTTCGGTCAAAGGCGTAGTTGATGGCCTGGCGGACGCGGACATCCTTCAAGGCCTCGTTCTTTACGCCACCACGGTCGAACAGCATCAGGCCCTGCCAGTCCACCTCATTTGCCACCAACTTCATCTTGGCGCCCTCTGCCTGCTTGCCAGTTTTCGGATCCAGCAGTGTGGCGTCGACCTGCCCGGAGACCAGGGCGTTGGTGCGTGCGGTCAGATCGGCCATGATCTTGAAGTTGAGCTTGCTGTACTTCTGCAGATCCTTGTTCCAGTAGCCTTCTCGGGCGTTGAACACGGCCAGTGAATCCTTGACCGATGCTGCCTTGTCCATGACATACGGTCCACTGCCAACCGGCTCAGTCTTGATGGAGTCTGTCCCCAAGGCCTCGGGGCTGCCCATCAGACCGGCAGCCTGGCTGAGGTAGTACTCCAGGGACGGGTCCGGGGCGGTGAGGTTGAGCTCCACGGTGTCGGCGTCAACAACCTTTACCTCGGAAACTGCCTTGAGCTGGGCCATCTGGGGGCCGTTGGCCGTCTTTCTGGGGGCCGTTGGCCGTCTTGAAGTGTTCAAAGTTGCTCTTCGCAGCCTCGGCGTCGAACTTGGCACCGTCACTGAAGGTGACATCCGTGCGCAGGTCCACGGTCAGCACCGTGTTGGCGTCATTATACTTCCACGCTGTAGCCAGCATGGGGCTGAGCTTGCCGTCAGGTTCGCGCAGGATCAGGGTGTCGTAGACCGCCTGATAGGGCTGAAGTACGTGTCCCACGTGGGCCTGTGCCGGGTCCCAGGAGCGCAAATCTTGGAGCGTTCCCAGCGTTAGGGTGGTTGCTGCCGGGGCGCCGCCTCCGTCGTCAGCGGTATTGCCTCCGCCACAGGCGGTCAATGCCAGCGCCGAAGCAGTAAGGACTGCCATGACTGTTGATTTTGGACCAAACTTCATCGTTGGCTCCTAGTTCGTAGAGTTGAATCTAAGGGGGTGGGGTCTAACTAAACTCAATGTGTCTTGCGCCACACTTGTTGTTGTATGGAATACGCTACTGCCGATGCAACGTTTTGGCAACCGCTTGTCATGAAATGCCTAAATTTGTTACCAACGCGAAATAGATCGTGCCAAATCAGCAACTATTTCCTATAGGAATAGGGCAACCGGTTGTTGTCACGCCGCCGTGTGGCCGGGCCCTAAGAGACCTCCGCCAACCGCTCGGGGTAGCTCTGGGCGTAGACGTCTTTGATGATGCGCAGGGTCTTCAGCGCCTCAACGGGGTCAATCCAAAACGGACCGTCCTGCCCCAACTGCGAGTAAAAGTCCGCAATGTACAGCTGGTGCGAAACACCCCAGTAGTCTCGACCACCAGATGCAGCGCGGCGTTCTTCAACGACCTCCACACGGCCGTCATCGTGCGTAATAGTCAGATCTCCGCGCAGGTGCAGAGTGGCTTTTTCCGCCACAATGTCCACTGTGACGGGCGCATTCACCGAGTTGGCCAGCGTTGCATAGAAGACGCTGCGAACGCCGTCGCCGTGGGTGAGGACCAGCTCAGCGGTATCTTCCACGTCTATGGCATCGCCGAGCGCGTGGGTGGCAGCGTGGCCCGAGACAGAAGTCACCTCGCCCATCATCCATGGAACAAATCAAGGGTGTGGATGGCCTGGTTCATGAGGAGCCCGCCACCGCCACCTTCCCAGCTGCCCCGCCACGGACGGTTCTGGTAATAGGACGCGTCCCGGAACCACATCACCGTTCCGGAGCCACCAAGCACAGCGCCAAATTCACCCGTAGCGAGCCGCTCCGACATGGCCTGCACCGCCAGGTTGTAGCGGTTCTGGAAGCAAATGCCGATCCGCGCGGAACTTGCAGCAGCAGCGGCAGCCAGCCGCTCGCCGTCGGCCATGGTGCTGGCCAGCGGCTTCTCGCTAATGACATTGATGCCGCGCTCCAGCGCAGCAATGGCCGGATCTGCATGCTGATTATGCGGCGTACAGACATGAATGACGTCGGGCCGCACCTCATCGAGCAGCGCCGCCACATCCGCGTATCCCGGCACTCCATGGGCCGCTACAGCTACCGCCAAGCGCTCCGGATTGGTATCACAGACCGCCACCAGCTCGGCGTCGTCGATCGCGGCAATAGCCTCAAAATGGACTGTGGCAACGTCTCCGCAACCGATGATGGCAACTCTGGGCATGGTGACTCCTTTGTCGGATACTGATGGGCGCTACGGGTTTTAATACATACTTGCTGAAACAGCTCTGGCGGCGCCCCAATGGACGCCGCCGGTGCAACACATGACTTAGACGAGCGTGATTCCGATGGCGTCGGTGGCCGAACGGAATGCTCGGGCTGCCTCTCCAAAGGCTTCGGGGCCGGAGAAACCGCCAAGTTCATGCTGTGCCGCTAGGTGCGGTTCAAGCGAAGCGAAGCCTGTGTAGCCGTCCTGGCTCAGCGCAGTTAGCGTCTCGACGAGCTGGCCGTCGCCCTTGCCAGTGGGCACAACTTCACCGCTACCGGCAATGGCGTCTTTAACCTGCAGGTATTCCAAGTATGGGCGGAGCATGGCGTAGGCATCCGTGTATGGCTTGACGCCCACCTGAACGAAGTTGGCGTTGTCCCACGCGGCGCGCAGGGCCGGTGAATTGACGGTTTCCATGAGGTCCAGGACGCGCTCAGGCGTGTCGCCGTAGATGTCCTTCTCGTTCTCATGAATAAGAACGACGCCGGCCTTTTCTGCTTCCGCTGCGAGTAGCACCATACGCTCCATGACGGCGTCGCGAATGCTTTCCGGACTCTGATCCTCACCACTGAAGTAGGAGAACATGCGGATGTACTTGGTATCCAGGGCCTTGGCCACCTCGATGATGCGACGCAGACGGGTCACCTCATGCTCAGCCGGGAGGGAAATGTCCACCTTGCCAATGGGACTCGCGACGGCGGAAACCTTGAGGCCGGCTCCATCCAAGATCGCTTTCAGTTCCGCTACTAGGGCATCGTCGAGTTCCACCACATTGGTCTCCCAAGCGCTGCGAACTTCAATGTGCTTTGCACCGAGGGCCAGCATGACAGCTGCCTGCACTTTGGGATCGGGGTCAATTTCATCGCCGAAGCCAGAAAGGGTCCAGGTCGGGTTCACGGTGCTAGTCATGGCGGTCCTCCACGTAGTTTGGCGTGAGGTTTGTCCCGGCCGCTAATACTGCTTAACGCCAAACTTGCACCTGATGGCCGGTGACTCACTTCACATGATTGCTCTAGTGGAGAGTTTAGCCTCGAAACAAACGAATGACAACCGATTGCCATTCTTAGCCATTAACCGTACTCTTGCAATAAGGGACAGTGCTGTCCGTCACATTGAGTGTCTTCGTGCTGACTGCTCACTGCGTTTACCGCCCTACGATTTTTCTTCACCGATTGTTCTTTGCCGCTTCTTTTTCATTGTCTCTTCACTGTATTCATCACAAGGATGTGCCTCATGAGTGCTCCCCCTAGCACCAGCCCCAACACCGGTCCCGCTCAGGGGCTGAGTGCCATCGGGAAGAAACCTGCCACGATTCATGATGTCGCAGCACTTTCAGGAGTGGCCGCATCAACAGTTTCCCGTGCGCTCTCCACGCCAGGCCGCGTCAACTTCCGGACACGGGCTCGCATCGAGGCGGCTGCTGCTGAGCTGAAGTACGTTCCCAACGCTCAGGCGAAAGCGCTCAGCTCGGGCCGGACCAAAGCCGTTGCCGTTTTAGTCTCCGACATTACTAACCCCTTCTTTTTTGACATCATCCGGGGCACGCAACTCCAATTGAAAGCGTCGGGATACACGCAACTACTGGTCGACACAGAGGAATCGGATGAGGTGGAAAGCAACACAATAGGGCAATTACTCCAAACGGCCGACGGCGTCATCCTCACCTCTCCACGTCTCAGCGACGAGGCTCTGAGTGCGGCCGCAGCAAAGATTCCGATCGTTACCATCAATCGTGATGTCCTTGGAGTTCCTTCGGTAATACTGGATACCCCCACCGCCACCAACCAGGCGCTGGATCACCTGATTTCTTTGGGGCACAGTCACATTGCCTACTTGGCCGGCCCGGACAGCTCCAGCTCCAACATTCGCCGCTGGGCGGCCTTGTCTGCTGCTGCGGAGGATCGCAAGGTGACTGTGGTCCGCCTCGGCCCCTTTGCGCCACAGACGTATGCAGGGGCGGCAGCCGCCGATGCCCTGGTCCATTCCGGCGCAACAGCAGGTATCGCCTTCAATGACCTCCTGGCCATCGGCATGCTGCAGCGGCTTCAGGCCCGGGGTGTCCGGGTACCGGAAGACATCAGCATTGTCGGCTGTGACGATATCTTCGGAGCCGACTTCTGCAGTCCGCCGCTAACCACAGTCACGGCTCCTGTGGAACAGGCAGGACGGGTAGCGGTCACGATGCTACTGAGCAGGATCAATCCGGGCTTCGGCAATTTGCCGCGCAGCCAATCCGTGTTGCCAACCCACTTGACCATTCGCGGATCCACCGGGCCAGCACCAGCAAGATCTTAACCCGCCGCTGTACCCAGCCGGAATCTCCGCTATGGCGGGGATCGGCTGTCGGTGAAGCCAGGGCGTAACCACGGCTAAGCCGGACATGGCCAATGTTCGCTGGACACCGTGGAACCGGACCCCATACGCACCACGCGGCTGCCCCAATGCGTATAACCAAAGTCCACTTTATTTATACGCAAGTACGACCCGCTCTACCTGCGTCACTTTCATTGCACCGCAGCCAGGACCCCACCGCTCTACTTATAAATAAGTTGCGCTCCAGGAGATGGCTACAATCCCACCATCTTGTCCTCGCATTTCACTGGGGCGTGGCATTGATCCTGTCCATGGCCGCTGTACCCAGCCGGAATCTCCGATATGGCGCGGATCGGCTGCCGGTGAAGCCAGGGCGTAACCACGGCTAAGCCGGACATGGCCAATGTTCGCTGGACACCGTGGAACCGGACCCCATACGCACCACGCGGCAGCCCGAACGCGTATAACCAAAGCCCACTTTATTTATACGCACGTACAGCCCGCTCTACCTGCGTCACTTTCATTGCACCGCAGCTAGGACCCCACCGCTCAACGTATAAAAAAATTGCGCTCCAGCAGATGGCTACAATCCCACCATCTTGTCCTCGCATTTCACTGGGGCGTGGCATTGATCCTGTCCATGGCTTGACTCACCCATTCCAGCATCAAGTCAGGACGTTCCAAGACAACCCGTGCGGAAACTCGCAGATGCCACATGCCTTTGATGGTCAACAAGGTGTCCCGCACCAGGTCAGTGGCCCAGCCATCTGGGTTGTCGTGGTAAGCAGCTCCGTCGGTTTCAAGTCCAAGCAGACCATCAATCCAAAGATCTAGACGCCCGACACCTTGTTGGTAGTACTGGGATTGAACGTTGTATCCCGCCTGCCGAAGATAGTACCTTGCGATGGTCTCAACGATGGACATCGATTGCGGATCGAGCATAGCGATAACAGCCCGCGCCCGGGCATCGCCGGTGCGCGAGAACTCGGCCCGCAAAGCTGGAATGGTGCAGAGTTTGAGCGCTACCGCGGACTCCAAGACCAAGAGCCCGTCCAGCTCTGAGCCACACCGTATGCACTGCCGCAAAATGTCCATGATCGTCTGGGGGCCACTTACCCGGTGCACCACACAACCGGCAATCGCATTACCGTGGGCGGCAGCGACGTGCGTAAGGGCTGGCTCTTGGATCAACCACAGCCCAAGCTGTTTGGCCCTGCTCAGGCAAGTGCGCCTGGCTTGGAAGTGTGCCAGCCGAATATCCATCGGATCAGCACCTGGAAGGGCGAAGTATCCGCGTTCCACTTTGATGATCATCCCGGAATCCACAGCCTGTTGCAGCCCCCAGTCCGTGCATCCGCGGGCCAGCAAATCCTTGCGGCGGGCGACTTTCCCAAACCTTTGAATCTCGGCAACTACTGATAACGGCTTCCCGCCGCGCAAATTAGTCATGATCCCAGCGTGGCCCCGTGGACAAGCCCGTGGAAGACCCCCGTTTAAGCTGTGGATAATCGGAGTCGTTTTCCGGGTGTGGAGGAATCAATCCGAGGCTGATTCCGTGGGAACGGTCATCAAAACTAGCGAATGGTTACCAGCTCTGTGGCAGCGGTCGGCCTTCCTCATAACCGGCGGCCGACTGCACACCAACGATGGCCCGCTCATGGAACTGGGCCAGCGAGGAAGCGCCAGCGTAAGTGAAGGAGCTGCGGAGCCCGGCGGTGATCATATCCAGCAAGTCTTCAACACCTGGCCGAGCTGGGTCCAGATACATCTTGGACGTGGAGATTCCCTCTTCAAAAAGTCCCTTTCGGGCCCGTTCAAAAGCGGCGTCGCCTGAGGAACGGTTCTGCACTGCCCGTGCTGAGGCCATACCAAAGCTCTCCTTGAACTGCCGGCCGTTAGCATCCACCTGCAAGTCACCTGGGCTCTCGTAGGTGCCAGCGAACCATGAACCGATCATCACTTGCGAAGCGCCGGCAGCCAAGGCAAGAGCCACATCGCGTGGGTAACGCACTCCCCCGTCGGCCCAGACGTGGGCACCCAACTCGGCAGCCGCCGTCGAACATTCCAAAACAGCTGAAAACTGGGGCCTTCCCACAGCCGTCATCATGCGCGTGGTGCACATGGCACCGGGGCCCACACCTACCTTGATGATATCGGCGCCGGCCGCCACCAGATCCCGCACACCGGCGGCGCTGACAACGTTGCCAGCAGCCACCGGGACGGAGGGCGACAGCGAACGAACCGCACGCAGCGCCTCGAACATCTTTGCCTGGTGTCCATGGGCGGTATCTACCACCAACGTGTCCACACCGTAATCCAACAATGCAGCAGCTTTACCGGCAACGTCGCCATTAATGCCCACGGCAACGCCCAGCCGCAAACGGCCGGAATCGTCAACAGCCGGCCGGTAAATGGTGGAACGCAGCGCGCCGAGCCGGGTCAGGACCCCTACAACTTCCCCGGAACGCAGCACTGGGGCGTAATCTGCACCTGCAGAATCCAGCACCGCGAAGGCAGAGCGCAGAGCAGCATCGGTCAGCGATTTGGCCTGCGCAAAATCAACGTCGCCGGCGTCGGCCTGCGTCCGGATCTCGTCAAAGGGCGTAGCGTCCAGCGTCAACACGTTCGAACGCATGACCGAGGCGAGCGAAGCAAAACGGTCCGCTCCCTCACAGTCGGCACTGCGAACTACGCCAACAAAATCGTTGCCATCAACTACCACCACGGCATTGTGGGAGCGTTTGCCCATGAGGTGCAGGGCGTCGATGACAATGTCACCCGCCGTCATCAGCAGCGGAGTTTCATAGAGCGAATCGCGCTGCTTGACCCACGCACTGACCTGACCCAGCACCTCCAGCGGCACGTCCTGAGGCAGGATCGCCATCCCGCCGCGCCGGGCCACGGTCTCAGCCATACGCTTGCCAGAAACCGCCGTCATATTGGAAACCACCAGCGGAATGGTGGTCCCCGTCCCGTCCACACTGGATAAATCAACGTCCAGTCGTGAGGTGATGGTGGAGTGTGAAGGAATCAGAAAAACGTCCGAGTAAGTCAGATCGGTGGCGGGTTGGGTCAGAAAACGCATGGCACTCCCTCAGTGGTGCGGACCAGTGGACCATGGTGCGGACCAGTGGACGGTCTCGGCAGACGACGAAGCAAATAGGAGCCGTCCGCGTTCGATTCTAGTCATAATGTGAAGCACGTTCGCCGCAAATCTGGCCTATTTTGCCTGATTTACTCAGCGCGCCGTGGCACAGATTGGCCTACAGTCTAGATTGCTTACTAGACTTACACCCGGAACGGGTTTGTTGGACCCGGACCATTTTCGAATAGGCTTCGCACGTTTGCGCCGAGGGTATCCGCCAGATTCGGGTGCCGTCGCCTTGCGCGGGCATGCACAACGGGCAACAAGAACTCATGGAAGAGGCGTAATACACGTGCCAGAGCAATCCATCCACCGTCTACCCGAAGAATTTGGCGGCAACGAGTGGCTCGTCGATGAACTGTACGAGCGCTACAAGGGCGATAAAAATGCAGTGGACACAAAGTGGTGGCCACTCTTTGAAGGCTTCGCAGCTGATGACGCGGCTGGAAACGGTCGCCACACTGCCGAGAACTCCGCCCCGATCACCGCACAGATTCCGGTAGTTGCGGCACCTGTTGCTCCTGCCGCTCCTGTGGCAAGCACGACGCCGGCCCCCGCCGCTGCTGCTCCGGCAGCTCCCGCCGTGGCCCCCAAGGCGCCGGCATCTCCGCGTCCTCCGGCCCCGGCCAAGGATGCAGCCCGGACCGGCACGACCCCCATTCCTGCCCAGCTACCCAAGTCCGCTAAGGATATTTCGGTACCAGAAGAAGCCGTCAAGACGGTTCTGCGTGGACCGGCCAAGGCCATTGCCGCCAACATGGTCTCGAGCCTGGAAGTTCCCACGGCCACCAGCGTGCGTGCCATTCCGGCGAAGCTGCTCATTGACAACCGCTTGGTCATTAACTCCAATCTGGCCCGCGCCCGCGGCGGCAAGGTTTCCTTTACGCACCTGATCGGTTACGCGGTCATCAAGGCGCTGTCTGCTTTCCCCTCGATGAACGTGATCTACGACGAGATCGATGGCAAGCCCGTTGCCATCCAGCCTCCTCACGTGAATTTCGGTATTGCCATTGACATGCCGAAGCCTGATGGCACCCGCCTGCTCATGGTGCCAAACATCAAGAAGGCCGAAACTCTGAACTTCGCCGAGTTCTGGCGCACCTATGAGGACCTCATCAAGCGTGCCCGTGCGGGCAAGTTGACAGCTGATGACCACTCCGGAACCACCGTTTCGTTGACCAACCCCGGTGGTATCGGCACGGTTCACTCCGTGCCTCGGCTGTCCAAGGGCCAAGCCGCCATTATTGGCGTCGGCTCGTTGGATTACCCCGCTGAATACCAGGGTTCCAGCCCGAAGATCATTGCTAAGAACGCCGTTTCGAAGATTCTGACGCTGACCAGCACCTATGATCACCGTGTTATCCAGGGTGCAGGTTCTGGAGAGTTCCTCAAGAAGGTCAACCAGCTCCTGCTCGGAGCAGAAAACTTCTACGACGAGATTTTCGAGTCGCTGCGTATCCCGTACGAGCCCGTCCGTTGGAGCTTGGACCTGCAGGTTGATCCCGCCGATGAGATCAACAAGGTTGCCCGGATCCAACAGCTGATCCACTCCTACCGCGTACGCGGCCACTTGATGTCTGATACGGATCCGCTGGAATTCGTTCAGCGCAAGCACCCCGATTTGGATGTGCTCACCTACGGCTTGACCCTCTGGGACTTGGACCGCGAGTGGCCCACAGGCGGTTTCGGCGGCAAGCCCAAGCTGCTGTTGCGTGACATCTTGGGTGTTCTGCGCGACGCTTACTGCCGCACCACTGGCATCGAATACATGCACATTCAGGAACCTGAGCAGCGCGAATGGTTCCAGAACGAGCTGGAGCACCCCTACTCCAAGCCGAGCCGCGAAGAGCAGCTGCGCATTGTTTCCAAGTTGAACGCTGCCGAAGCGTTCGAGACATTCCTGCAGACCAAGTTTGTTGGCCAGAAGCGTTTCTCCCTAGAAGGCGGCGAATCCCTGATTCCGCTGCTGGACTCCATCATTTCTGATGCAGCCGACGACGGCCTGGACGAGGTTGCCATCGGCATGGCACACCGCGGCCGTCTCAACGTGCTGACCAATATTGCCGGCAAGACCTACGCACAGGTGTTCCGTGAATTTGAAGGTACACAGGATTCTCGCACCGTGCAGGGCTCCGGAGACGTCAAGTACCACTTGGGTACTGAAGGTACGTTCACCTCCGACGCCGGCAACGAGACGAAGGTTTACCTCGCGGCCAACCCCTCACACCTGGAAGCCGTTGACGGCGTCCTTGAGGGTATTGTTCGCGCCAAGCAGGACCGCTTGGACCAGGGCGAGAACTTCCCCGTTCTGCCCATCATGGTCCACGGCGACGCTGCCTTCGCAGGCCAGGGTGTTGTAGCTGAAACCCTGAACCTGTCCCAGCTCCGTGGCTATCGCACCGGCGGTACCATCCACGTGGTGGTCAACAACCAGGTTGGTTTCACCACTGCGCCTTCATCTTCACGCTCCTCGGTGTACTCCACCGACGTGGCCAAGATGATCCAGGCGCCGGTGTTCCACGTCAACGGCGATGACCCTGAGGCTGTTGTACGTGCAGCACAGCTGGCCTACCAGTTCCAGCAGCGCTTCCGTAAGGACGTTGTCATTGACTTGGTCTGCTACCGCCGTCGCGGTCACAATGAGGGAGACGACCCCTCAATGACCCAGCCGCTGATGTACAACCTGATCGAGGCCAAGCGTTCCGTACGCCGCCTGTACACCGAGGCCTTGATTGGCCGTGGTGACATCACCGAAGAAGAAGCCACGCAGTTGCTGCGCGACTACCAGGAGCGTCTGGAGCGTGTCTTCGCCGAAACGCATGCCGCCCAGACCTCCCCGATCCCGATCATCACCAAGGACGCCCAGGCCATCTCGGATCTGGAGCGCCCCATGGCCCAGCAGGCCGATTCTGGTGTCAATGATCCCCAGATCACCGCCATCAGCGCCGACATGCTGGCCCATATCGGTGCAACTCACCTGGCCATCCCCGAAGGCTTCGAGGTGCACCACAAGCTCAAGCCCTTGCTGGAAAAGCGCGAGAAGATGTCTCGCGAAGGCGGCATCGACTGGGGCTTTGGTGAGCTCACGGCCTTCGGTTCACTGCTCATGGAAGGCGTCCCTGTCCGCATGGCCGGTCAGGATTCCCGCCGCGGCACCTTCGTGCAGCGTCACGCTGTATTCCACGACCGTGCCAACGGCAACGTCTGGAACCCGCTGACAGAACTGAGCGAAGACCAGGCCAAACTGTGGATCTACGATTCCCTGCTCAGCGAATACGCTGCCATGGCGTTCGAATACGGTTACTCCGTTGAGCGTCCTGACGCTTTGGTTGTTTGGGAAGCCCAGTTCGGTGACTTCGTCAACGGCGCCCAGACCGTCATTGATGAGTTCATCTCCTCTGCCGAGCAGAAGTGGGGCCAGCGTTCATCACTGGTCCTCATGTTGCCGCACGGCTACGAGGGTCAGGGCCCGGACCACTCCTCAGCTCGCATTGAGCGCTTCATGCAGATGTGCGCCGAAGAGAACATGATCGTGGCCAACCCGACCACACCGGCGTCGCACTTCCACCTGCTGCGCCGTCAGGCCTACCGCCGCCCGCGCAAGCCGCTGATCATCTTCACTCCGAAGCAGCTCCTTCGCCTGAAGGCTGCCGCCTCCTCGGTGGAAGACTTCACCACTGGCGGCTTCCGCACCGTGATCGGTGAGCATGCAACGGTAGATAACAACGCCGTCGACCGCGTCGTCTTGGTCTCCGGCCGTCTGTACTACGATCTGATCGCAGCACGTGATAAGGCTGAGGACAACAAGGTCGCCATTGTCCGGGTGGAGCAGCTGTACCCGCTGCCGTTGGATGAGATCAAGGCTGAACTGGCTAAGTACCCCAACGCCGATCTGGTGTGGGCACAGGACGAGCCCGCCAACCAGGGTCCGTGGCCGTTCATGGGCCTGAACTTGGCCCCCGAGTTGGATAGGAAGCTTTCGCGGGTTTCCCGTCCGGCCTCGGCATCCACGGCCACCGGTTCCTCCAAGAACCACGCGGTTGAGCAAACGATGCTTGTCAAGCAGGCTTTCGAGCGTAGCTAAGCCACACGGAGATGCCCGGTCTGTATTATCAGGCCGGGCATCTTCTATTTAGACTTTCACTGTTTGTCAACGAAGGAAAAGGGGAGCCGTGGAAAAACGGGACCTGAGAATTGTAGCTGTAGGGGACGAATTAGTGGCCGGTGTGGGCGATCCCCGCGCCTTGGGCTGGCTGGGACGGGTCCTAGCCAGGACCCCTTCCGACGCCGTCTCCATTGAGCCTTTCGTCCTTGCCAGCCCACGCGAGGGCACCGAGGCATTGGCGGGACGGTGGCTTACGGAGGCGGGGCGTCGCTTCGACGACTTCCATGAGAACCGTCTGGTCATTGGGCTTTCGGGCCGCGACATTGAGTACGGCCTCTCCACGGCCCGCAGCCGGCTGAACTTGGCGAACATCCTTGACGGCGCCACCCAGTTGAACATCCCCGTGTTCGTGGTAGGCCCGCCACCGTCGCTAGATCCGGCGTTGAACCGGAAGCTGGCGGAGCTGAACACGGCCTTTGCCGATGTCACCACGCGCCGCAAGCACCACTACGTGGACACCTTCACGCCGTTGCAAAACCACGAGCAGTGGCGCAACGATGTCGCTGCCAACGCCGGCGCCCCCGGCCAGGCAGGCTACGGCCTGATGGCCTGGCTGGTACTGCACCGCGGCTGGTATCAGTGGCTGGAGATCCCCGAGGCGGTGTAGCGCTGCACGGCTGCATCTGGTGTTTAGGTGCGTCACGTATCTAGGTAAAGCACCACGGACAAATCTCAACTGCCCGCCAGTTAGGTGCCGATGTGTCACCTATGCGAAACTATATGAGGATCGTTTTTAGAGATCTCAATTTTAATGATTGGAGGCAGCTATGTCGAAGCGTTCACGTAAGCGCAAGGACCGTAAGAAGGGCGGCGCTAACCACGGTAAGCGTCCCAACTCGTAGGTCTTGACGTACACAGCAAAAGCCCGTTCGGCCACCATGGCAGGACGGGCTTTTGCATATCAACAAAAAATTATCTCACCGTCAGAGTCTTGAGAGAAAACTGAGAATGTTCACACTCGTCCTGCTTATCATGGTGCCGTTTGTTTGGTTCGGCATGGTCACTGCCATCTCGTTCATTGAAACCCCTTTGAAGTTCAAGGCACCGGGCATGACGCACGCACTGGGTGTGGGTATTGGCAGGCTTGTTTTCAAGGTGCTGAACATGGTGGAGGCGATCATGGCGGTACTTCTTGTGGGAGCGTGGACTCAACAACAGGACCTGGTCACGCAACCCATCGGCATCCTTTTGGCGTTACCCATTGTGGCACTGGCCGTGCAAACAGTCTTTTTGCGCCCAGCTATGGCCAAGCGGACCAAGGCACTGGCACAAACCGCTCGGAGCCATGCAGGCAGCACCGCTGTCAAGGCCAAGGTCGCAACAGGAAGCCACATTGCCTACATCGGCTCTGAAGTATTGAAGGTCATCGCCTTACCGATCGCAGGGATCCTCTTGGTCCTGGCCGTGGCTGCGTAGGCCCGGATGGAACGCGTAGCACGGAACTCCGGCAGAACGGCATCGAACCTCAACGCCTATACCCCATCATCACAAGCGGCAGCGACACCGGCTATGGATCGCCGCGACATCGGCACCCGAGAAGACATTCTGTTGTTGGTGGAGACGTTCTATACCAAGGCGTTCCAGGATGATTTGATTGGGCATATCTTCACCGATGTGGTGCACATGGACCTGCCTCGGCATATGCCGATCATGGCGGATTTTTGGCAGACTGTGCTGTTCAAGGCGGGCCTGTACAGGAGGAATGCATTGAAAATTCACTTCGACATCCATGCCAAGGAGCCGCTGACGCTGGATCATTTCAACCGATGGTTGCAGTTGTGGACCACCACCGTCGATGAGCTGTTCGCCGGAGAGAAGGCGGAGCTGGCAAAAGTTCAAGCGCACCAGATCGCTGGCTCGCTGCACCGGCGCATGACTGGCCGCCCAGCCAGCCAGTACAGCACCATCTCCATGCGTCCAGCTTCCGCAGGCGTAGAACCAGAGTGGCCAGAAGCCGAGCGTCCAGAGGCCGACAACCCCATGGAACCGAGCCCGGGCGTCTAAGCAGCTCAGACACTAGGGCCAGCGCAAAACGCACTAGGGCCAGCGCAAGGCACGTTCCGCAAGACTGCTATACGGCGGCCGGGCGTCCTTCATGCAGGCGCGCCAAGATGGCTTCCTTGAGGGTTTCCGGGGCAGCTTCCTTACAGGAGCGCTTCACCACGGAGCGGATGACGCACTCCAGATCGTACTCTTGAGTGCAGTCAGCGCAATCGTCCAGGTGGGCCTTGATCTCGCCAAGGTCATCGCGGGACAGCGCACCGTCGAGGTATTCATAAATTCTTACGATGCGTTGGTCGTCGCAATCGCCAAGGCTTTGACAGTCGCCCATGGTTATTTCTCCGTATCAGTTAGTTGGTCGGCATCCTTGAGGTAGCCGCGCTCCACGGCATAGTCAGCCAACATGTCACGCAAAAGCTTGCGTCCCCGGTGCAACCGCGACATCACAGTTCCAATGGGGGTGTTCATAATTTCTGAGATTTCCTTGTAGGCAAATCCCTCTACATCTGCAAAGTAGACGGCCAACCGGAATTCCTCCGGAATAGCCTGCAATGCTTTCTTGACATCAGAGTCAGGCAGGTGATCCAAGGCGTCGGCTTCCGCCGAACGCAACCCCTTGGAGGTGTGCGATTCCGCCCGTGCCAGTTGCCAGTCCTCGACGCTGTCTGCATTGGACTGCAGGGGCTCGCGCTGTCGCTTGCGGTACAAGTTGATGTACGTATTGGTCAGGATCCGGTACAGCCACGCCTTGAGGTTGGTACCCGGCTTGTACTGGTGAAACGCAGAAAAAGCCTTGGTGTAAGCCTCCTGTACCAGATCCTCGGCATCCGAGGGATTCCGGGCCATACGCATAGCGGCCGAATACAGCTGGTCAACATACACCATGGCGTCGCGCTCAAAACGTGCGCGCCTTGCTTCAGGGGTCTCATTGGCAACATCAACATCGGCAACGTCCGTGCTCACCACTACGGGCGCGCTTTGCGGAACGGTGCTGACGGTTTGCTCAGGCTCGGAAGTGTTCATCATGTTCGAGTCTATGCTTACACGCAGTAACACGTCAGTTACTGGAGGCGCCAAAGTATTTAGTGTCTGCATTGCCGCCTTTCCGATCATGATTTTTCTCAACTGGCGGCCCCAACAGAAGCCGCCACTAATGATGTAAACCGGGTAACGGCGTGGGATATTCCGCAATGACCGCATCGGCGGTTCCAGTCGTGGGAGACTGGTACACAGCATGAGCCTTCTGTGGGCCGGCCCGGGCCGCCCATGGATGGCTGTCCGCACCATGAAGGAGGCCTCCTTGTCCATTATTCGCGCTCTTGCCCGCCCTATGCTGGCATCATCGTTCATCTTTTCCGGTCTGGATCGGCTGCGCCACGCAGATGCGACCGCAGCTCAGCTGGCGCCTGTCTTGGGTCCGCTCAGCGCCGCCCTGCCAGTGGAAGCCAGTGAGAAGAATCTTGCCCGCATCCTTGCCGGCGCCCAGGTGGGGGCCGGCGTCCTGCTGGCTGCCGGCAAGTTTTCCCGGCCAGCCGCCGTCGTGCTTGCGCTGACTGCCGGGCTGAACACGGTGGTGGAGTATCGCAATGCGAACACCGACACCAAGGAAAACCGCTCGCACCGCCGCAATCAGCTGACCAAGAGCATTGGCCTGATTGGTGGCGTCCTGCTGGCCAGCGTGGATACCGAGGGCCGTCCGGGACTGGCGTGGCGCACCGAAAAGCTGCTCGCGAGCGGCAAAAAGAGTGCCAAGACTCAATTCAAAAATGCGGACAAGCAGGTCCGTGCGCTTGCCCACGACGTGACAGGACAGTAAATATTCATGACCACCGCCCATTGGCCCGCACCGTTTAGCGCAACACCCCTGGACGCCACCGTCACCATTCCGGCCTCCAAATCGCTGACCAACAGGTATCTTGTTCTAGCCGCCATCGCCAAGGGTGAATCTCGCCTCCGCGCACCGCTGCAGTCGCGTGACTCCGATCTGATGATCGGCGCCTTGCGTGCCTTGGGCGCTGGCATCACTGAGGTTCCCGGCAGCGGGGACGTTCCGGATTTGGTGGTCACCCCCATCCCCGCCGATTTCACCGCGCCCAACGGCGGCATCGTGGTGGACTGCGGGCTGGCTGGCACGGTCATGCGCTTTGTTCCGCCGCTGGCGGCCTTGGTGTCCGGCGCTGTAAAGTTCGACGGCGACCCGGCAGCTTTGGTGCGTCCCATGGCTCCCATTGTGGCCGGGTTGGCAGGGCTCGGGGTACGGGTCGAGGACGGTGAGGATGGCTTCTTGCCGTTCACCGTCCACGGCACCGGCGTTGTTAATGGTGGGCATGTCCAGATTGATGCCGGAGGTTCCTCGCAGTTCATTTCTGCCATGCTGCTAGTGGCCCCGCGTTTAAACGCAGCACTGCACCTGGAGCATATTGGTGACTCGGTTCCCAGCGTGGACCACATTTCCATGACCGTTGAAATCCTGCGCTCTATGGGCGTTTCCGTGGACGATTCCACCCCCAATCATTGGATCGTAGAGCCCGCTATTCTTGCTGGTTTTGATGTTTCCCTTGAGCAGGATCTGTCCAATGCTGGACCGTTCTTGGCGGCCGCATTGGCCACCCGGGGTACTGTGCGTATCCCTAACTGGCCCACCAAAACCACTCAGGTGGGTGATAAGTGGCGTGAAATTCTTCCCCAGTTCGGCGCCACCGTGACTCTCGAGGACGGCGTGCTGACGGTGACCGGCGGCGCTGAGATCCGTGGCGTGGATATTTCCGACACCTCTGAGCTGGCACCCTCCACGGCGGCTCTCTGCGCACTGGCGTCAACGCCGTCGCGCCTTCGTGGCATCGCACACCTGCGCGGGCATGAGACCGACCGTCTCGCTGCCCTAGTTGCCGAGATCAACGCTTTGGGCGGCAACGCTGAGGAAACAGAAGACGGCCTCATCATTAACCCCGCTCCCCTGCGCGCTGGCGTGTTCCACAGTTACCACGACCACCGGATGGCCACAGCCGGCGCCATCATTGGCCTGGCAGTAGAAGGTATTGAAGTGGAAAACATTGGCACCACAGCCAAAACCATGCCCGATTTTCCGGCGATGTGGGCGGCGATGGTGGCCCAAACAGCCGAACCATCAGCCAGCATCGCGCACCTTGCGGCGGCTGAAACCGAGGCATAGAACATGGCAAGGGATTACAGCAACTGGGACGAATCCGATGTCCGCGTCCGGGCGAACAAGAAGGGCAGCCGTCCGCGCACCAAAGATAGGCCCGCCCATGATGATGCCGTCATTGGTCGGATCATCACGGTGGACCGCGGCCGCTACACGGCAATCGTGGATGAGGACCAACCCACGCAGCGCATCCTCATTGCGGCTCGGGCTAGGGAATTACGCCGCAATCCAGTGGTTGCTGGAGACTTCGTGGCGCTCGTGGGCGATACCACCGGCAACCCTGATTCTCTGGCCCGGCTGGTCAGGGTGGAAGAACGCCGCACCTTGTTGCGGCGCAGCGCCGATGACACCGATCCCGTGGAGCGGGCCGTCGTAGCCAACGCAGACCAATTGGTTATTGTGGTGGCCGCCGCCAACCCGGAACCGCGCACCGGCTTCATCGACCGCGCGCTCGTGGCCGCTTACGATTCCGGCATCGCGCCACTGTTGTTGATCACCAAGACCGACATCAAGGACCCGACCGAACTGCTGGCCAACTACGAACACCTGGACATGACAGTCATCATCAGCCGAACTGCTGCAGATGGCGCCTCCGGTATCGACGCCCGCAGTGATGACGGCGATTCAGCCCTCTTGGCCGGCGGCGCCGTAGAACAGCTCCATGGCTATTTGGACGGCAAGGTCAGCGTTCTAGTGGGCCACTCCGGAGTGGGCAAGTCCACCATGGTCAACGCCCTGACCGGATCGCAGCGTGCCACGGGCGGCGTCAATGCCGTCACCGGCCGGGGACGCCACACCTCCTCCTCGGCACTGGCACTGAAGCTGCAGGATTCCCAGCCCGGCTCGTGGATCATTGACACCCCCGGTATCCGCTCCTTCGGTCTGGCCCACGTTGATCCCGACAGGATCTTGCAGGCCTTCCCCGATCTGCAGCCCGGCACCGATGATTGCGAACGCGGCTGCAAGCACGACACTGCCGCGGTCAACTGCGGTGTAGACACTTACGTTGCCGCCGGGCACGCTGGTGCATCCGGACCGGCTCGGCTTGCCTCGTTGCGCCGCCTCCTGGGCACCAGCGACCGCACCGAAGGCCGGGCCGCCGAGAAGGAACTGGGCATCATCGAGTAGGACCCGGTAATCCCGCATCCTGGCGGTTTGGCTTGATTAACCTGGCCTGATTCACCCCCTCTGCACGCCCGCTCCGCACTCATACGCACCACTGAGGCCAAGTGGTGCGTATGAGCACCTAGACGCACCACTCACCTCGAGTGGTGCGTATGCGTGCAGGGCGCCGGTGGCTATACGCGCCACTGGAGTCCAGTGGTGCGTATACGTCCCTGAAAGTGGCGTCATGGCAGGGATTAGAACTAAACCGCGATAGCGTAAACGTATGATGACCCCACCCCAGACGTACAACGATGACCTCCGCCTGGCCCACGTGCTGGCAGACAGCGTGGATTCCCTGACCATGTCCCGCTTCAAGGCGCTGGATTTGGCCATTGAGACCAAGCCGGACCTGACCCCTGTCACCGATGCCGACAAGGCCGCCGAGGAGTCTATTCGTGGCCAGCTGTCCCGGGTCCGCCCGCGTGATGCCGTGCTGGGCGAGGAGTTCGGCAGCAGTGGCCACGGTTCGCGCCGCTGGATCATCGACCCCATCGACGGGACCAAGAACTTTGTCCGTGGCGTTCCTGTTTGGGCCACGCTAATCGCACTGGTGGACGACGGCGTTCCCGTCGTTGGGCTAGTCAGCGCACCTGCCCTGGGCAAACGTTGGTGGGCGGCACAGGGAACAGGCGCGTACATGGGCAAATCCCTCGCAGCAGCCACCCGCATCCGCGTCTCCAATGTCGCCGAGCTCAAAGACGCCTCGCTATCCTATTCATCGCTCACCGGCTGGAAGGAGCGCGGCAACCGCGACGAGTTCATCTCCCTCACCGACGATGTCTGGCGCACTCGGGCCTACGGCGATTTCTGGTCGTACTGCATGGTTGCCGAGGGCAGCGTCGACATTGCCTGCGAACCCGAATTAAACCTTTACGACATGGCGGCTCTGGTCCCGATCGTGCAGGAAGCCGGCGGCCGCTTCACCTCACTCGAAGGCGCCGAAGGCCCCTTCGGCGGCAACGCATTGGCCACCAATTCCATCTTGCACACGGAAGTTCTGCGGCGTCTGAACCCGAATTGGGATGACCTGCTGGGTTAGTCCCCACCCCTTCCCAGCAAGAAGCACAGATGAGTTAAGAACGACGGCGGCCTCCCGCCGTCGTTCTTTTTCTCCCCTGCCGCCGTGGTAGCCAAGCTAAGAGAAACGAAACGTAATAGATGCACCAGTAAAAATCTTGGGCTACTCTTTGGGGCATAGGTCACGAGTGCCAGCGCTAAACCCCGGTTTGCTGGCCGGCAACCCTCCTTTCGCGGCGGGGTGCCCCGGGTGACGACCTGGCCAAAGCCGTTCGGCTCTGGCAAGCGCGGACTTCTTGGCACCCCCAAAAGGTCCCAAGGTGTAAAAGGAATTTCTCATGAGCTCTGCCGTCTTGGACCACATCCAACTTGCCGACGCGCCCCTGTTACCCGTGGTGGGTCAGGACCTGGCCGCTCCGCTAATCCAGGGCGGGCAGGTGCGGTACGCAAACCTTGACTACGCAGCGTCGGCCCCGGCCGTTGAAGAAGTGGCAGTGCATCTGAACGAGGTTTTGCCGTATTACGCGAGCGTTCACCGCGGGGCCGGCTTCGCCTCGCAAGTGAGCACCTCGGTGTATGAAAATGCCCGCAAAATCGTGGCCCAGTTTGTTGGCGCCCGGGCGGATGACACCGTCATTTTCACCCGCAACACCACCGATTCGCTGAACCTTTTGGCTGGCTGCGTGGAATCGCTCCTGAAGCGGCGCGGCTACGCCGAGGGCCGTTCCAACGTCCACGGCGAGGTGCTGTATCTGGACATTGAACACCACGCCAACCTGCTGCCCTGGCAGGCACTCCCCCACCGTTCCGTAGTGGCCGCCAGTTCCATCGCATCCACTCTGGCCCGCGTGGAAACGCAGCTCCGCGCCGGAAACGTGCTGCTCCTAGCTGTCACCGGCGCCTCCAATGTCACCGGTGAGGTGCTCCCCATCGCGGAACTGGCCACTCTTGCGCACCAATATGGTGCCCGGATCGTGGTTGATGCCGCCCAGCTGGCTCCACACCGCCGCATTAACCTGGCCGATACCGGAATTGACTACGTGGCCTTCTCCGGTCACAAGTTGTACGCCCCCTTCGGCGCGGGCGTTCTGGTGGGTCGCCCTGATTGGCTCGACGCTGGCCACCCGCACCTCGCTGGCGGCGGGGCTGTGAAGGATGTCCGGCTCGAATCGATCATTTGGGCGCAAGGCCCGGCCCGCCACGAAGGCGGCACTCCCAACGTGCTGGGCGCTGCAACCCTCGCCAAAGCGGCCTCGGTACTGTCCGCTTTGGACCCCGATGACTGGCACCATCACGAGCAGAGCCTGCGCACCCATCTGGTGGCAGGGCTCAACGAGATCGACGGCGTCACGGTCCACTCGCTGTTCCAGGACGCGCACACGCACCCGGAGTGCGGGAGCATCGGCGTCGTCAATTTCTCGGTTACCGGGTACGACGCCGGACTGGTCGCCGCTTATCTCTCCGCCGAGCATGGCGTTGGGGTCCGTGACGGAAAATTCTGTGCCCACCCATTGCTGAACCGTCTGGGCTTGCCGGCCGGTTCGCTACGCGCCAGCTTTGGAGTGGGTTCCCGGCTTGAGGATTCCCGGCGATTGATCGCTGGAGTGGCGGCGTTGTTGCGCGAGGGCCTGGGCTGGGATTACGTGGTGGATGCCGGGCGCTGGGTCCCGGCGAGCGATGATCGCAGCTACCCGCAGTGGGCTCCGAATACCCCAGGTACAGCGGGGGCAGCCCCTTGCACAACGGACTGACCCAGCTCCCTCACACCAGACGCTAGCGCAGCCAAGGTGTCACTGGGATAGCGCACGTTCATTTGCAGGCGCGCCTCATCCAACAACCCCATCATGTCCACGGATTCTTGGACAGTCATGAAAGGGCTTTCAAGCAGTCCGGCCTGCAGGCAGCGGCTCACTTCACGAAGTTCGTAGCTAAAGCCGTTCCCAACAACTTCAAAGGTTTCCTTGCGTAGTGTGCCCTGACGGGGCTGGACAATGAGCTCAGCCGGATTGAACAGAGGACCGGAGGACTGTAACCAGCCTTCTGTGCCGCCAACTGTAACGATGCTTGGGCATTCACTTCCGATGGAGGTGATGATGTGCGCGTGCCCGCCGCCGTCGTAGGTCAGGGAGAGTGCATTGTGCAGATCCACACCGTTGGGGGTGAGGGTGCCGCTGGCATGAATACTGTTGGCTTCGCCAAGCATGCCCAGAGCCCAGGTCAGCGGGTATACCGCCAAGTCCAGTAACGCTCCCCCACCGGCGGCCGGATCCCACATTCGGGACGTGGGGTCATAGGCGGGCGCGAATCCCAAATCAGCCTGGGCCCAGCGTGGCTGCCCGATTTCACCCCCGCGCACTATGTCCACGGCGCGGCGGAAGCTGGGGAGAAACCGTGTCCACACAGCTTCCATGAGAAACAACCCGCGGTCCCGTGCCAGATCCGCAAGCTCCCGAGCCTGCGCCGCATCCATGGTGAGGGGCTTCTCGCAGAGGACATGCTTGCCGGCGTTGAGAGCTGCGAGCGCTACCGCGTGATGCTGCACATGTGGAGTGGCAATATAGACGATCTCCACCGCCGGGTCAGCCAGCAGCTGCTCTAAGCCCGAGGCTTCCTCGGAGTCCCAATAGGACGTTAAGAATCCATGGGCTTGGGCGAAATTGCGGGCGGACGTTTCAGACCGGGAGCTGACGGCATGCAAAATGGCGTCCTCCAAGAGTGCAAGGTCCTGCACCACACGCTGGGCAATCGAACCTGTGGCAATCACTCCCCATCGGATAGGACGGCCTGTCGCTGTGGACGGGGAAACGTCACTGGCAGGAATTGTAAGCATAAGGTATCTTTCGAGCGCGACGGTGGATAAAAGAATCAGACGGAATCGCGAACCACAAGTGATGTGTATATCTGGGTCACGCGTTCAGTGGGTTTGCCCTCAATGAGCTTCACGAGGGTCTGGGCCATTTTCTCGCCGAGTTCCTCGATCGGATGGTGCACTGTGGTCAGAGCAGGAGTGACGGATGTGGCGAAGGAATCATCATCAAAGCCGGCAACGGCAATGTCCTCAGGTATACGTAGTCCCCGGCCCTTAATGGCGGAGTAGGCTCCAGCCGCCATTTGGTCGTTGGCTGCGAAAACCGCGTCAATAGGCACACCGCGATCCAGCAACCGGTTCATGGCATTGACACCCGAAAGCAGGGAAAAGTCGCCAAGCTCCTGGAGGTCTTTGCTCAGCCCGGCATCCTGCATGGCCGCGAGCCATCCGGCAAGCCGGTCCACTCCCGGGGGCATGTCCTGCGGCCCGGCGATGGTGGCTATATGCTTTCTGCCACGCTCAGTCAGCAGCCGGCTGATGTTGTACGCCGCCTCCTCGTTGTCGGCCTCCACATAATAACTTTCCTCTCCTCCGACCAGGGGCCGTCCGGCAAACACCATGGGGAGCGATCCTAGAAGTTGCGTCCACGTGCTGTCGCCGCTGTGGTGGGACACCACCAAGATGCCGTCCACATTGCCGCCTAAGAGGAAACTGCGAGTCTTCTCCGGCGTTGATTCCGAGGAGATGACCATATTGAGCGTGTAATCGGTCGTGGCTAAATAGGTGGCTATGCCTTGCACTACCGAAGCGAAGAAGGGATCTGCGAACACTTTCGTCGTGGACTCCGGCACGATCAATGTCACGGCATTCGCACGGCGATTAACGAGGGACCGGGCGGCCCGATTGGGCGTGTAGTCAAGGGTGTTAATTGCCTTCCTCACCACTTCCACCAGTTCCGGCTTCACGCTGGTGCTGCCGTTAACGACGCGGGAAACAGTGGCCCGCGAGACCCCAGACAATTCAGCAACCATCTCAAGGGTGGCGATGGGTCGGGGCCCGCGGGCGTCTTGCATCATGGTGATCTCCGGAATGTCGAAAAGTGTGTTCTAGGGCTTACTCTAGGCGTTGGCAGCGGCGTAGTTGACGGTCTTCGCCGCGGCAATGACTTGAGCATAAGCCAAACCGCTGTCCTTCACCCTCCGCTCAAAGGTGTCATAGTCCACGCGAACCACGCCAAAACGTTTGCCGTAGCCCCATGACCATTCAAAATTGTCCAGCAGCGACCACACAAAGTAGCCACGTACATCCGCTCCCTGTTCGATAGCGTCCCCGACCGAGGCAATGTGGTCGAGGATGAACTGGGTGCGCTCTACGTCGTGAATCGCGCCATCGCTGCTGACGATGTCCTCGTAGGCAGCGCCGTTCTCTGTGATATACAGCGGCGGGAGCGAGGGGTACTCCTCACCGAGCCGGACCAAGAGTTTCCGCAGGCCATCCGGATTGACCTCCCAGTTCATGGCCGTACGCGGCAGGTCACGGCTGGGGAAGGAAATATCTTCCGAACCGATCCAGCACGACGACGTCGGACGGGTTGCGCCGCCCGAGTGGCCGTCGCCGCCCTCATTGAGAGGATGACCGCTGATGAGGTCATCGTGGTAATGGTTGACGCCGAGGAAGTCGATGGGGGCGCTGATGATCTCCAAATCCCCGGGTTGGATGACATTGCGGATGCCGAACTGCTCAAGGTCAGCCAAGGTGTCCTCGGGGTAAGCACCCCGCAGGATCGGGTCGAGGAAGATCCGGTTCTGCAGCGAGTCGAACCGGCGAGCGGCGTCAAGGTCGATCGGATCTTGCGCGTCACGCGGGATCGAGTTGCTGAGGTTGAGCGTGATTCCTAACTGTTGGGCGCCGCGGGCACGGAGCTCATTGACAACTAGTCCGTGAGCTAGGTGCTGGTGGTGGATCGCGGCGACGGCCGCATCCGGCTCTTGCCTACCGGGAGCATGCACACCAGCCGCGTAACCCAAAAGCGAGGAGCAGAATGGTTCGTTGAAGGTGGTCCAGTGCTGAACACGATCACCGAGAGCTGAATAAACGTCGTTGGCGTAGTCCACGAAACGGTAGGCGGTGTCGCGATTCGCCCAGCCGCCCTTTTCCTCAAGAGCCTGTGGCAGGTCCCAGTGGTAGAGGGTCAGCCACGGCAGTATGCCAGCACCGAGGAGTTCGTCCACAAGCCGCGAGTAGAAGTCCAAGCCCTCTGTGTTCGGTCCCTTATCTCCGGGCCGCACACGCGACCAACTCGTCGAGAAGCGGTAGGAGTCCAGACCCAGATCCTTCATGATCGCCACGTCTTGGGGCATCCGGTGATAGTGCTGCACGGCATCTACGAGTGTGTCGCCGTGGGCAATGGCACCTGGCACGCGTGCGAAGGCGTCCCACACGGAGTCTTCCTTACCGCCCTCATGGCTGGCTCCTTCCACCTGCGCGGCCGCTGTGGCCGAGCCCCAGATGAAGCCTTCGGGCCAGCTCCTGGTGGACGGGGTGAGAATGAGGTTAGGTTTTTGATCGAATGGCATTAGCCCTTCACAGCTCCTTGCATGATTCCTGATATAAGTTGACGTCCCGCTACGGCGAAGATCACCAAGAGCGGGAGGGTGGCCAGTACGGCGCCGGCGAGGACAATCGAGTAGTCCACGTAGCGTGCTGACTGCAGCTGACTCAGCGCCGTCTGCAGGGTGGGGTTACCGGCGTCGAGCACTAAGAGGGGCCAGAGGAAGTCCGTCCACGCTGTCATGAAGGTGAACAACCCTAGGATGGCCATGGCGGGCCGTGCTGCGGGTAGCGCTACGTGCCAGAAGGTGGAGATCATGGACGCGCCGTCCATGCGTGCTGATTCGATCAGTTCATCGGGGATGACGTCCACGAGGTACTGCCGCATGAAGAACACGCCGAATGCGGTCACGAGCGTGGGGATGATGACGGCGCCGATCTCGCCTGTCCAGCCCAGCGTACGCATGAGCATGAACAGTGGGATGATGCCCAGCTGTGTCGGGATGGCCATGGTGGCGACGACGGCGACCATCAGACCATTGCGACCGCGGAAACGCAGCTTGGCGAATGAATAACCTGCCAGGGTTGAGAAGGTAACCACCGAGACGGTGATGATGCCGGAGATCAGCACGCTGTTGCCAAGGGCCAGCCAGAAGGGGACGGTGTCGAAGACCTCGCCAACGTTCGTCCAGAAGTTCCCTCCTGGAAACAGCGGTGGCCACGTCTCCCCGAGCGCTTCATTGGACCGGCTGCCAATGACCACGGACCACCAGAGCGGATAGGCGGATGCCAGGAAAAACGCCATCAGCAGCCCGTAGGTCAGAAACCCGGGGCGCCGTCCGTTGCCGAACAGTCTCCTCCGCATGGTCTGGGGCCTAGCATTCGGGACTTGCGCCGGCCGGGGCTTGGTGTTTATAGCAGTCATTGTCCATTCCTCGGGGTGGTGTCTGTTGGTGTTCCGGCCGTCTCCCCGGCGGGCTCGGCTGCCGGAGTCGTAGCAGATGGTGCCGGGGGCTGAGCGCCGACGCTGGGGAGCAAAACGGCGGGTGCCGTGGAGCGCTTGCGACGGAGGCTTCTGGCACTTTTGCCCCGTCCTGGCCCGTCACCTGTGGTGGCGATCTTCCGTGAGATCAGGTAGTTCAAGAGACCGAACAAGATGATGATGAGGAACAACAGCCAGGCGATGGTGGCCGCTTTGCCAAAGTTGCTGCGCTGAAACGCCATTTCCCAGAGGTACAGGACGGTGGTCTGGAATTGCTTGCCGGTTCCGCCTGCCGTCCGCGGATCGTAGAGCTTGGGTTCTGTGAAGATTTGCAGCCCGCCGATCGTGGCGGTGATGACCACAAAGATCATGGTGGGTCGGATACTGGGCAGGGTGATGCTGAAAAAACGGCGGAACGGTCCTGCCCCGTCGATGGCCGAGGATTCGTAGATGTCGCGGGGTACGGCCTGCATGGCGGCTAGGAGGATCAGTGCGTTGTAGCCGGTCCAGCGCCAGTTGACCATCGTGGCGATCGCGATGTGGCTCGGCAGTGTTTCATCCATCCACATGATGCGATCGATCCCGAGGCTTTCCAGGATGTTGTTGATGAGTCCGTACTGCTCACCAAACATGTTCGCGAAGATCAGCGCGACGGCCACAGGTGTGACGATGTATGGGAGCAGGATGCTCATACGCCAGAACGTCTTGGCCCGCAGGTTCTGATCCAGAACGGCAGCGATGAGCAAGGCTACAGCGATTTGCGGGATTGTCGACAGCAGGAAAATGCTCATTGTGTTGAAGAGTGAGTTCCAGAAGAAACGGTCTTGGAGCACTTCTTTAAAATTCTGCAGACCGACGAATTCGCCCTGCCCCTTCAACAGGTGCCAGTCGAAGAGCGAGACGAAAAACGTGTAGCCGAGAGGAAACAGACCCACGACCGCGAAGAGAATGAAGAAAGGTGCGATGTAAAGGTAGGGAGACGCCTTTACATCTAAAACGTTGAGGCGCTGACGGAAAGTCGGTGTTGATTTGCTGTCAGCAGAGCTGTTGGTAGACGGGCGGTTCAATGTCGTGGTCATGACGGTTCCAGACTCAAAGAGGGGGCCTCCGGTTGTCCCGGAGGCCCCGCGGCCAGTGTGGCTAGTTGTTCACAACGAGGTCGTTGAGGAGGGTAATGGCCTCGTCCCACGCTTCGTCGGCACTCCCGGACTTCGTATCCAAGATTTTCAGAGCCGGTGCAAACACGTTCTCCTGGATCACCGAATCCTTCGGGCCCTTGAATTGGGCCACAACACCTTCAGCTCGAGACGCGAAGATAGCACCGTACGGAGCATCGTTGAAGAGCTCGTTGGGAACGGCTGCCTCAACGATCTTGGCTTGTGCGTCCAGTGTGCTCGGGAAGTTGTTCGCGGCGGCGGACTGCTTGACCATCTGCTCAGGAGCGGTCAACCACGCTGCCAGCTTTGCGGCCTCGGCAGGGTGCTCGGAGCTCTCGGGTACGGACAGGAATGCCCCTCCCCAGTTAGAGGCGCCACCGGGGAAGACGTCGGCTACATCCCAGCCGGTCTCGGTGCCGCCACCGGCGGACTCCAGCTGTTCCTTAATGGTGCCAAGCATCCATGCGGGGCAGACATGCACTGCGAAGGAGCCGTCAACGAATGCCTTGCCCTTGCCCCAGTCGAACTGCTTCTGGTTCGCTGACAGGCCATCGGCGGTGCCGCTGGCGAGAAGGTTGAACTGGGCCCGCATCGCTTCGTTGCCTTCGATGTTCAGCTTGCCGTCGGCCGTGTAGTAGCCTTCGTCCATCTGGTTCACCATCGAGTTCCACACAAATGCCGACTGGTCGTACCACGCCTTGCCTGTGGCCTTGTTGTACTTGCGTCCCAGGTCGAAGTAGGTCTCCCACGAGGCGTCGTCGCCGCCGAAGAGCTTCGCTACTTCCTCACGGTCGGTCGGCATGCCGGCTGCTTTGAAGAGTTTACTGTTGAAGCACAGCGCTTGGGGGCCGATGTCGGTGCCGTAGCCAATCACACGGCCGTCGGGGTCAGTTCCCTGCTTGAACTTCCAGTCGACCCAGTTGTCTTTGATGTCCGCGGCACCGTACTCGTTGAGATCCACGAACTTATCTGAGACCTCCATGATCGAACCGAGCCAGCCCTCTTCGACAGCCACTACATCGCTCAGACCTGATCCCGCTGCAAGCTTCGTGAACGCATCGACACGGGCATTGGCGCTGCCATCGATATTGTTGGCCTTGACGGTCACGCCGGGGTTCTGCTTCTCGTACTCGGCATACAGATCGTCGTAACCGAATTGGCCGAATGTGGTGACGGTCAAGGTGACGGGATTTTCAGAGCTGGCGGCTTCGTTCCCTCCGCCGCCACCATCTCCGCCACAGCCAGCAACGGCGAAGGCTAGGGACGCCACCCCAAGAATCGCGGTGATTTTCTTAGTTCGTGAGAATTTCATGAGTACTCCTTTGTCTGTGTTCCACTCTCACGAATAGTTTGTGAGAGCGCTCTCTTGAATATCCATGAGCTTAGGTGACGCCAATCACAGATGTCAAGAGAGCGCTCTCTCAATTTTTACTTCCGCGTGGTGAGCGTCTTAGAAAGTAGTGACCGTCGCTAGATGGGACCCAAAAGCGAGATCCGTTTACAGCAACTGCTCGGGAGATTTCTCCCCACGCTGAAGGTCATGCCTAACTCCCTCAAAGAGAACAACTAGGGCTCCCTAGATGCGCCCGGCAACGACAGAGGCAACGACTGAGGCAACGTCAGAGGCAACGTCAGGGCTGCTACCTCGGGGACGGTAAAGTTGAACCGCATTATCGGGACAACATTCAGGAGCACCATGGCAGGCACCGGCGGTCCGGTCTTTGACGCGCAGCGGCGCCAGCAGATGGCCACGGCTTTCCTCGAAGGCGGGGATCACTACCACAAGGTTCGCCCAGGCTACCCGGGCGAGTCACTGGACTGGCTCACAGCATTGAGCCCCCGCCCCATTCAGGACGCCGTGGACATTGGGGCCGGCACCGGCAAGTACACGCAGCTTTTGGCTGCGCACCCATGGAAGATCACCGCTGTAGACCCTTCCGCCGACATGCTGAACCAACTGCTCGCGGAATTGCCTCAGGTCACCACCATGGTAGGCACTGCAGAAAATATCGAGCTGCCGGATGGGTCTAAGGATCTAGCTGTGGTTGCCCAAGCCTGGCACTGGTGCGATCCGCTCGCCGCGAGCACCGAGATCGCTCGGGTCCTGCGGCCCGGCGGCATACTTGGACTGGTCTGGAACCAGCTCGACATCGGACTTCCCTGGGTTCACCGTCTGGCACGGATCATGCATGCCGGTGACGTTCACAAACCGGATTTTCGGCCCACCGTCGGGCCGGAATTCACGGCAGTGGAACCGCATCAGGCCCAGTGGGCGCAGCAGCTAACGCCAGAAGGGATCATGGAGCTAGCCAAGTCGCGCAGCTACTACCTCACAGCAAATGAGCAGATCCGGGCCAATGTCATGAACAATCTGAGCTGGTATCTCTTCGAGCATTTGGGCCACACTCCCGGCGAGACTATGGAACTGCCGTACACGTCCCAAACGTGGCGCGCCAAGAAGCTCTAGAGAGTCAAGAAGCGCTAGATAAACAAGCAACGCCGCCATAGTAGAGCAAGGAATCAATACTCACACCCACTCGACAACGCCAACCACGCACCCTATGATTTCGGTATGCCTAAATATGTAACGTAGGCGTATCGAAAGGTACCGATTTGCTCGACACCGCCAAGACCAAGGCCCAACGTAGACCTCGCGGTGGCCTGTTGTTGCTACTGGGGCCTGCCTTCGTAGCGGCCATCGCCTACGTGGATCCCGGCAACGTAGCCGCCAATCTCACCTCCGGCGCCAGTTACGGCTATCTGCTGGTGTGGGTGCTGGTCGCAGCCAACATCATGGCCATGTTGATCCAGTATCAATCCGCCAAGCTCGGCGTAGTGACGGGTAAATCGCTCCCGCAGCATCTCGGCGAACGCTACAAAACCACCCCGCGCCGGCTCTACTGGGTACAGGCCGAGCTCGTAGCCATGGCGACCGACCTCGCCGAAGTGGTGGGCGGCGCCATAGCCCTGTACTTGCTGTTTCAGATACCTCTGCCGATCGGCGGACTGATCGTGGGCATCGCCTCCATGGCCCTATTGACCGTTCAGAACCGGCGAGGACAGCGGCACTTTGAAACCGTCATCATCTTCTTTCTGGTCATTATCACCATCGGATTCCTGGCCGGGCTCGTGCTCAGCCCGCCGGATCCAGCTGGCATCGCTGGCGGCCTGATCCCGCGGTTCGACGGCGCCAACAGCGTCCTGCTGGCCGCCGGCATGCTCGGTGCCACCGTCATGCCGCACGCCATCTACCTCCACTCACAGCTGGCCAGGGACCGCCACCCCGACGCACGCAACACCCCCGAAAAACTCAAGCGCATCATCAAGGCCACACGCATAGATGTGGTGTTGGCCTTAATCTTGGCAGGAGCAGTCAACATCGGCATGCTTCTACTGGCAGCCTCAACGCTGAGTGGAGTTTCTGGAACCGACAGCATCGAAGGTGCCCACGCGGCAATTGTGGACAGCTTAGGTCCGGTGATCGGCGTCGTATTTGCCGTAGGACTACTAGCCTCAGGGCTGGCCTCCACATCGGTGGGAGCCTATGCCGGATCCGCCATCATGGGCGGACTACTGAAGGTTCGGATACCCTTGCAAATCCGGCGCATGGTGGGCTTGATTCCGGCCATCATCTTGCTCTCGGTGGGTGTTGACCCCACTTGGGCGTTGATCGTGAGCCAGATCGTGCTTAGTTTCGGCATCCCGTTCGCGCTCATCCCCCTCCTGCGACTGACCGCCAATAAGGACCTCATGGGCGTCCATCGCGACGGTCTCCCGCTGCGGTTGACGGCGCTGCTGAGCGTGGTCCTCATCGTCGCCCTGAACGTAGTGCTGCTATGGCTGACGTTCACCGGCCAGACCTAACAGGTAGTGTTGAGGACGTGAAAACAACTGCCACTTCTTCCAGCATCGAAGACTACGTCAAGGTCATCTATGCCTACACCGAATGGCAAGATAAGCCCATCACGTCCTCGGTGCTGGCTACCAGGCTCGGCGTGGCCAACTCCTCGGTCTCGGAAATGGTGCGCAAGCTCAAGGATCAGGGTTTGGTGGACCACCAGCCCTACAGCCCCATCCATCTGACTCCTGCGGGCCTAGCTTTGGCCTTGGCCATGGTGCGCCGGCACCGGCTCTTGGAGACCTACCTGGTGCAGGAGCTGGACTACACCTGGGATGAGGTTCATGACGAAGCGGAGCAGTTGGAGCACGCCGTCTCGGAGCACTTCATCGAGCGCATGAGCGCCAAACTTGGCCACCCGGTGCGCGACCCCCACGGGGACCCTATTCCCGACTCTCAGGGCCGGATCACCATGGCCCCGTCCCACCGGCTCGATGAGCTGGATCCCGGTCACACCGGGCGCATCAGCCGCATCAGTGACCACGATCCGGAGCTGTTGCGTCACCTGGAGTCGTTGGGTATTGGCTTGGACACCCAGCTGACGGTATTGGGCCGGCCGCGCTTCGGTGCCGGGCTGCAGGTACGTCTTGAGAGCTCAACGTACGACGCCGGTCCCAAGACTTTGGGCGATGAGGTCGCCGCCTCGCTCTGGTTGGCCTCGGTAGGAAGCCATAGCGAATGTTCAGTACAGGATCTCACCGGCGGCTCCCTCATGAGCCCCCATTCAAAGCACTAAAGCGCAGTTACTTCTTTCACGTCTCTCACGTTTCGCCGTGGGTTGTGGGTTCGTTCATTCTTGCCAGCAGTTCAGTCATTGCCGCCGGATAGGCACGGCTGGCGGGATAGTCGCTGTGGGTGGCAAGTTTGAGGAGGTACGACGATGTGTCTAGTTCATCGGCCCCGCGGTCGATGTCATTTTGCTTGTAGGAATTTATCGGGAAGCCCAGATAATCGGTGCGGCGCCACAGGTTAATCCACCGGGGTACGCCACTTTCCGATTTCCCGAGGATTTGAGCTAGCGTCCAAGCATCATCGGCCACACCCAGCTGCGGCTTCATTGAAGACTCTGGCGAAGGTTCGGAAAAGTCCTTGTTCAACTGCTTGTTCCACGGGTCTACGGAGCACAGTGAGGAGCCAAAACTCCCTGCGGTCCCCAATACCTCAGGACCGAAAAGTTCTGGGAAGAACCTGCCAAAGTAGGCTCTGAGCTGGCAGCCGTAGGTCAACAGCCCAATTCTTTGTGAATCCTTCCCTTCTGCCGCACGGGCAAACAAACACGCTACTATCAACACCGCGCCCAGGCTATGGGCGGAGATGACCACGTTGCGTGCTGCGACTCCAATAGGCGGAGCATCAAGCCAATCATCGATCCTGGCAGATAATTCAGGGACCACACGCTCGGCATAGCAGGGCGGGCCAAAGGGATGTGCGGCGTTGGGCAGAAAACTCATCAGGTCCCATAACAACCCAAGAGGCCGTATCGTCGTGGACGTGGCACCCACAGCAAATCCACCCACCAATAAAATGGCTAGAAGTCCTAGGGTCGTGGCTGGCACCCGTTGCGTCCAAAAGAGGACAGCCTCGGAGCTGGCTTGCGGTTGGTACGCTCCAAGGAAACTCCACGCCAGTGAGCCCACCAGAGCCAACAAGAATGTTCCGGCAAGCCAGCCAAGAGCTGGCTCAACACGGTGGAGCAGCCCCGCATTCCGTCGACCTTTCAATACCAGATGAGTCACATTGCCCAGTGGAGAACGTAAAGCGGCCGGGCGGCCATCCTCATAGTCGTTGGCCGAGACGCCTGCTATGGGCATCGAGTTTGGCGTTGGGGTACTGAGCACAACTGGTTTCCGCCATATCTGCCGCAACACGGCACAACCCAGTACTGCACCCACCACCGTCACGGTGAAGAGTATGGCGAGGCCGAAGTGGTCATAGATGGGGACCTCCTTCACCGTGGGGGCAACCAATGCCTCTGGCAAGTCCGCCCCGTTGACTGCCCGCCAGTCGGCGGGCTTTCCGGTCCCGCCTGCCAGGGAGAGATTTCCGCTCAGGAAGTTGGCAGTCCCCACCACCAGGGCACTGCTCAGCCCTAGGGCAAAACCCAAGGCAAGAATCATGATGACTCCCGGGCCCATGCCTTGCCAACCTTCGTTGGGAATTGATACCTCACGCCGTTTCCGGAGAACATGAACGGCTAAGCAGATCAGCAGTCCTGCTGAAGCGCTATATAGGACCCAGCCAAGGTAGTCATCGTCCGAAGGTGTCTGTGGTGTCAACATCGCTCGTCCACCGATAAAGCCTGCAACAGCTCCCCCAAAGATCAAAAGCGACAGAATACTTCCTGCCCCGCGCCGCCACCCGAGGCCGGCAATAGATAAACCGAGCATCACCAGTATCAAGAGGCTCGGCGTCCAGACAACACCCAAAAACTGTGGCGCCACCGCTACAGAGCTCGGCACAGTCGCGGTATTTTTAGGATCGATCCACATCAATATGCCGTTCACCACGCCGAGTGCCGCTGCCCCAGACAGCAATGTCACAGCCCACATTAGCTCGACGCTTCTCGTCCCACTGGAGCCTGAGATCTTTGGGTTGTGAACATCGGCATTGCCAGTAACACTAACCAAGACTCGGCAGGTAACGGTGGCCAAAATGGCCAAGGAAAATATCAGGACTACCAAGGCCCAGGGTCGTGCAGAAAAAGCAGACACGGCATCTGCGGCTTGGCCCCCGGTGGGGGTGCCCTGATTGAATCCGGCCCCACACAATGGGCCAAAGAAGGTAGATATTTCGCGGCACTCCAAAACCGTAGAATACAGGGCATCCCAGGCGAGCATGGCGGTCATCAAGGCACCGGCCCCGGCGAGGTGAAGCTGTTCGGTAGCTCGCGGCATGGTCGGGCTGTACCAAAAGCCCTCGGTTTTAAGAATCGGACGGCTGGGCGTTGAGTTCTCGGCCGATGCCGTGGTGCCCGATGCCGTGGTGCCAGAAGGCGTAGTGCCCGAAGGCAAGGTGCCGTTTTCCTGGTGTGCGGCCACATTGGCTGAGTAGCGCACGCGTCCCAAAACTGAAAGAGCATAGATCGTCAGCAGCATCACTAGAGGCAAAAGGGCCAGAATCATGTTTCGCTGCAATTGTTCAAGAGCTGTCAGTCCGTTGAAAATGCCTGGGAGCGTGGAGCAAATTCGCTCTTTTTGCACGCATTGATTTCCAAGGAGATCTACACTTGCGGCCGTGGCGGTTGCCACCAGAAGCAGGGTCAAAAAAAGTCCAAAGATTCGCACCAATCCACCGCCATGCGCATCACGCCAACCTCGTCCCTCCCCTGATTCGGCGCCGTCTCCTGTTGAACCGGGCTTCTCGGCCAGCGGGCGCATCCAGTAGGCAGCATTGCACAGAGCGAAGGGAAGCATCATCAGCCACCCCACACTGCGAATAACAGCAGCAGCCTTACCCATCAGGTTGGCTCCGGGCACCGGCGCGAACCTGGCCATGGCTCCCCACGAATATGCCTCGCGGCGCACATTGACCGGCACCTCGCTGCCATGCTGGGGTGGCATACCACTGCTGGTATCAGGTCTTTGAGGAATCCAAAACGAACCAAGGTTGTCACCGGCCACCATGATGGCATCGGCTTCGGCAACGCCCAAGACGTCCCAAGGCGGCGTGTTTCTGACACCATGAATTCGCAGTTCAAGAATATGAGGCTCATTCACTACGCCATCACCGGTGCCCGCAGGAGTGATCGGTTCCTCGCTCATGGCCATCCCCTCTGAGAAAGCAGCCCCCGCAGGGAGTAGCTGATTTTACACCCGAGGATTCGCTAGGGCATAGAGGAGAACCGAGATTCAGCGAGCTTGCCGGGCCCTATAGTGTGAGGCAACAAAATATCCCGCAGAAAAAACAGCCATCAGAGTCCCCCACAGAGTGGCCCCGGCAGCAAAGAGGGCCACGGCTGCGAGCAAGAATAGCCCTAGGGCAACTGCGGCCGCAATTGCTGGTTTGAGGCGCCGTTCGCTGCGTGGCGCCAAAAAGACTCCCCATGCAACCACCAAAACGGCCGGGATGCCAATGCCCAGAACTAGGTGCCAGGGACTGTCTTGCCGGAATCCCCAGTACACAAAAGCGGCCAGCATGGCTACTTCCAGGACAAATCCAAGCGTGGCTAAGCCCGCGGCCACCACCGGTTCCTTCTTTACCGCGACCCTAGCCGCGGCCACGGATCGCCGTCCCGCCTGACCCCCAGCAACCGGGTGCGTTGAGGCTGCGGCCTGCTGCTGCGCCGTTGACTCTACAGTTGTGCCGTTGTCCATTCCCGTCCCGTTCCCTAACCCTGATCCGTCATGGCTGCACGGTCCTTGCGCAACACAAAGCGCTGGACCTTACCGCTGGGCGTTTTGGGAAGTTCGGCCACAAAATGAATGCGCCGCGGGTAGGCGTGGGCAGCAAATTTGGTCTTCACCAATTGCTGCAGCTCAACGGCCAACTCATCTGTTGCAGCTTCCGGATCATTGAGCACCACAAACGCTTCCAATACCTCGCCACGCATTTCATCCGGCGTACCAATCACCGCTGATTCAGAGACGGCCGGGTGAGTTACCAGCACCGATTCCACGTCGAACGGGCCTATCCGGTAGCCAGCCATGATGATGACGTCGTCATCGCGCGAGGAGAAGTAGATGAAACCTTCAGAGTCGCGTCGGCCGGCGTCGCCGGTGACGTACCAGACGCCGTCGGCCGTGTAACGTTCAGCAGTTTTCTTTGGCGCATCAACATAGGAGGTGAACCACATGAAGGGGCTCTGCGCCACCTTGATCGCCACACGCCCGGATTCAAGGTCAGGCGCCGGAGCGTCGGCCTCATTGGACAACACCTCAACGCTCCACCCTGGCAGCGCGCGCCCCATCGAGCCGGGCCGCAACGGTTCGCGGAGCCCATCAGCCCATGCGTTGCCAGCCACCATGCCGTGTTCGGTCTGGCCGTAGTGGTCGCGGACCTCAACACCTAGGGCATCGCGGCCCCACTCAATCACGTCCGGGGTGAGAGGTTCGCCAGCGCTCGATGCCCGGCGCAAGGTGTGCCCCTGGCCAGGGGCAGAGCCCGCTCGCAAGGACCGGTACACCGTGGGTGCCGCAGCAAAGTTCGTCACCGCAAATTTATCCATCACGGACCACACCAAAGTGGCGTCGAATCCGGCGGTCAGCAGCAGCGAACGTTGCCCGGCTGCCATCGGGGCCAGCAGGGCGTAATAGAGCCCGTAGGCCCAGCCAGGATCAGCCATGTTCCAATAAACGTCGGACTCACGGACATCCAGGCCGAATTCCAGGTAGCCCACAAAGGAGGCCACAGCCCGCAGCGGAATCGGCACACCCTTGGGTGAGCCAGTGGTTCCGGATGTGAACAACTGCACCAGAGGCCCGGCCCCACCCACGGCGACGGATCCGGCGTCGTAGGTGTCAGTCAACGGGGGCAGAGAAGCGTAGGCCCCTGTCCCGGCCACCATCTCGGCCAGAGAATGGTCGTAGCCAAAAGCTTCCCCGCGGGCCACAATGACGGGTCGGGAAGCATCGGTTGGCGTCTCGCCAGGAGGGGTCAGCTTGCGGCGCTGGTTAGCATCACAAATCACCAAGCGGGCACCACTGGCCTGCAGCCGGAAGTCAATGGCGTCATGTGCGAAGGCGGTGAACAGCGGAACATTCACCGCGCCGAGGCGCCAGATCCCGAGCAGCGCAATGACCAGTTCAGCGGATTTGCTCATGAGGGTGGCCACGTGGTCGCCGGGGGTGACGCCGAGGGAAGACAAAGCAGCGGCGAACCGCAGGGATTTCTCCCGCAGCTCGCCGTAGCTGATGTCTACCGAATCAAGGGAGGCATCGATGACCGTAAAAGCGGTGCGCTGAGCCGGGTGCTTGTCGCACAACAGCTCGGCGGCGTTAGCATTGGGGCCATCGAAGGCCCTCAACAATTCCTGCACACGATCGGTCATGATTCGCACCAAGCTTCCCTCTAAGTCCGCCATAAAGTACAGCGCCTCAGCAAAGGCCCTGCATAGCGAGCGTACTTTAGCCTTCGCAGTCCTTGCAGAAGAACATGCCGTTCTTTTCGCGGGCGACCTGGCTGCGGTGGCGAACCAAGAAGCAGGAAGAGCAGGTGAACTCGTCATCCTGTGCGGGAATGACCTGTACTACCAACTCTTCGTTGGAGAGGTCGGCGCCGGGCAGATCCATGCCTTCAGCCGTGTCTGAATCTTCGACGTCAATATGTGCCGTCTGTGCACCGCCACGCTGAACCTGGAGCGCCTGAAGCGACTCTGTCTCGTGGTCTTCGTCCTTGTTGCGGGGTGCGTCGTAATCCGTTGCCATGCGGTTTTCAAACTCCTGAGGTACTCGTGGTAATGGCGGGGTGTTTCAGCGCCCCATACTAGCCCTAGAATGCGGGAGGTGCGCCCTATATTCCCTGATGTTTTCCCACAGCATAGGGGACGACAGGGAAATTTGGTGTATTCTCGGCAAATTTATTCCAAATGTTGCATGCCGATGCTCCCGATTGTGGCCATTCTCACCACCGCCGCGCGGCTTCAGCGGCTGTCCGCGGACCATCTTTTGGCCTCCGTTGGCCCTCTGGAATCGCCACTGTGCGCGCTTCGCCCTATTCTTGATAGAACCATGGCAAACAACTTCTCCTCACACTCATCGCTCAACCGTCGGCAAGTGGCCCAGGCCCTGAATATTCCGCCGGAAATGGCTGCCCGCAACGGCATTCCCTCACGCATGAGTTCCGCCGAGGTTGCCGCTATCGACGCCAACCCGCCCGCGTGGTTGGCCCAGTCCCGTGCCAACGCCACCGGCAAGCGCCCCATCTGGGTAGACCTGCGCTGCTACCTCTGCGATTTCCTCGAGGTGGCACGTCCCAAGAAGTGGTGGCCAGAGTTCACCTACGTGATCTGTGACTTCCACGAGAATTCCGAGCTGCCTGATCCACAGGCTGGCTGGCGCCGCAGCGAGTACGACGGCGTGGGCTCGCGTTTCCGTGGCATCGTCGACACCCAAGATGACTAACCAAGCAACGGCCGCTGCTCGGGAGTTCACTGCAGAGGTACTCTCGTTTGGCGTAGGATTGCGGCCGTGACCGTTCCGGCAAAATTCTTCCAACGCTGGCTGACAGACGCTGCCGGTAGCACCAGCCACGCCGCTGTATGCCGTGCCGCAGGGATCAAACGTTCAACTCTGGCCCAGCAATTGGTGCGCGGACGGGTATCGCTGGGAACCGTTGCCGCTGTCAGCCGCTCCTTGGATCTGCCTGTTGTGGCTACCCTGAGCGAATTCCCTGCGTTTGAGGACCTTTCTGCCGGTTCAAAGCCGCCCAACCTAGCTGAACTCCTGAGCCAGGTCGCTGACGCAGACCTCCTTCAAGAACTTCTGAGCCGGAGTACGGCAGCAGCGCATCTCAGTGAGGCTGTTGCAGTGCCCTTGTCACCTGCGCACCACAAGTCTTCTGTTCGGGCTTGGCTGGATGCCGTGGACACCGGAGAGTTGCGCCAGAGGGTGGCTCGACACGCAGCCATTGCTCCCCAGAACTTATCGGCGCAAATCAGCGCCAACCGTCTCACCGCTGAGCTGGCCATTGACAGTGCCAGAATTGCCGGCGTCGGGCTGAGCAACGGTTTGGTTTCCACCGGCTTCCTATCCCCTGCCGAGGCCGGGTGGGAACCCGGATCCCGTGAGAGTGCCTTACGGTCCCTCCCCACCAGCGCCTTGGCTTCCCTGGCAGCCCAGCGCTTGGAACACCTAAGCCGAGTGTTACGTCGCACTGAAGATGATCAGGCAGCCGCGCAAAGTGTTTGGGAGAACTTAGGATGACCGTCATTCTGCAATGGAGCGCACTCATCGTGTGCCTGACCTGCACCATTTGGCGCGCGCCTTCGCTGCTCAAAGGCCGCAACCGTGGGCTTTCCTGGGCATTCGTTCTCGCCACTGTCAGTGTCGCGCTGAGCCTGCCGACAATTTACCTGCCTGTAGATGCTGTGCTTGGGGGCATTAATTTGGCCAATGTTGTGTTGCGGCTCAGCATGCTTGGCGTCTTCGTTTTACTGACCTCCAAGGTTGCCGCTGCCTACAATTCTCTCTTAGCCCAAAAGCTCATTCGAGGCCCTTTGGGCGTGGCTGTTTTAGTAGCTTCGGCAGTAGGACTTTGCGTCAGTTATGTACTTGCCGACGTTGATGGTTCCAGCACGGGGTTGGTGGCCTTCAATGACCAGCCCGCCTTGGCGGCGTACCAATGGTTCGGTATTGCCTACATTGGTTACGCCGCTGCGTGCGCAGTGGTGGCCACCGCGAAAGCGACATTTTCCCGAAGACCAGCCTACGATCGGATCGCAGCTTTCTTCTTGCTGGTGGGATTCTCCCTGGTGTGCGTCACGGTGCCGTTGCGTTTTCCTTTTTGGGTCAACTGGAAAGCGGTGGATATCATGAGCTTCACCGCCATCCTTTTTGTAGCCTTGGGCCTGGTGCTGGTCTGGCTGTCTTTTATCCGGCGCCCCGTTGCAGAGACCACTCAGTTTTCGCGCAAGCAGTAAGACTTCGGATCACGAAAAAACCAATGTACACATTTCCATTAGTTTCTGACATAATAATGAATGTGTGAACAAAGTTTGTCTGACGTGGTGCATGAAACTTTGGGGGTGAGTGGTGGTTCAGCTTTCGAGCTGAACCACCACTCAGTTATTTAAAGGGTTTTCACCCGGCTGCCGGGGTTGCCTCTCCTAGGAGCTGCCTCATCAAGGGAAATCCGGCAAGGGAACAGGCTTCAGGGCACAAAAAAGGACCTGTCCCCCGCCGCGAGGGCGAGGAACAGGTCCCAATAGGGATGTGGAGATGGGGAGAATTGAACTCCCGTCCGATGTTGTGTTGTCAGGGCTTCTCCGGGTGCAGTTTGCAGCGGTTTTTCTCGGCCCCAGCTATCTCGCAAACAAGTAGCTGCCAGGCCCAGTTGTATAAGAGTCCCCTAAGCGCCTACAACAAGAACTTAGAGCAGTGGCCCTCTAGATGACGCCAGTATCCGGGACGAGAGCATTCCCGGGCTGACGGACTGTCTTACTGCTTAGGCAGCAAGAGCGAAGTCAGTGCGATTTGATTCAGCACTTATTGTTTTACAGAGATCGTTTACGAGATAACCCTGTATCCTCGACCCGCTTCACCTGTCTCGACGAACACCGTCGAAACCGATCATCCCCTATTGTTTTTTCAACCCCACGTTCCGATGCCCGAGGGCAACTGTTCGTGGACTACCCATGTTAGCGCATTGCGGCCCGGATATATTCCCGCAGGCCTAATAGCGAACTGGAAGCCCTAGTCAATAAGCCCTTTGGTTTCCTTCGCTTGCAACACGAGTAGAGCCGCGGCGTCCACCTTCTTGCCAAATCTAGGGTCATTTTGAGCGTTTTCCAAAAGCCCGGAATACATCTGCGGCAAAAGTTCCGGGTTAGTACACAAGGCCATAGTTCCGCCAGCGGCGACGAAGTCCACGCCGCGCTGTGCCACAGGCAGTGCCGAGACTTGAACGGCGTCGCAAATATCATCACTGACAATGATTCCCTCGAAGCCCAAATCGCCGCGCACCATGTCCTGGACCATGACCTTTGAGAAGGGTGCCATCGCTGAAGGGTCAATCTTGGGATACCAGGCGTTGGACATCATCAGCCATGGCACCCCTGCCTGCACTGCGTCGCGGAATGGGGCAATGTAGGGATCGTTGCGCACGGTAACCTCATCCGTCACACCAGCGGCAACATCGGTATTGAGGGTGACCCGCCCCAGTCCCGGAAAATGTTTGATGGTGGGCTCAACACCAGCGGCCAGCATGCCCTGAGCAAACGCCAACCCGTGGCTGGAAACAGCCGCTGGTGTGTAGCCATATTCCCGGCCGAAGGTTCCAATGGGCGCGTTCTGCGGGGCAAACTCTGCACTGGGAACAGTGTCCAGCACGGGAGCCAGATTGACGTTGACCCCGACCGACGCTAGTTGCTGCCCCCACCGAGTGGACTCGCTGAGCAGCGCTGCTTGCGAAAGCTGCCCCTGTTCAACGGCTTGAGGTATTTCATCGAATCCGGCCCCTCGCATGATCTGCACAAAGCCGCCCTCTTGATCGGTCGCCACAAATGGACGCACGCCCACGGTGCGCGATCCGGAAATGTGGGCCGTTATGGCAGCCACTTCCGCGGCGATCCCGGCCTGTCCGGCGGTGCTGCGCCCCTTCATGAAAACGTTGCCCACAAAGAGGGTGTCCAGCGCGTAGAGGGAGTTCTGATCCGAACCCGTCACCGATGAGGACACCATCAGTATCTGGCCCACTTTTTGTTCCAGAGTCATGGCGGCCAGTTTTTCCATGGCTATGCTCGTCGCCCCAGAGGAAGACGACGTGCTGGAGGATTCCGCGGCAGAAGGTTCCCCGCTGGGGCTCCCTGGAGCGGACGTCGCCGGAGCCGGGGTTGCGCTGGAAGGCGGTGCCGGCGTCGTGCTTGAAGATGGTGACGAGGACGTAGGAGAGGAGCCTGCCTCAGGAGCTTTGGCACCAAAGATCTGCACCAGGGCGACGGCGATCAGTGCCGCCACTGCCAAGCTGGCTCCCACGATCCACCAGCGCTTACTGTTCACCGTAACCACGGCCCACCTTCTGTCTTGCGCCTCAGTTGACTTAGCTTAGGCGGTGCCGCGGTTCTTTTCACGCATAGCGCGCAGCGCCTCGCGGTTGTCCTGCTGCTCACGCAGTGTGTGGCGTTTGTCGTAATCCTTCTTACCGCGACCAATGGCGATCTCCACCTTGGCGCGGCTGTCCTTGAAGTACAGCTGCAGGGGGACTATCGTAAACCCGGATTCGCGGGTCTTGCGCTCAATTTTCTCCAGCTCTTCGCGGTGCAGCAGGAGCTTGCGGCGACGGCGAGCCGTGTGGTTGGTCCAGCTGCCATTGAGATATTCGGGGATGTAGACGCCCTCGAGCCACAACTCGTTATTGTAGAAGGTGGCGAAGCCGTCAACTAGGGAGGCGCGGCCTTCGCGCAGCGACTTCACTTCCGTTCCCATCAAGACCAGTCCAGCCTCGAAGGTATCCATGATGTGGTAATCGTGCCGGGCCTTGCGATTGGAGGCCACTACCTTCAGGCCACTTTCCTTAGGCACAGCAGGCTCCTTCACGGATGGTTGGGTGCGCCGGTGTCGGCGCAAAGTTCAAGTCTAGCAACGTTCAGTCCCTAGCAGCGTTTGATTCTAGCAACGGTCAATTCTAACAACGACAGGCCCGGCAACGGTCTATGAACCGTCGGCCGGGCCTGGCGTGTGGTGCCGGAAACAGCTGTTAGCTAAATCGCCTTAGAGTGCATTCGGCTTAGAGTGCACTCGGGGCCTAGAGCGCTTAGAGCGCCTAGAGCGCCTAGAGCGCCTAGAGCGCCTAGAGCAGCGTCATGGGATCCACGGCCACGCCGTTGAGCCAGGTTTCAAAGTGAGCATGGCAGCCGGTGGAGTTACCCGTACCGCCGGAGATGGCGATCAACTGGCCGCGAGCCACCTTCTGACCACTGGAGACCTGAACGCTGGTGTTGTGATAGTACGCTGTCAGCAAGGCGTTGCCTTGCATGACGCCGTGGGTGATCTTCACGCCGTTGCCGCCGCCCCACGGATCCCAACCTGCCATGATTACGGTGCCTGCGGCTGCCGCGTAAACGGGGGTGCCACACCATGCGCCAAAGTCGATCCCGGTATGGACGTACCCGCCAGTGCCGTTGAAGTCGATGGTTCCGGCAGGAGTCTGGCGCCAGCCGAAGCCGGAGGTGATGGGGACGTTGACAGCGAACGGGTGCTGCAGACCAAACGATGAGGGGTTCCCCGGTGCTGGGGGCACGTAGGGCGGTGGTACATAGGCTGGCGGTACGTAGCTGTCAACATTATTCTTGGCGGCTTCAGCCGCGGCGGCTGCGGCGGCTGCGGCTGCTGCCTGTTCCCGGGCGATCCGCTCGGCCTCGGCCTTTGCTGCGGCTGCAGCTGCTTCGCGTTCCTTGCGCTGAATCTCCGCAATTTCAGCGGCAACGGCCGACTTTTGCGCCTGCACTTCCTTGAGCTTGGCCTGGATCCGCGGCTTCTCAGCCTCGAGCTTAGCGTTCAGGGCAGCGGAATCGCTGATGAGTTTATCCACGGCAGCTTTTTGTGTTGCAGCGGCATCGCGCGCAGCTTGTTCGGCCGCCAGCGCCGCTTCAGCTTGAGACTTCAGATCTGTGATTTCAGCTTCCACAGCAACCAACCGCGCCTGGGCGTTCTGATTAGTTGCCGTCTGCGCAGTCAGTGCCTCCAACGCGGAGGTCTGGCTTCGCAGTGCCTGCTCAGCCAAATCAATGGAACTGGCCAAGTCTGAGGTGGAGTCGGTGCCAAGTATCAAGGTCAGGCTCGGTGACAGTCCGCCAGCCTTATAGGACTGAGCGGCAATCTGGCCGATCATCTCTTTGGTCTCGGTAGCCTTCTTGGCATCCGCAGCAATTTGGACGGTGATCTTGTCCTTGTTTTGCTGGGCGATATCGATCCGGGCTGCAAGAGAGTTGACTGTGGAGGTAGCCGCGCTGACCCGGCCTTGCGCCTCGGTCAAAGACTGCTGAGCACCAGGCAGTTGGCCCTGGTAGAGCACAAGATCCGAGGCCGACTTTGCCAGGCCGGAATCCACAAACTCAAGGGAGGCCTGAACGTCATTGGCTTGCTGCTCCAAGGCGTTGGCCTTGTCGTTGAGATCTTCCGCTTGGGCTGGAGGGACAAGGCCCAGCAGTCCCACAGCAAGGAGGCCAACCACAACGGCACCGACACGGTGACGCACCTTACGGAGGCCGGGCATGGTACGCCCAAGCCGGGGGGATTTCACGGATCCAATTCCCCCGCTTGATTTCGAATTCATGCCTCGAGCTCCTTGAAGATTGACATCAATAACACCAGTCACATAAGGACCCTGAACAACAAGGCCCCCACCTACCTTACACTTTCAGATTTTTTCGCAAGGAAACGGCCGATGACACTCCTGCCAACACCACGCCCAGCAGAATCAGTACGGGGTAGATGACAAACGCATCGCCCGTAGAGATAAAAGGCGTTCCAGTGTTGGAGGACGCCAGGTAACCGTTGAAAACGAAGATCACAATGGAGAAGACCGCCGCCGACGCCAACAGCGCACCGATCGTGGCGGCAATGACACCTTCAAGCACGAACGGCAGCTGAATCACCGTTCGAGACGCGCCCACCAGGCGCATGATTTCAATCTCCCGTGTACGCGATTGTGCCGAGAGTCTGATGGTGGTGGCGATGAGCAACGCTGCGCAGACAATCATGAGTCCGGCAACACCCACCGCAACAAAGGTGGCTATGTTCATATAGGAGAACAGCTTGTCCAGCACCTTGCGTTGATCCACCACCGAGTCCACGCCTGGAGTTGCCGCGAAAGTCTCATTGATGATCTGGTATTTTTCCGGATCGTTGAGCTTGATGCGGTACGAGGACGGCAGGTTCGCAGCCTCCACCGAATCCACCATGGGCGAGTTCGCGAACTGCTCCTTGAAATGCCCCAGAGCATCTTCCTGAGATTCAAAGGTCCACGTCTCCACATAGGGAAGCACGGCCGGGGAATCCAGCAGACCCTCAATAGCCACTTTTTGCTCATCCGTGACTGGCCCGGAAATGCAGTTGGTGTTGGCGGGGACGTCGGTACACAGGTAGATGGTGACCTGGACCTTGTCATACCAAAAACCCTTGAGCTGGCCGATCTGCATCTGCAACAGCCCGGCGGCGCCCACGAATGTCAGAGACACAAAGGTCACCAGAATGACTGAAATGACCATCGTCAGGTTGCGACGCAGGCCGCTTCCCAACTCGCTCATAATGAAGGCAAGTCTCACTTTTTGTTCCCGTCGTGCTGATCTTCGCTGTTGGTTGCGGCCGCATCCCCCAGCGGCACTCCCAATCTGCGTTCAAGTCTTGGCGGCATGGCATCACCCGCGGCGGAATCGTCAGCTGCCGAGGTGGCACTAGCTGCACGACGGCGGCGGGTCATGGGTTCGGCGTCGTCCGTCTTGGGAAGTACGACGGCGGGAGGCGCACCTGCCGCTGCCACCACGGGGATCGCGGAGGTGTAGAGAGCTGTGGCTTCATCACGAACCACCCGGCCGTGGCGCAGCTCGATGACGCGCTTGCGCATGGTGTTGACGATGTCGTCGTCGTGCGTGGCCATGACTACCGTGGTGCCGTTTTGGTTGATCCTGTCAAGGATGTCCATGATGCCGGCGCTGGTGATGGGGTCAAGGTTTCCGGTGGGCTCATCGGCCAGCAGGATGCCAGGCTGGTTCACAATGGCGCGGGCAATGGCCACGCGCTGCTGCTCACCGCCGGAAAGTTCTGTGGGTGTGCGGTGGCCCTTGCCTTCCAGTCCCACCAGCTCCAACACGCGCGGGACCTCGGACTTGATGGCCGCACGGTTCTTGCCCAGCACCTGCATGGCGTAGGCGACGTTGGCGAAGACAGTCTTGGTCTGGATGAGGCGGAAGTCCTGGAACACTACGCCGATGCCGCGGCGGAATTTGGGAACGCGCCAACTGGGCACGTTCGCCACGTTCTGTCCGGCAACGTAGATCTGCCCATGCGGGGTCCGGTATTCGCGCAGGATCAAGCGCAGCAGCGTTGACTTACCCGAGCCCGAGGAGCCTACGAGGAACACGAATTCGCCGCGTTCAACATCAAAGGAGACGTCGTCGAGCGCAGGTTTGTCCTTGCGATCGTAAGCAATGCTCACATTTTCAAAACGAATCATGACTTTTCGTTGCCCGACCAGCTCACTTTCGCTGGCATGCTGACGGCCGGGCAGTTGTTTGGGGGAAGAAACCGCCAGCTTAATGACTATAGGCGCCGGATCCGGCGATTTCTGGTTGCGCGGCGGTGTGTCGAGGCTGGGGCTTGCTGTGAATACGCGGGTCTGGTGGCGGTCTCGCTGGCTTTGTGGGCTGCTGAGCACTTGAGCGTGGCGCTCCGCGGCTGCCAGTGGCGGCGCCGGTTACTCGTGGCTCCGGTTAGTTGCCGCCGGTCGAGTAGAGGGCCAAGCTTCGGTCGGGCTGGCCGTCCCAACGCGAAGGTGGCCAGAATGCGGGATTCCCCAAAAACGGGTCCCACCGGCGAGAACGGCATGTCTTGTGGGGTCATTCGCACATTGTCCTCGTTCCAGTGAAAACCGAAGTTGACACTGTCCGGATTACATCTCAGTGCAAACAGCCCAATGGGCAGCTGCCCCAGCGTTACAGACCATGTGGGGCGGGCCCTGTAAGATCCGGATCTGGCAAATTCGGAGTGAGGGTACGAACAGTCCGGGCAGGTGGTATCCCCCAACCCGGACTGTCCATACCCTAATGCCGTATTTGCCACGGGTTCCACGTGGCATTTGTGTGTGAGAACGTTCGTCAAGAGACAGAGGTGTGCGGCTCACGGTTTCTTGGTTAGGGGTGCGCAGATGGCGTGCCGTCTGGGTATGGTGGGCGTGCCGGCGAGTCTTGTAGTCCACTGCAGTGACACTGATCGGCGTGGATCAGTCAGAACACCGATGTTTTCCCGGGGAAGCGGCCCATTCGCCCACGCCGACACACCCCGGGGCACACGAGCCCTTCTGGCCAATGCAGCCAATCCACGTAGTCAAGACAGTCCACTTCTGACCGGAACCACGACTCGAGCTCCGGCAACGAAGCAAGATAATCCCTACTTAACTGCTTTCCCGCCCTCGGATTCCCGCTTCTCACGGCGTACCGGAAAATCGCTTCTCGAAGCTGGTAGGTGCACGCCCCACCTATCAGAAGATCGTATTAAGGGACTTCCAGCCATGCCCAATCTGGATTCGGCCGGCCCATGTGCCGTGTGTTGTGCGCGGGTAAAGCCAAAGCACTCCCGCGGTGTCATAACCCAGTACGTCTGCCGTCCTGTCACCGTTGAAGTCACCGGGACTCATCACTACTGGAAGGGAATTCCATCCGTTTCCGATGAGCACCCGCGCATTCCATCCGCCAGCGACGTTCCGCGGATACAGCCACAACAAGCCGGTGGCACGTTCCCTAGCTAGAACGTCAGCGGTCCCGTCCCCATTGAAGTCTCCCGGGGCCAACAAAGTGTTAAACACACCCCAGCCCGAACCCACGAGGATCCGCGGGAGCCAGCCGCTTCTGCCATTGCCCGGGTACAGCCATAGGCGTCCCGTGCTAGTTTCGCGTGCCAGTACGTCACTTTTCTGATCACCGTTCATGTCCCCGGGGCCAACAATGGAGTCAAAGGCGTTCCAGCCGTTTCCTATCACTTGTGGAGCTAACCATCCGCCACGGCCATTGCCGCGGTAGAGCCAGAGCAGGTTCGTGGACGGTGCCCGCGCTATGACGTCACCGTAGCCATCTCCGGAGAAGTCACCGACAGTCTCCAATACATTGAATCCGCCCCACCCCACCCCAACGGTCAGTGCTGCCCCGAACGTACCTCGACCTGTTCCTGTATAAAGGCGCAACTGATTCGTCGCTGCTACCCGGGCCAAGACATCATTGTTCCAGTCCCCGTTGAAATCGGCGGTGCCGCCCGACAGCACCGATCCCGGTATGGGAAGTGCCGCCATGGCATAGTTCGAACAGGTGATGTCGTAGTCGCGAACATCGTCATACCACTGGGCCAGGTAGACCCTGCCGCCCGAAAAACTTGGTTGCACGCAGCGGTCCTGAGCTTCAGTGGGGTAGTCCAGCCGACCAGCAGTAGCCCAAACAGGAACGCCGGGGAGATACCAGGAAGCTGTTATTGATTCCCATCCGCTGGCGAAGGAGTACAGGCCGTAGGAGTACCCGGCATCCCTGAGGCCCCGCATCAATCCTTCGACAATGTAGCGGTTTTCACGTTGCGCAGCAGCCGTCGCGGTGGGCCATGGCTGGGCGGGGCGGGGTTCGACGTCGATCCACACCATGGGAGGGCGAAAACTGTTGCGCTCCATGGTGGCCACTGCGAATGAGGCTTCCGCAAAACCGACATTGGATAGCTGTCCTGCACGGCTGGCTGCCGACCATGGACCCCGCGAACCGTAGTTCGAAAGTTGGCTTGCGGTCGGGAACGCGGCCATGGTGTATCCGTGGGCTGGCTTGGAATTTGTCCGTACCCAGTTGAGCTGGCTGCTCAGGCACGGGTTTTCCGTGAATGGCAGACCTTTAGTCAAGCCCACCACCACAAATTGGCTGGTGGTCGGTGGCATCGGCAAGCCAAACCCACCAGCATCTGTTGAACATTGTGGCCAGGAAATATCGTGGCCTGACAGTTGTGCGGCTTGGGCCGGTGTTACTGCTACGAGGACACTGAAGACAAGTCCGAGGATGGCAACCATACTGTGAACTAGAAGCCGGGCTGGTGCCCGCTTCTTGGAGTCGTTTCGCTTTTGTCTGGTTAGTCTATGATGCTGGTGCATGGCTTCACTTTCCACTACAAGTTAACCACGCAAGAGTGCAGGACACCAGATGTCGACGCGACTCATCTAGGCTGCAAGCTTAGGAATTCTTCCGGCGCCTACCCGCTTGGCAAACTCGTCAATGGCGCCCAGGATTTCGTCGCTCTGCCAGTACGGGCCCAGTTTGTGTTGCGCCTTGGAGTTCAAGATTCCTGCGTCAACCAGTGTCTTCAAAGGCGGGGAGACGTTGGGTTGCTTCAGCCCGAGCTCCATCGCTGCCACGGTCGAATCAACCACCGGGCGCTGGTCAATGAGATCCAGCATCGGCCAAGTATTGCTAGTCTTGCGCGCGATGAGACTCAGACCTTAGGAGTGTTGAGCGGCTTCAATCTCCTCCGCCAATTGCCGGGTGTGGGACACAGCTCGCAGTGCGGCGTTGGCAAACGCACGGACGATTGAAGTGACATCTCCTTCCCTGTATGCGGTGAGCGCTTCGTGGTAGCCCTCGCCATCAGCCAGCAATCCCGCAGACACAGGTATGTCCACGTTTCTGGTCACACCACTGAATTGAATGATTGTTTGGGCCAAGGCACGGCCAGTTCGGCAGTTGCCGTCCGTGAATAGGTCGATCGTCTCAAACTGGGCATGACTCCCAGCCACCGAGACCAGCGTCGGCACATCAAGATCTGACGTGAAGGCCACAACATCCTCGATCAACGCGGGCACTCGGCTGCTGTGCGGGCAACGAAACCGGCGCCGACGGGTGAGTCACTAAGCGTGCCGATCCAGACCCGTTCATTGCGCCAGTGGCCAGGAATGTGGAGGCGCTGGTTTTCCCTGAGCACACCGTACATCTGCCGGATGGAGTCAACTGAGATGTCCGAGGCCAATTCCGATTCAGCCGTCATCGTCTTGGTGTTGGCGGCGATCAATTCAGCATTTCTGATCTTCTTGAGCCCAATCTCGGCACCTAATATGGCTCGGGCACTGGCCGTTAGATTTTCAATCTGGGAGGATGAGGCCGATCCAACATACAGAAGGATGGGTACGATATTCGGCACCCTAGGTCCGAGCTCCGCGTCAGACCTTGCCAACTCGCTGGCGGCTTGGTCGCTAAGTTGGCTGGCGTCCGGATCCTGCCTCGGCGTTTAATAGGCGATCAAACGCGGCACTGCCGACTTGTAGCGGCTGAACTGTTTTGGCGGGTGGGGACCTTGTCCAGCGGTGGCCGGGACCCACGTTTTCTGCTCCCATGAGATGCCAAGCCATTGGAGCCCACTGTGACTCGGAGTGGAATCAGTTCACCTACAGTGACCATCCCTATTTTATGACTAAGAAATTCTGAGCCCATTCCTGTTTCTCCGCCACCCGAATATCATCGCTCACCCATCATGATTAACAGGATTCCCGCTCAAAGTCCGATCAAGCCGCCGACACGACCAAAAATAGACGCAACTGTAGTACTAGACATATTTGTTCTAGGGTGGCGAAGATTTTGGCGTTGATGACGACGCCAGATCGGACCTTGACACGGGAATGACCACCTGCACCCAAGAAGCTCAGCTGCGGGCCGGCTCGTGCTCCGCGCGGATGGGCGCACTTATCAGTTTGCGGTCGTAAAGCACTTTGGCGTTGCTTTCAACTATCAGATCGTTGGCGATCTGATTGCCTGTGCGCTTGTCACGGACACTGCGGTGGACCAAATTCCGACGGTAAACCTCATCACCGACTTCTTGGAAGTAGGATTCGGACTCCTTCACATGGAACTTCACACTCAGGGGCTCGGTGGCGCGCAGTTCCCCGCGCAAGTATTCCGCGGTGAGGGAGATCCGGAACTGGAAGGTGCTCTGAGTGGGGTTGTGTACCCGGTAGTCCAAGTAGTTGTAAACGATGGAGGTTCCGGTACCGAAGGGAATCTGCCGGTTGAAATCCGGGAACAAGTCGATGGCTCCGTGATGGTGGTGTTCCACGATCTCAAGTGGGCTGTGAAGCACCATCCAGTGCAAAAGGTTGGTGAACTGACACAGACCCCCACCAATTCCTGAGTCAGGACCGTTGCTACTGACTGTCATGCCCGTCTTGTAGCCCTTTTTCTCCGAACAATGTCCCACCAGATGCCAGAACGAAAAAGTCTCACCAGGTTTGATGAGGATCCCGTCAATGTGCGGCGCGGCGAGCCCCAAGCTGACAGCTTTGTTCTCCTGCAGGAGCAGATCAACGTCGCCTAGCTTCCGCCGGATCAAGGAGTTGTGCTTGTAAATGACCACCGGCAGGTCTTGCTGATCCTGTGAGGTTGCCAACGTTGATCTGCGGATGATGTTCCGCATAGTGCGCTGGAGAATCTGCCGTTTCACGGCAATGGCATAAGTGAATGGAGAAATATCCCCAAAAAGTTTCCGCTCCAACGTTGCAAGTCCCCCAACTTCGGCAATCGAGCAGATTGCCACACCATTCGTCTCTACCGTTCCGAAGAATTCCGGTGCCCGAGACTGCTTAACGCCAGCAACTTTACGGCCCGGGGTGAGCCAGACAAGCATTGTGCATCATTGTGACGTTACAGGGACGCTACTGCTGCTTCTCAGCGTTCCGGTTGTCCGCGCGCCAGCGGATGCCGGCGTCGATGAAGTCATCAATTTCGCCGTCCAGCACAGCACCGGCATTGCCCACTTCGTGTTCGGTGCGCAGGTCCTTGACCATTTGGTAGGGGTTGAGGACGTAGGAGCGCATCTGGTCTCCCCATGAGGCCTTGACGTCCCCAGCCATAGCCTTCTTCTGCGCGCTCTCTTCAGCCTGCTTGAGCAACAACAGACGCGATTGCAGCACGCGCATGGCCGCTGCACGGTTTTGAATCTGCGACTTTTCGTTCTGCATCGACACCACGGTGCCGGTGGGAAGGTGGGTCAGGCGCACGGCCGAGTCGGTGGTGTTCACGGACTGACCGCCGGGGCCTGAGGAACGGAACACATCAACGCGGATGTCGTTGTCCGGGATCTCGATGCTGTCAGTGGACTCAATGAGGGGGATGACTTCCACCGCAGCGAAGGAGGTTTGGCGACGTCCTTGGTTGTCGAACGGGCTGATGCGCACCAGACGGTGTGTGCCGGCCTCAACGCTCAGTGTGCCGAAAGCGTAGGGGGATTTGACTTCAAAGGTAGCCGATTTCAGGCCGGCCTCTTCAGCGTAGGAGGTATCCAGAACCGCAGTGGGGTAACCGTGACGTTCCGCCCAGCGCAGGTACATGCGCAGCAGCATTTCAGCGAAGTCCGCAGCATCTACTCCTCCTGCACCGGAGCGAATGGTGATGACGGCTTCACGTTCGTCGTATTCACCGGCCAGCAGCGTCACAATTTCCAGATCGGCCAGCGATTTCTGCAGCCCCGTCAGGTCCTTGGTCGCTTCGGCGAGGGAATCGGCGTCGCTCTCGTCTTGAGCCAATTCCACCAAGACCTCAAGGTCATCGATCCGGGCTTCCAACGTGCGCAGCTTTTCCAGCTTGGACTGAGCATGGCTGAGTTTGGATGTGACCTTCTGTCCGGCGGCGGGATCGTCCCATAGATTGGGCGAACCTGCCTGGTCCGACAAATCCTCAATGTCTTCCAGGAGCTTCTCAACTTCGGAGACCTGCTCGATGGAAGTGTAGGTCGCGCGTAGCGCCTTGATTTCTGCGGGAAAGTCAATCTCTGCCATGACATTCAAGCCTACGGCATTTGGGGGCGAGTCTGGATCGAGCCCGTGCGCGGCGCTCACAGTGCAAGGTTGGCGCGAGCCGTGCTCCGCACACTGATGCTAATGCCTTCGGGTATTAGGAAGTTGATGAACAGTGGACGTACGACGGCGCTCATCCCCACCACCGCTGTTCTCCCGTCACCGGCTCCCGTGGCCGAGTCCAGGACAATGTTGCCCAGTCCCTGCGGTGCCTCGATTCCGGCAAGGTAGTTCTGGGCGGCGCTTTGGACACCTTGGGCGGTTAGCAGCGTGCCGGGATCGCTGGAGGCACTGCCACCGCTGAGTTCGAAGGTATCGGCGGCTGCGAGCGCGGCACCATCGGCAAGAGACAGCAGCTTCTTCTGGCCTAGGTAGATGCTGCCTGCTGCTGCAACCACGGTGATGACCAGCAGGGTGATCAAGACATAGCCGATCAGCAGGACCATGACGTGACCGGCTTCTTCGCGTTCATGCTTCATTTGAAGCGGCCCACCTTTTGCATGGCGCTGGACTCCACGGTTGCGGCGGTGAGGTTGACCCCTGGCACAGCGCCCACCACGGGGAGTTCTACTCTGAGCTGAACGTGCGCACGGACTATGGCACCGGCGGTGGAACAACCGGGATCGCAGCTGATGGACAAGGTGGCGGCGTCAGGGTCAAAGCCCATGTCCTGAACTGCCAGCTGCACGGCATGCTCGGCGGCCTGCTGCGCGGAGGGGAGGTCCTTGTGCAGCACGAACACTTTGGCTGCTTGATCTGCCGCACCCACGGCTGCGTAGGCCCCGCCTTGGACTTGGCCTACGGTGAGGATCAGGTAAATCACCGGGATCATCAGCAGTACCGCCAGGAAGATGAATTCCACAATGGCGCTGCCTGCCTCATGATCGTCAGTGTCATTCGAACTCCCGGTGGTACTCACTTCATCGGCACACTGTGGTGCGCATTCATCGGGTGATGACGGCATGGCCGCTCATCTCCAGGGATCGTGCGGGGCCGAACAGTCCAATAAGTGGCATGGGTGCGTTGATGGAGACTTCCAAGACCTCCAAACCCTCCTGCGTTTGAACACTGACCGTGACGTCTTGAATGTAGTTCTCTCCCAGCGCTGCATCCACGAGGAAGATGGCCCGGTCTCTGGCGTCGTTGGCGGAGCGGTCCCCCAGCGCCCCGTAGCGAGCAGCAGAAGATGCGGCGTCAGCCATGGTGTTGCGCACGTGCAGCACTAACGCCAGCTGCAGCAGTGACACAAAGATCACCGTCACCAACGCGCCCACGAGAACAAAGTCGACGACGGCGGAGCCACCCGCACGATTCTGGGTCCCGCGAGCGGTCTGCATCCGGACTAGTTTCTCGTCTATGGCTGAACTTGTTCCATAGCTTGATTGAAGAGTCCCTGGAGGGCGGGTCCGGCGATGGCCAGTAGCCCCGCCACCAGTACTGCGCTCATCAAGGTAATTAGAACCCATCCCGGGACGTCTGCACGGGTTCGCCCCGTTGCGGGGCGCCAGCTCACAAACATTCGTCGATTCGGGCCTCTCGAACTCTCTTGCGCTTGCTCCTGCTGCGCCCCCTGAGTGTCCTGCGCTCCCTGAGTCTCCTGCGCTCGCTGATACCGCTGATACCGCTGATACCTCTGATCCAACCTGTCCATCCAGCCTGTGAACAGCGCCATTGCTGTTCCTACCGCCTTGTCGATGACGTGCATGATGTTCCCTTTCCTTTTTCTGTTTCTCTTGCCCGAGTGATGTTCCCGGTGAAGTCCCGCATACTGTTCTGTATCTGCCCATTTAGAACCCCAACTGCAGCATGGCCAGTCCAGGGAACACAGCGAAGACCACCGTCAGTGGCAACACGCCGAAAATTAGGGGCACCATCATGCCAATTTCTTTGCGCCCCGCAGATTCCATGAGCTCCCGTTTGGCCACGTCACGCACATCTTGGGCTTGAGCCCGCAGAACATCAGCCAGCGGGGTGCCTCGGTTAATGGCCACACTGATGCCATCAACAAATCGCGCCAAGGCTGGTACATTCACCCTGACCGAGAACTGATTCAAGGCCTCTACCAACGGCATACCGGTACGAGTCTGCGCCAGCACCGTGCCAAACTCGGCAGAGAGCACCCCGGAGGACGACCGCGCTACCCGGTCCAAGGCGCTCGCTGCGCTCTCCCCCGCACCCACTGCCAAGGCCATCAGTTCAGCCAGAGCCGGGAATTCAGCCATCATCCGAGCCTGCCGGCGTTGGATTCTGGTACTGAGGAGGTAGTCGTACAGCAGGTACCCGCCCAGCATGGGGCCAAGGGTTAGGAATACGGCGCCCATGAGGTTGAGGTTGACTTGCCACAACAGGAACAGGGAGAACAGCACCCCTGCCACCAGCCCTGCTCCGGCGAAGAGTAGTTGGGCTGCGCGAAACTCCAATGCAGTTTCCTGCCGGCCAGCTTGGGCCAGGCGGGCGCTGAGCCCGTGGACACTGATATTGATCCGTCCCAGCCGCTGCACGGCGTCTTTCATGACCAGCCGCGCTATACGTTCCAGCGGCCCAAAGAGCGGACCAGGGCCCTCGTTATCCAGAAGTCTAGAGTGGCTTGCCGCCGAGAGTAGTTGAGGTTCCACGCGCTGAGTGAAACTTGGCTGCCGCATGGCCGGAAGCCTCACCAAGATCAGCCAGAGCCCAGCACCCAATACAAGTCCGACGCCGGCCACCATCAGCAGGTGCCCATTCATTGCAGCACCCTCTGTTCTTCCGGTAGCGCTCCAATGCGCAACATGATCCGGTAGCAGAAGACGGAGAGCGCTAGACCGCCACCCAACACGGCCCAGCCAGCGGCGGAGTTGTAGGCCGCAATGGCTTCGGGCCGGGTCGCCATGAGCATCAGGACTATCCATGGAGCTGCCACGGCCAGCCGGGCTGCGCTGACCGTCCATGACTGCCGCGCTTCCAATTCACTACGAGTTCGGGCATGGTCCCGCAGGAATTCTGAGAGGGTGCCCAGCAGCTTGCCTAAGTCTGAGCCGCCCACATCACGGGTGAGCCGCAACGCCTCAATGATTCGGTCCGCCACGGGATCCGCCAAGGTTGTTTTCAGTTTTTGTAGGGCCGCTTCAAAGTGGCCGGTGGCCCGGTAGTCGGCTGCAAACGTCTTGAATTCCTCGCGGAGTTCAACAGGACCTTTAGTGCCCAGCTGGACCAGAGCTTCCGGCAGCGAGAGCCCAGCCCTGATGGCTGAGCGCAAGTGGTCCACCACATCAGGCCAGAGATCACGCATGACGGCCGCCCGGCGTCGTGCTCTCATCTGCAACAGCGCAAACGGGAGGTAGGCGCTGAACAGGCCAAAGCAGAGGGCGATGGCTTGCGCGCCAGTGACGGCAAAGACCAGGAGCACTACCACCACGGCCAGTACGGCCGTGCTGATGATCAGGGATGCGGGGCTCACTTGGGGAACACCGGCTTGGTGAAGGAGCCGCGCTACCCTTTTGCGGTGGCTGGGCAGAGGGCTGCGGGCGGGAGTGCTCCAGCAGGCGGTCCAGATCAGGAACAAGCCCAGTCCGGTGAGTAGCCCTAGTACCGCGGACATTAGCGCTCGCCCATTAGGGTGGCCACGTTGTAACCGGAGGCAGCGAATTTCTCGGGGGCGGGCATGGCGGTTTCCGAGGCTTCCAACCGCCCGTTGACCGTTTCGAAGACCAGGCTGGATTCGATGATGCCGTTTTCCACCCGGCGGCCCAAGGCGAGAATTTGGCCCACGGAGCGGCGTCCGTTGGGGGCCCGGACGCAATGCACCACTAGGTCGATGCAGGCAGCCACTGTGGGCAGTACGAAGGCAGCCGTTATGTTTTCTCCTGCGAGAAGTGGGAGTGTGCAGATTTTGACGACGGCGTCGTGCGCTGAGTTGGCGTGAACCGACGCCATCCCAGGAAGTCCACTATTGAGTGCGATCAGCATGTCTAGGCTCTCGGCTTCACGCACCTCGCCCACGATGAGCCTGTCCGGGCGCATGCGAAGTGCTTCTTTGACGAGACGACGCAGCGGGATCTCGCCCATACCTTCAAGGTTGGGTTGGCGACATTGCAGGCCCACCACGTCTTTCAGTGGCAGCTTCAGCTCGAAGATCTCCTCCACGGTCACAACCCGTTCACGGGAGCCGATGCCAGCGGCGAGGCAGTTGAGCATGGTAGTCTTGCCCGCTTGCGTGGCGCCGGAGACCAGAATGTTCAGCCCGCTGCTAACGGCTGCGCCGAGAAACCGCGCCGCTTGCGGGGTGAGGGAGCCCAGTTCTACTAGGTGGTCCAGTCGGCTGGCACGGGCCGTGAACTTGCGGATGTTCACGGCCCAGTGAGTTTGGGTGATGTCCGGGATCACTACGTGTAGACGGCTGCCGTCAGGGAGGGCGGCGTCAACAAAGGGGCTGCTCAAATCGAGGCGCCGGCCAGAACTCTTGAGCATACGCTCCACTAGATCGCTGACTTGCTGGGCGGTGAAGCGCAGCTCGGTCAGTTCCGATTCCCCATGCCTAGCCACAAAAACTTGGTCGGGGGCGTTGATCCAGATTTCCTCAATGTCCGGGTCGTCAAGGAATGGCTGCAGGGCCCCGAACCCGGCGACGGCGTTGAACACGGTTCGTTTGGCGTCGGCAGCTTGGGCGAGGGCCGGGACTGCACCGAGGAGGGAGCGCTCGCCATAGTCGTTGACGGCGGCATCCACCAGCGCACGGACTTCGGTGCCTTGACGCTGCGGGTCAAGGCCTTTGCGTCGGATGAGTTCACGGACTTCATCCTCAACTTGCGCCAGGGCATCCACTCAGACCACTCCCGCCTCATTGAGTAGCCCCCCAGCCGCTTGTAGTTCAGGAGCATAGCCCCGGATTCTATCGCCGCGCCAGAGGCAGTTTCAGGGTTGTGGACAACAGCAGTCCATGGACGGCTGTGGGCTACTGAACCTTCCACCCCGTGGAGGCAGCTATGCGCTCCCCCAAGGCTGGCGCCATGGTGCGGGCGTAGTCCCAGGTGAGGTGATTATCGTCCAAGTAAACCAATACGTTTCCAGCAACTGCTGGGCAGGTTCCGTCCTTGCAGTATTGGTCGGTGAGGTCGATCATGTGCGCGCCGGCGATCTGATTCAAGGATTCAGCTGGGTTGATCTCCGCAAGGTGTTCAGACTGCTGGGACGTGCACTCATCGGCGCTTGACGTTGCCACGCATTTGGCCTTGTTTTCTGTAAACCGAGGATTGTCTCGGACTCCAATTACGTCGATTCCGGCGTCAACAAAGGTGGTCACTGCTTCCTTGTAACCGGGAATCAGAGTTTCGTCAGAGGAGTCAGGAGCCGAGTCTGTGGCGATTGTAAAGACAGCATCTGGATTGAGCTCCAGCACGTATTCCATGGCAGCCTTATTGAAGTCCTGGCACTCGGTGGCGCGCCCCGACTCGGCATCCTCACTGCCAAAATCGCAACCGCCCAACAGAACGGAGACTAGTTGCCAGTCGTTCTTCTCAGCGAGCGGAATTAGCGCACCTGAAAACTGCTCTGCGTGGGAGTCTCCGACAATGACAATCATCTTGTCTGGATTTGGAAGAGATTCGGTCTGCCCACAGCCCTTCTCCAAAAATGGCGAATTGGTGGCAAAATCCGCCTCACATCCTTTGGTCAAACTGACCCATTGATCGTCAAGTGCCGTCAGCGCCGGCGTCATCGGCAGATCCGGGTCTGCAGAATCAACAAAGCCATGTTGCAACGAGAGCGCCCCGGGATAGTTCCTTTGAACATCGGCCTGTGCAGCCTGGGCCTGGGCCTCCAGCGCTAATTCCTTTTCATGAATCTGCCACTGCCAAGCACCCAATGGCAATGCAACTAGGGCGACACACGTTGCAATTGTCAGGACTGCCCTGCTCCGTTTCTGCTCAATCCACTTGTTACGCCGAAGAGGTGCATCTACGAGCTTGGTAACGATAATTGCAGCCACAATGGATCCGACAATAATGAGGGTCCCGGCTACCGGCCCGGCGTGATCGCGGTCTGAAACGATCAGGAAAAACACGAGGACGGGCCAGTGAACGAGGTACAAGGCGTAGGAGCTGTCACCGAGTTTGACGAGTGGCTTCCAGCTCAGAAAGGTATCTGCACCGAAGCTGCTTTTTGTATGGCCGGCAACAATGACGAATGCGGCCGCCAATGTAGGCCAAAGAGCCACATAGCCAGGAAAGCTTTGACCTACTTGAAGAATCAGGCCGCAGGAAAGCATCGCAACAATGCCGATCCAGCCCATGGCAATTCGTGTCGGGCGTGTCAGTCTCAGGTACGGCAACGCCAACGCAAGAAGCGATCCAAGCGCAAACTCCCACAGCCGAGCTCTCGTATCAAAGTAGGCAAACGCCTGATTGGAATTCGTACTCATGATGGAGAAAACCAGCGAGACGACAAAAATTCCGCCGAAAATATACATGAGAAGTGGGCGTATTTTCAGCTTTGCCTTCTCTGCTATCACCGCAGCTGCAGCAAAGAGCAGAGGCCACAGGATGAAGATTTGACCCTGAATAGACAACGACCAAAAGTGTTGCAGAGGACTTGCCGCGCTGTGATCGGTAGCGTAATAGTCCACAGACTCAGAGGCCAAGAACCAGTTCTGGTAATAGAACAGAGACGCCCAGGTTTCCCGAAGCAGGCCGTCCCAATTTGTTTCGGGCATGAAGAGATAAGCAGCTAAGAGCGTCACTAGCAGGGTCAAAACAATCATGGGCAGCAGACGCTTGAACAGGTGAGCCCAGTATTTGGCTAGGCCCAGGGCCCTGCCACTCTCTAGCTTCCGCGTGAATTGCCCCGTCAGCAGGAACGCAGAAATTAGTAAGAAAATGTCCACTCCGCCTGAGATCCGACCAAACCAGACATGGTAGGTCACGACCATGAGAACCGCTACGGCACGCAGGCCCTGTACCTCGGGTAGGAATTTTCGCTGGGCTGCCCCTTCGTGAAGTTTGGGTCTGTTCCTGACACTCCGACGGCTGCTGTAGCTGGCATCCAGATCTTCTTCAACGACAAACGACATTCAAATACACACCTCAAGATAGGTGGCGCCCGGTAGTAGACGCCAAAAGCCCCCATAGGAGTTTACCGGGACGGCAGCTTCAGTTCAGACTTGAGTCAACGCGACCGCTCTCATGACCAACGGTAACGGGATTCAACCTTCATCAAGGACCAGACCACTACGCTGGCATGGACCCCACCAAATTTTGACATGAGTTACGCCAGTGCCCTTTGGGCGGCGGGATCCTCCAAAATCGCTGAAGTGTTCGTCCGTTGCTAGAGTTGTTTTTGCCTACGGCCAAACACGTAGCTCATCTGGGCATGTGCCCGTAGGAGAAATTAGAGTTTTATGACTTGGCTTCAAACACTTCCGACTCTCTGCATCTCGGCCTTGATGATTTTCTTGCCGGGCGCCATCTGGGCACGTTGTCTGGGCGCCAGGGGGATGATGTGGCTTGGTATGTCCGCACCGTTGTCGATCTCACTCATTGGTGTTGGAGCCATCGTGGCCCAAGAAGTACACATCGGGTGGTCGGTGTTAGCTCTTGTAGCTGTCACGCTGCTGGCATCTGCAATTAGCCTTGCAGTCCGGCTCGTCCTCATGCACCGTGGACTCGTTGCCCACGCTCCCTTCTGGACCTATCCACCAGTAATGACCACGGCTGCCTTGGGAGTCGGTTTGTTGTTCGGCGCGGCGACTATCATGTGGCGATTCACCCGCATGTTCATCACGCCGGAAAATATCTCGCAAACATATGACAATGTTTTTCATTTGAACGCGGTTCGCTTCATCATCGAGTCCGGCAACGGTTCATCACTTTTTCTTGGCAGTTTGGAAATCGCAGGTCCTCCCTCTTTCTACCCCGGCGCCTGGCACGATCTTGTGGCCCTGGTAGTGGATACAGGAAATTCTTCCGTTCCGGTAGGCGTCAATAGTGTCAATATGGTAATAGGCGCACTTGTGTGGACTGTCTCAGCGATGTACCTCGCGACGCGACTCACAGGCACCCGGCCTGCAATTCTTCTCATGACGGGTGCCCTCACGGGAGCTTTTAGCGCTTTCCCGTACTTGCTGATGGAATTCGGCGTCCTCTACCCAAATTTCCTAGCTATAGCCATCCTGCCCGCCATTATTGCCGTGACCACCGACGCGCTGAGACTTTCCGTCCAGGCCGCTCCAAGCCTTCTCGTGGCTTGGACAATTTTGGTGCTCGCCATCCCAGGTTTAGCTCTAGCGCACCCAAGTGTCTTCTTGGCGTTCGGTGCATTCGCCTTGCCCCTATTCCTGACGTGGCTGGCAAAGCTGTCACTACAGCTACGTCGCCAAGGCAGACGATGGTACAGGTACGTCGCGCCGGTTTCATTTGTGCTGATTTACATTACAGTGCTACTGCTTGTTTGGCAGCGCGTGAGGCCCAGCGAGAAGGCCTCATTCTGGCCCCCCACCCAGACCATCGCCCAGGCCTTTGGGGAAGCCATCGCCAATGCGCCCCAGCGCGGCCCCATGTCGTGGATGATCGTTTTACTGACAATAATCGGCTTGTACTCTTTACTGAGGGAACGCAAGCAATGGTGGCACTTAGGCGTTTTTGCCATAGGCATCATGTTCTACGTCGTAGTTTCTGGCTTCGCCGAAACGGATCTGCGTTCATTCATCACCGGTGTCTTCTACAATGACAGCTTCCGACTGGCCGCACTACTACCGGTGGCGGCATTGCCGTTGACAGCCTTCGGCGCGGTACGCATCTATGACACGATAAGGCCACAACTGACCCCGCAACCAGGCGGCCGTACATATCCACGATCTATTGTGGTCGTGGGCTGGACCCTCATTGGCCTGAGCATAGGCGTTTTGGCCCAAGACAATTCTGTGGACACTGCACAGAATCGAGGGACCGAAGTGTATCGAATGACGGCCGAATCTTCGTTGCTCTCCGTGGACGAAGCCACGCTTATCTCTCGCGCCGATTCTAAGATTCCCGAGGGAGCTACGGTCATTGCGAATCCCGCCACGGGCGCGTCCTTGATATACGCCTTAGCAAATCGACATGTCATCTTGCCAGCGGTAGGTAGCCGCACAAGCCCAGACGACAAACTAGTGATCCAACAGCTGGGCGAACTCCAACCCAGCGCAGCCGTCTGCGGCGCTGTTGCCCGGTTGGACGCGTTTTACATCTTGGACTTTGGGGATAAATCAATCAACAATATGCATATCCCGTTCCCTGAATCGCAAGCGCTTGCATCCAATCCGGGCCTCGAGCTGGTGGACCAAGAGGGTTCGGCCAAGCTCTACAGAATCGAATCATGCCGGTAACTTAATATGATTGGTCCTTGACATTAGTCCGCTCCCAGATTCTGGGTGACGCTTGTGAGCGTGGTGGAGGGGTCGGACAAGTTCCTCCGTAGTCTGACTACTTGCCCGACCCCCGATTACAAGCCTTTGCCGCTACGAAGGTGAAGACTCACCCTCATAACCCAATGGATTTTGGAGTTGCCAGCGCCAGTGATCTTCACACATTTTTGCCAGATTTCGGTGGGCTGACCAGCCAAGGTCCGCCAGCGCCGCTGACGGATCCGCGTAGCTCACCGCGGCGTCACCGGGACGTCGCGGTGCAAATTCGAATGGCACTGGTTTTCCTGCGGCGTCACCAAACGCCTGAATAACCTCCAGCACGGAGGATCCGTTTCCTGTCCCTAGATTCCAGATGAAGACGCCCCGGTGCGTGGGCAAGTAATCCAGCGCTGCGAGGTGGCCCGCGGCTAGGTCCATGACGTGGATGTAGTCGCGGACTCCAGTACCGTCCGGGGTGTGATAGTCATTGCCAAAGACCATGACTTTTTCACGTCGTCCCACGGCAACCTGGGCAACAAAGGGCAACAAATTATTCGGAATACCTGTGGGGTCCTCGCCGATGCGACCAGATTCGTGGGCTCCGACAGGATTGAAGTACCGTAATAGCGCCACTCGCCAGGAGGGGTCGGCCGCACCGAGGTCGGTGAGAATGTCCTCGATCTGTTCCTTAGTTCGGCCATAAGGGTTTGTAGCATCCAACGGCATTTTCTCGATCAGGGGCACCTCCTCGCTGGCACCGTAAACGGTAGCGGACGAACTGAAAACCAAGGTTCGAACCCCGTGTTTGTCCATAGCGGCGAGCAGGTTCAGCGTGCCGACAATGTTGTTTTGGTAGTAGCGCAACGGCTGGGCAACCGACTCGCCTACAGCTTTCAATCCCGCAAAATGAATGACCGCACCGAAGTCTTCTCCCGCGAACAGCTCGTCAACGCCAGGGGCCTCAAGCAAGTCGAGCTCCACAAACTTTGGAGACCTGCCTGTCAGCTCCTCAACTCGACGTAGAGACTCCGCTGAGGAATTTGCCAGATTATCCAGCACGACGACGTCGTGCCCGGCTTCCAGTAGGCAAAGGACCGTGTGTGAACCTATATATCCGGCGCCGCCGGTGACAAGAACTTTCATGCGCTCCAGCCTATACGGACTCCCGGTAGACTTGATGATTGTGTTATCGAAGAGCGCCACCACCAAGTCTCCAGCCACGCCCGGACTTCCTCTACCTGCCAACAGGGTTGTTTCCGGCTATCGACCTGAGCTACAGGGACTGAGAGCCGTTGCTGTCATAGCTGTTGTTCTCTACCACTTGTGGCCGAATCGTGTAACTGGCGGATTCGTTGGAGTTGACGTCTTTTTTGTTATTTCTGGCTATCTGATCACAGGACACATGTACCGGGAGTTGATGGGCAAGGGTCTCTCCCTCATCCAATTCTGGGGGCGCCGCATCCGGCGCCTTCTACCGGCTGCGTTTCTGGTATTGTTCGTTTCCCTTGCTGCCGCTTACTTGTGGATTCCTGCCACACTATGGGAGTCAACCGGTCACCAGGTCGGCGCAAGCGCGCTGTACATGCAGAACTGGGTTCTGGCTGCTGAATCCGTGGACTACTCCGCACAAAATGCAGCCGCGACCGTGTCTCAGCATTACTGGTCCCTCTCCATCGAGGAACAGTTCTACATCTTTTGGCCCTTGATCATGGTGGCGCTGCTCTGGTCTGTCAGCCAGCTGACCAAAGGCGTCCCGGCGGTATCTATATCCGCACGGACAACGCTGATCACCGGATTGAGCATCATTGGGGCAATATCCCTGTTTTACTCGATCTACGCGACAGCCTCGAACCCGGCGGCGGCCTACTTCGTCACCCCTACCCGCGTGTGGGAATTCGCCATTGGTGCCCTGGTGGCGTTGGTCTTTTTGGATCGGCAATTTTCCGGCCCCGTGGCAACGGTTCTCGCGTGGGCAGGGCTAGCTGCCATCCTTATCTCAGCTCTGTTGTACAACAGCCAGACGCCATTCCCAGGTTCCGCTGCGCTAGTACCTGTCGTTGGCACTGCCCTCTTGTTGTGCTGCAGCGGCAGAACCTCGCTGCTAAGCCCCACATGGTTCCTGTCCCGCCGGACGGCAACCTTCATTGGGGATATTTCCTACGCTGTGTACTTGTGGCACTGGCCGTTGATTATCGTGACTCCATTCGCGCTCAAAACCGAGCTCAACTGGTCAATCAAGCTCGGAATCTTGGGATTCACCATCCTGCTGTCCTGGGTGACAAAGCTGTTGCTCGAGGATCCACTCCGCAAGGGCACACTGTTGCGGAGCAACCTACGCACCTATTCGTTCACAGCCTTGGGCATGGTCCTGATCGCTGGGCTCTCGTTTGGATTGACGGCACTGGCCAATGCGCCGATCCAAGTCGAATCCGAGACGCAATCAGCGAGCTGTTCTGGTCCTCGTGCACTCAACCCAGACAACGACTGCGCCTCTATCTTGGGCGATTCTGCCCCCAACCCTGCAGCCGTTGCCGTTTCCAAGCAAAACACGGAGCCCCGCTATCCGGGCTGTCAGGCGAGCTTCGAGGGCACCGAGCTGGTGACATGCGATCTCGGCGCACCAGCCGCTGCAGCCAAGACCACAGTCGCAATCGTAGGCGATTCTCATGCCACCGCATGGTTTCCAGCCATGGATGAACTGGGCAAAAAACATGGCTGGCGTGTGGTGACGTATTCCAAGTCCTCATGCCCTCTGACTAATGCGCTTAGAGTGCAGGTTAGCGAGAAAACCGACGAGAACCAGCTCAGTTGCCATGAGTGGAACATGAAATTGAATAAAGAGCTAACGTCTAGTACAGAAATTTCTGCCATATTCACCGCGGCTTTCTCCTCCGCCTACTCCTTTAAAGCATCGAGCAGTGACACTATGGCCAACCCATCCGTGGAAGGATTCACCTCCATGTGGGCTGGTTGGCAGGCCTCCGGCAAGAAAGTTGTCGTCTTTGACGACGTGCCCCGGACCAACGGTCAGTACATTCCGACGTGCCTGTCCACCAACGCCGATGACCCGATGAAGTGCGCTCTACCGGTAAGCCAAGCTCTACCGGCGAGCATGGCCATCACGGAGGCCGCTAAGGTCGCCGAGGCTGACGGCATAACCAGAATCTCCTTGCGAAATGAATTCTGCGACACTAATTGGTGCTACCCGGTCATTGGCCAGTTGATCGTCTACCGCGACTACTCACATCTGTCGGAGGAATATTCCCGGGCGCTGGTACCGTATATTGATGCACAACTCGGTGCCGCAAAGATTGGCCAGTAATTGACGAATAACGGTGGCGCAATGTCGGTTCTGCATCTGGGTGACATCTCAGGCACATCTCGAAACGTTATTGACGTGGCCCGGGCCAAAGGCTTGGACTGGACCTTGAGGGACGTACCGGCGGGCCGTGGCTCTAACCCTGCAAGGATCGCTTGGCTGCGACTCAAAGACCTTGTAGCCGTACGGCTCCAACGGCCACGGCCCGTCATCCTCCACATCAACTATGGCGTCTCAGGTTACTACGGATGGGGCCGGCGCGGAGTCGTGCTCCACCTGCATGGAACAGATGTTCGCTCCGACATGGTCAGCCGATATCTGGGACCGGCGGTGAGGCGCTCCGTCAAGACCGCTGACGTGGTGCTGTATTCCACGCCTGACCTGGCCGCAGCCGTCCGCGCGATTCGGCCTGACGCCCAATGGTTGCCCGCCCCTCTTCCCACAGAGGCCGAAAACTTACTTGAACCTGCCCTACCAAGGACGGGACGCCGAGTCTTCTTCGCCAGCCGCTGGGATGATTCCAAGGGCGCCCCGGAACTTCTTGCGCTGGCGGCTCGACTCCACCGGGAATTTCCTGAACTAGAGCTCGTCGGTCTGGACTGGGGCACGCACGCTGCTGAGGCCCGTGAAATTGGCATGACCCTCCTGCCTCACATGTCTACCGGAGAGTTTCGCGCCCAGTTGGCTCAAGCAGACGTCGTTGTCGGACAACTCGCCGTCGGCGCCCTAGGGCTGAGCGACCTTGAAGCGATGGCACAGGCTCGCCCGCTTGTGGCCAAATTTACACTTCAAGAAGAGTATGGGAGCGAAGCTCCGTTGTTCAATTCAGCAACACGTCAGCCATTCGCTCTGATCCAAGAGATCCTCGCGAATCCTCAGGCTGCCTCACTGAGGTCCCTCCACGGCCGTGAGTGGGCGCTTAGTCACCACAGCGCATCGATATTGGAAGCCAGACTCGAGTCACTGTACGAATCCATATTGGCATAAGCCCAGCTGAACTTACTCGTATTGCACCCGAGTAGACTATTGACTTCCGTCCCAACGTTAATCGTGGTGGCATTTAGCGGCGGGTAGTAGTCTGGACGAGCGTCTGGGACCTACCTGGGCTTTCCTGCGGTTGCGGGGCCCCTACGCACAGACGACGCACCTAGACCTCCCCGGAGAATGTCCATGATTACGACTCGGCCCACGTCCCCTCACATCGACCAGCGTATAAGACTGCCGAACTTGACACGCAAGTTGTCCATCGGGATTCTAGCCTCTACCTTGGTCCTTTCCATGGGGACCGTGCCCGCTCTGGCGACCCCTAGCCAAGACGCCCAAACGACTCCGTCCGCGGTGGCCACGACGTCCCCGACGTCCCCACAAACGATGACCGTGCCGGATGGCGAACCGGCGATCGAGGTGACGAACGCACCCTCAACGCCAGCCGAACCCACCCCTGCTGCAGTTCCCCCACCAACACCAACTTCGGCCCCAAAACCGGCTTCTGATTCGCTCCCGGTCCCATCGGATTCCGACGTCGAGAAGTTCGGCGCCTACATGGGGCTGGGTGCGGCCAAGGCTCGGGACGACCAAAATACGGGCACGTCCACGGGTCCCACCGACCGCAGCATAGCTAAGCCGTTAGCCCTTCCTGCTGGAATTCAGGGGATGGACGTCAGCGGCTGGCAGGCTGACGCTGCCACACACACCATTAGCCAAGTCGACTGGGCGGGCCAATGGTCCATGGGAGCGCGCTTCGCCTACATTAAGGCTACAGAAGGCATCGGGTTCAAGGACGGTTCGTTCTCTTCCCACTGGAACGGTGCCTCTAAGGTCGGAATGCTCAGAGGCGGCTACCATTTCGCGTTGCCGAGTGATTCATCCGGCACCGCCCAAGCGGACTATTTCATCAATAACGGTGGTGGTTGGAGTCCCGACGGGAAGACTATGCCGCCTCTTCTGGATATTGAATACAATCCTTACACCGACTCCTCGAAGTCCAGTTACCGGGGCAACATCTGCTATAATCTCAGCGATGCGGCGATGGTCAAATGGATCCAAGACTTCTCCAACCGCGTCAAGGCTCGTACCGGGCGACTGCCTATGATTTACACCACCACCGACTGGTGGATCCAGTGCACAGGGAACTCCGCCGCGTTTGGCAACCAGCCTCTCCATATTGCAGCTTACGCCAGCTCTGTAACCAGCCTTCCTCGCAGTTGGAACGCTTACAGCGTTTGGCAATATAGCGACAACGGCCCTTTTGACGGGGACTCCAATGTTTGGAATGGCACCCTGACGAGCCTGAAGACGTTTGCGAGCAAAACTGACACTCCCCTCCCCGTAGCAAAAACGCCGTCCATCCGCTCAGCGGCGGACATTGTCGCGGCCGATACGGCAGGATCGCTCTGGGATTACCCTGCTACGGGGCTGGGCGGATATGGAGCCCGGACAAAAATCGGCTCTGGCTGGATAGGTCTGCGCTCCATCAACGTTATCGATTGGAATGCCGACGGCATCTTCGATCTGGTGGCCCAATGGGACAATGGCCGCTTAGACATGTACCGCGGTCTAGGGGCTGGAGGGTTCGCCTCAGCCCAATCTTTAGGTGCCTCCGGCTGGAATAACTTCCAATTGACCATCGGTTATTGGCTCTCCTCGAGCCGCTTCCCTCAAATACTTGCTCGCAGTTCATCCGGTGCACTGCGCCTATGGTCGAACGGCTCCGGAGGAGCCATCGCAGCAGGCCCTCAGATTGGTTCCGGCTGGGCAAAACTAAATCTCATCATGATCGATTTCGACGGTGACAACCGGCAGGACATACTGGCCCAAACCTCCACAGGGACCATGGTGCTCTATCGATCCGACGGTGCCGGTCGGTTCATCTCAGAAACCCGGCGCACCATTGGCCAGGGCTGGGGGTCGGCTACAAGCATGTCTATCTCGAGCGGTTACCGGACTCCTTCGGACAACGGAATCCTTGTCCGGTTCGCAACCGGAAAACTTGCTTACTACCCAGTGCCCGGCAATTCCACATTCTCAGCCCCGATCACCGTCGGCACCACGTGGAACGGCTTCCTCATTGCCGGGGGCGAGACGCTGGCCCCGCGGGCAACTATTCCGGCCCCGCCTGTCGTCAACCCTTCGATAAAGGCTGCTTCAGACATCGTCTCTGTAGACGCTGCTGGCACGCTTTGGCGCCATTCTGCCAGCGGGACGGGATTAGGCAGCCGGACAAGGATCGGCGGCGGATTCACCCGTACCGTCTCTATTCATGCCGTTGACTGGAACGCCGACGGTGTCTATGACCTTCTCACCCAATGGAAGAGCGGCGAACTGTCGCTCTATACCGGAAGCAAATCTGGGGGGTTCAATACTAAAACAGTGCTTGCTTCATCGGGTTGGGCCGGATTCGACATCACTTCAGGTTTTTGGATCCAGGGGGCAAAATACCCCAGCATTGTTGCCCGGCGACCGGATGGAACCTTGGCCAGCTTCACCAGCGCAAATGGCACCTCTCTGTCCACCCCGACGCCGTTGGGAAGTGGCTTTGCGCGAATGCATCCCATCATGGGGGACTTCGATGGCGACGGGAAAGCCGATATTGCAGCCATCGATAATGTGGGCCAACTCATCCTTTACCGATCCAACGGCGCAAACGCTCTGGTAACAGAAGCTCGTCCAGTCATCGGCGTCGGTTGGACAAACGTCCGGAGCGCCTCTCCCGCAAGGGGATACTCCTCAACTGCGTCCAACGGCGTTCTTGCACTAGCCACGAACGGCACCTTGAGCTACTACCCGATTGTCAAGTCGGCCTTTGGCCGTCCTGTCACTTTGGCCTCCAGCTGGACGTCCACCATGGTCTCGGGAAGTTCCGTCCTGGTGCGCCAGCGTTCGATCACCAGTGTCTCGGATGTACTAACTGCTGACTCGCGTGGAGCTTTGTGGAACTACCCCGCCACTGGGACCGGGAATCTTGGAGCGCGCTTCCAGATCGGCTATGGCTGGCTAAACGTCAAGAGCCTGCACGTTCTGGATTGGAACGCTGACGGCATCGTCGATGTGCTTACGCAGTGGTCCGGCGGTGCAATGACGGTCTACGTCGGTTCCGCGGCCGGGGGTTTCTCGCGGACTATAGCGCTGTCCACTAAAGGCTGGAGCGGCATCAACTTCGTGACCGGGCCCTGGTTAGCCGGTTCTAAGTACCCGTCCCTCGTCGGCACCAACACAGCTGGCAACTTATTTGTGTGGGCCAATGGCTCCGGGGGCGGGCTCAGTAACGCGCTCCAGATCGGCAATGGTTGGGGAACGTTGAAACTTGCCATGATTGACTTCGACAAGAATGGCACCCAAGACATTCTGGGTGTCGACGGTTCGGGATTCATGAAGCTCTACCGCAGCACCGGAACTGGAAAATTCGTCGCTGAGCCCCGGCCAACTGTGGGCAACGGTTGGAGCAACGTCGACCAGTTCAGCGGGACCGCCGGATATGCTGGCCCCAGCAGCACCGGCATCATGACCGTCATCAATGGCAACCAGCCAAGGTATTACCCGTTAGTAGCCCCACTCCAGTGGGGCGTGCCACGCAATGCTACAACGAAGGTCGCTGGCTCCGTGGTGTCTCGGTAGACCCGAGGTTTCGCAGTATGCTGGAGACCATGCGTATTCTCAGTGTTGTAGGTGCCCGTCCCCAATTTGTGAAACTTGCCCCGATCGCAAGAGCCATGGAGGGACGGGCTGAGCATTTGATCGCCCACACCGGACAGCACTACGACGAGCTCATGAGTGATGTCTTCTTCCGCGACTTGGGCATCCCGGCTCCGGATTTTAATCTGGCGATCGGTTCGGGAAAGCACGGGGCCCAAACTGGCGCCATGCTGGCCGGGCTAGAGGAAGTGTTTGAATCCTCAAAACCGGACTGTGTCCTTGTCTACGGGGACACGAACTCCACCGTTGCGGCTGCCCTGGCGGCCGTAAAAATGCACATCCCGGTAGCGCACCTTGAGGCAGGGCTAAGGTCCTTCAACCGCCGCATGCCTGAAGAACACAACCGCGTCCTGACAGACCATAGCGCGGATCTGCTGCTAGCACCCACCCAAGTTGCCATGGACCATCTAGCTCGCGAGGGACTTGCCCCTCGCTCGGTGCTTGTTGGCGATGTCATGACCGATGTGCTGTACCAAGTGAGGGATTCCCTGACTGGCTCCACGGAATCGCTGCCTTTGGGACTGCCCAGCCGCGGTTACTATGTGAGCACACTGCACCGCCCCGACAACACCGACTCTCCCGAACGGCTGGCGGCAATTATCCAAGAGCTGTCGACCTTAGGGCTGCCCGTGGTCTTGCTGGCGCACCCACGCCTGAAGAGTCTGGCAAAAACACACAACATCGACCTCAATCAGGGTTCAATCACTGTCACCGAGCCGTTGGCTTACCCGCAGCTAGTGAATGCCGTAGCCAATAGTGCAGGTGTCATCACTGATTCGGGCGGGCTGCAGAAAGAGGCGTTCCTGCTGCGGGTGCCCTGCACAACGATCAGGCCAGAAACGGAGTGGGTGGAAACCGTTGATCTCGGCTGGAACATGCTCGTGAGCAAGGACCTCTCCGTTCTGGCCTCGACAGTCCAGAGGGCACCCGCACCCCCCACGGAAGCCGCACCCTACGGAGACGGCCAGGCTGCAGCACGGACTGTTGACGCACTTCTATCCGTCATTGGGAACTGACGTGTGTCCATCGTTGTCGAGCGCCGAGGCTGCCGGCCAGTCGATTCATGGGATAATGGAACTGTGAGTCGAACATGGATTGTCATCCCGATGTACAACGAAGCTACAGTCGTTGGCAATGTAATTAGAGGTCTATTAGCGGACTTCCCTAACGTCGTATGCATTGACGACGGCAGCTCTGACGGGTCCCAGCGTGTGGCCATGGAGGCCGGGGCCAAGGTGGTCCAACATCCCATCAACCTCGGCCAGGGGGCAGCATTGCAGACGGGCCTGGAATATGCCCTACGCGACCCTGCTACGACCTGCATCATCACCTTTGATGCCGATGGCCAGCACAGGGTAGAAGATGCCAAAGAGATGGAAGCCCGAATCGTCTCCGGAGAGGCCGACGTAGTTCTTGGCTCACGATTCCTTGACGACCGGACCAAACTGTCCGTGGCAAAACGCCTCGTGCTGCGGGTGGCTGCCATGCAGTCCCGTTGGTCGACGGGTATGGCCTTAACAGACGCCCACAACGGCCTGCGTGCCTTTAGTAGTGACACCGCGGCCCAGATCCATCTCACCCAAAACCGCATGGCCCACGCGTCAGAATTGATCCATCAGTTGTCCGAGATCAAGCCTCGCTGGGTCGAGCAACCCGTGGAGATCATCTACACAGACTACTCGCGTTCCAAGGGCCAATCCCTGCTCAACTCCGTGAACATTGTCGCGGACCTCTTCTTTAGGTGAGACCATGCAGATCATTGTCCAAATAGCTCTTGTACTAGCCGTCATCGTCGTCTCGGTGGCCCTGATGCGCGGTGGCTCCAATGCCCGGCACCTGGCCATCCGGCGCATCATGCTGGTGCTTTTCGCTTGCGTGGCCGCCTTCTCGGTCTTCTTCCCGTCGGCGCTGACCCAGGTGGCCAGGATTCTCGGCATTGGGCGCGGTACCGACCTAGTCCTCTACGCCTTGATCGTGAGCTTCCTGGTGTTTATGGCAACCACCTACCAGCGGTTCCGCCATCTGGAGAATTCGCTGACATTGCTTTCGCGCCGAATTGCCCTTGACGACGCAGAGCAGCCAACGGCCGAGACGAATAGCCCCGCCCCAGGCCGCGAAGCTTAGATTAAACATGGAAAGCCCGGGCCCAACGTCAAGTTGACCCGGGCTTCTCCTTGCGCCAAACGTAATTCCTAGTTGCGAGCGAGGCCCTCAGCTACTTGGCGGGCGCGTGCCACCCATGTGTTTTGGTCCCTGATGGCCAAGGTCTTCGCGGTGGCCTCAGTAACCCGCTCAGGGAACTCCGTAAGCTCGTTGAGTAGCTGTTCCAAGGCTGCTCCGTCGAACGGCAACACCCACCCGTTACCGTGTTCTTGCACCTGGCCGGCCACGTTGGTGCCCTCGTTGACGATGACAGGCTTCCCGAAGCCGATGTACTCAGCGTATTTTATAGGCGCTGCAAAGGAGCGATAGACGCTCGGTTCGATGAAAAGCATACAAGCCGCAGCCTTTGCATAGTAGGGCTCCAGTTCCACCCCGCTCTTGTGAATGATTGTGATGCGTTCATTGACCAGAGCCTGGTATTCGGCACCATGGGCGGCCCATTCCGCTTCAGGTGTACAAATGGTCAGGCGTGCGGATGCTGATGCCGCCACTGCACGGACAGTGTCGTGCATCTTGTAGTAGCCGCCCAACCCACCGACGTAGAACAGTTCAAGGCCACCCCCGGCGATTGTCGGCAGATCCTTGGTTTCTGCGCCAGGTGGCAGGGCTACATGGCGCTTGGCCGGCACATGTGGGACGAAGTCTCCCATGCCCAGCGACGGTAGATACAGCACATCCACACCAGCCTTGTACGCCAACAAGTCCCAGTGGTACAGGGCCCGTGTGGCAGTGTGGACTATTGGATTCAGTCGCTCCCGATACTCGGGGAAGCGCCAGTAGATATCACGGTAGAACAAGCCAACTTTGACTTCGCGCTTGCGGCAGTAGCGCAGGAACGAAGCATCCATCGCGGGGTGGCGTGGCAAATGGTCAGGGTCGGTCAGCGCCGTCGGCATGGTATGACTCTCGGAGTAAAGGAACTCAAACCGCTCCCCGGACTTGATCCGCGCCTTAACGTCAGCGATGGCCCGACGGCGGAGGGTGGAGTCCCCCGCCACGATCGTCACGTTGAAGCCGATCTCTTTGAACGCCTCGAGCATCCGCAACGGACGCAGCCCGCTTCCCGTCTTGGCATGCTGGTTCAGCACATACGGCACGTGGTAGATCATCTGCTTCATGATGTGGTCTTCCTGGTCTTGACAAGTGGTAGGTGGTCCTTGCAGCTAGGCTGCGGCTGTCTGCGAGTCCGGTTCGGGCTGGTGGTCGTAGCGGTGTGCAATGAACAAGGCCAGCACAATGAATACCAGCAGGATTAAGGCCATGGCCCACGACACCATACTGAGGTTGAAGACAATGTCCCCGTTGAGGAAATAGATCATCGATAGCGGGACGGCCGCATACACGATGGAGTGGGCCAGCAAGAGGTGCTGGGCTTCTGTTACCACGAAAATCGTGGAGATGGGAGAGGTGATCAGGCTCATGAACAGCCAGGGCACCAGTGCGCGGGCTATCAATCCCGCATCAACCCATTGAGACCCCAAGATTACCGGCAGAGCCCAAGGGGACAGCAGATAAATCAAAGCGAACGGCAGGATGCCAAGAATAGCCGACCGGATGACCGAGGACTTGGCAAAGGAATACATGGAGCCGCGCTCCATGACAGACAGCCGTTGGAAGAACACCTGTGAGAGGGCGCCGTTGATCAGTCCCAAGGGAATCTGCAGGAGTTTCCAGGCCATATAGAACTGGCCCAAGAGAGCCCCGGAATAGACCACAGCAATCAAGAGACTGATGCCGTTGATACGGATAGCGTCGACAAGGGCGTTTGGCCCGTTGAGCAACGGCATCCTGCGATAGCGGCTGAAAAGACTGCGAGTTGTCTCCACGGAATCCTCCAGGCCAGTCCGCACGTCGCGGCCTTTGTGGCGCAGCGTCAGTAGCGCCGCGGTTTGCCCGATGATGGAGCCGGCTATCAGCCCGCCCACGCCTCCAAGCTTGCCTATGGCCAGTCCCAGTTGGGCCAATGCCGTGCCGCCGCTCTGAAGCACCCTGTTGATGCCGATAGCCTTGTAGTCGCTGCGACGGTTCAACCAGTAGGTAAGAGCCGAAATTTCAGCTAGTGTGAACACGCTCAGACCCACCAGCCACAGCCACGGTGCCAGTTCGGGGTTGCCCAGAGAATCAGCAATCAAAGGTGCTGCAATGCCGCACACAAGCGACGCGGTGATACTCACGGCAAGGATCAACCGAGTGGCGCCCCGTTTCAGGACTTTCGCATCAGCGTCATGCTTTGGCAGCATGATCGCAATGTCATATCGAAGGGCGGCTACGACACTGAAGGTGGCCACCAGCGCCGAGTAGAGTGAAAACAGCCCGTAGGCCTCCGGGGAGTACAGACGTGAAAGCACCGGAGTAAGCAGCAGCATCAGGATTTGCGCTGCTGCCGTCCCCGTCAGGAGTGTAACAATGTGGCGCAAAAACTCGCTTCTGCGCCACCTTGCAATCCGCCCGCCCATATTGTCCCTCACGGCCGAACTGACGTCCCCGCGACCTTGACCACTTCGGCGGCGGCCAGTTGCCCCGAAGCCGTCAACGACGCGTTGGCTAGGACCCAGTCACTGCGCTGACTGCTCGCTCTATCAGGCATCAGGAGCATCTCGGTCATGGCGGCGGCAACGGCCTCAACGTTGTAGTCAGCGGCCGTGCCCAAAGCATTGTCAGCAACAATAGCGGCGCCGTCGCCCTTTCCTGCAAAGACGACCGGCGTGCCGCAGCCGGCAGCTGCATATATCTTGGTGGGCTTGGCAAAGTCGTAGCCTTGGTCTGGCTTGATGCTAACCAACGCACCAACTGCACCTCGAATCCAGCTCGCCGCTTCGACGGGTGGAATTACGCCACCAAAGTGGACGGCCCCGGGGGCCAACGACTCCGCGATTGTTTTTAGGTTATCCTCGTCTGTGCCCTGCCCAAAGAAGCGGATCTCGGCGTCGGGGAACTTCTCCTTGACCAAGGGCAACGCCTCAATGAAAATGCCGGCCCCTTGCCATTCACTCATGGTTCCGGTGTAGACAAAGTATGGCCGCTGCGTGGAGGCAGCCTCTCCCGTTGGTCCGAACACGTTGGTGTCCACACCATTGCCTACGACCGTAATACGGCTGGCCGACACGTTGAACTTTGCCACCTGCTCCGCCACAGGATGGGACACGGCGATTACCGCCGCTGCACGGCGCAAGACGAATCCCTCGACGGCGCCCATGACCTTTTTAACGAAGGGTGGGACAGCCATCGCAGACAGTGCCTCGGTCCAGACGTCCGCTGCGTAGTACACAAACGGGCGACGGCGCAGAATTGACGAGAGCACCACGACGACTCCCGTGGTGGGCGGCGGCTCGGAAACGACAACATCGGCTTTCACGGCGAGCAGCCGAAAGAACGCAGGAATGTCGAAGCTGAGGTACTGGATATAGCCGCGCACGTTCCCGCCGGCGTCTCGGAGCACCGGCCAGCGGCTGAGCTTGTACTCCGGGCTGAAGATCCCCGAGCCCTTGGGTGGTGCGGTGGTGATGACTTGGACCTCAGCACCCTGGTCAACGAGCCCGTCAACGAGGGCCTTTAAGCGGAAGGCCGCCGCTCCCACTTCTGGAGTGAACAGCCTAGTGGTAACGACGACCTTCAAGGGTTTTTGTGCTTCCACTAAGACAAAATCCTTACAGGCACCCCAGTGCGGGAGGACTCCAGCACGGCTTCTGCCACGACGAGGGTGTCTTGGCCTTCGGCCATGGTGACGACATCGTTGCGCAGTCCCAGAACGGCGTCACGGAATGCTTCGTGTTCGGTGCGCAGCGGCTCCGGCTTGGCGATGGCCAAACGAGTGACGTTGCCCTCGGATACTCCGCGGAAGGCGGCCATAGATTCCCACTGCGTGGCTACCGTACCGTTTTCGTAGAAAGTGAGGTCTGCGGTGACGGTGTCGGCCACGAAGGCGCCCTTTTCACCGGTGACAATGGTCAAGCGTTCCTTCATGGGGGAAAGCCAGTTCACGAGGTGGTTGGTGATGACACCGTTCTCAAGCTTGCCGGTTGCGGCAACCATGTCCTCATGGGGACGTCCACTGCGTGTGGTGGTCTGAGCGAAGATCGATTCGAAACGACTCTGAGCCAGCCATGCTGTCAGGTCGATGTCGTGGGTGCCCAGGTCTTTGACCACTCCAACGTCGGCGATGCGGGACGGGAAAGGTCCCTGACGTCGCGTCGCGATCTGGTAAACCTCACCGAGCTCACCGTCGGCGATGCGCTGACGCAGCGACTGCAGTGCGGGGTTGAAGCGCTCTATGTGCCCCACAGCCCCGACAAGGCCCTTGGCAGCGAATGCATCCACGAGGCGCTGGCCTGCTGGGGCACTGGCCGCGATGGGCTTCTCCACCAAGGTGTGGATGCCGGCTTCAGCCAGGGCCAAGCCAACCTCTTCATGCATGCCGGTGGGAACTGCGGCAACTGCCATGTCGATGCCTGCCGCGATGAGTTCCTCTACGCTGTGCAGAACGGGAAGTTCCTTGGCCACGCCGTGGGGGTCGCCGAATGCGTCGGCGACGGCGACCAGGTCAACACCCTCGACTTCGCGGATGACGCGGGCGTGGTGGCGACCCATCATGCCCAAGCCGATCAGACCAACGCGTAAATTAGCCATATCTTAGGCACCGGCCTTCACGATGGTATTGACGGCGGCCACGATGCGTTCCAGATCGTTCTGACACAGCGACGGGTGGACCGGCAGTGACAAGACTTCCTTCGCCGCGATCTCCGTGTTGGGCAGTTCCTCGGTGCGGTTGAACGAGGGCAGGCGGTGGTTCGGGACCGGGTAGTACACGCCGGAACCAATGTTGAATTCCGAGCGTAGGCGTTCGTGCAGCTCATCTCGGCCCTCCGGAACACGGATCGTGTACTGGTGGTAGACATGCTCAGCGCCTACGGCAACCTTGGGCGTTCCGACGCCTTCAAGATTGGCCGTCAGGAATGCGGCGTTGTCCTGACGCTGCTTGGTCCAACCCATAACCTTGGTCAGTTGTACGCGACCAATGGAGGCGTGCAGATCCGTCATACGGTTGTTGAAACCGACAAGCTCGTTTTGATACTGGGTTTCCATACCCTGGTTGCGCAGCAAGCGAAGGTTCCGTTCAACGGTGGCATCAGAGGTGGAGACCATGCCGCCCTCACCTGAGGTCATGTTCTTCGTCGGGTAAAGGCTGAACATGCCGAACTTACCGAACGTTCCCACCTTCTTACCGTTCAACGCAGCGCCATGAGCCTGGGCGGCATCCTCATAAAGGTCAATACCATGCTTGTCAGCCAATGCGGCAAACGCCTCCGCAGCAAAAGGGTGCCCGTAGAGGTGCACCGGCATGATGCCCTTGGTCTTATCCGTAATCAAGGACTCCACGTGGGCCACGTCGAGCGCGTAGTAGTCCAGCTCAATGTCCGCGAAGACTGGGGTTGCACCGGTCAAAGCGACAGAGTTACCGGTGGCGGCGAAAGTGAACGACGGGACAATGACCTCATCGCCGGGACCAACGCCGGAGGCTAGGAGACCTAGGTGCAGGCCCGAGGTGCCGGAGTTCACGGCTACGCTGGCGCGGCCGTCAAGAAGTACCTGCGAGAATTCAGTTTCGAATTCGGCTACTTGTTTACCCTGGGCCAACATACCGGTCGCCATGACAGCGTCAACTGCCGCACGCTCTTCGTCGCCAATAATCGGTTTTGCTGCGGGGATGAATTCCTGGCTCATACGTTGTCCTCTGCCTCTATAAGGGAGTTTGAATCTTCAATATATTTTGATCCTGTTTCCGGGCATACCCAGAAATCTCCGTCCTGTTTGAGCGGGAAGCCGGCTTTGCCGACCCACCCCAAACGACGGGCGGGAACGCCTACCATCAAGGCAAACGCAGGAACGTCTTTTGTAACGACGGAGCCAGCCGCAATGGTGGCCCACCGCCCAATAGTCAAGGGTGCGACGCATACGGCGCGGGCCCCAACCGACGCGCCGTCTTCGATCGTGACTCCTACCGGGATCCAGTCGTGAGCGCTCTTGAGCGAACCGTCCGGGCTCACCGAACGCGGGTAGGTGTCATTTGTCAGCACAACGGCCGGACCAATGAACACGCCCTTGCCGAGAACGGCGGGTTCGTAGACGAGCGCGTAGTTTTGAATCTTGGTATTCTCACCAATCTTCACGCCCGTACCAACATAAGCTCCCCGACCAACGATGCAATTCTCGCCAAGGACTGCGTCCTCGCGCACTTGGGCTAGGTGCCAAATCTTTGTGCCTTCGCCAAGGACCGCTTGGTCCGCGACATCGGCGCTGGGGGCAATGTAACTCATGCGGTGGGTTCCTCTCGATGGATGAAATTTCTCGATTCAGCTTGCTCTTGTTGCATTCCCTGAACGGTGGGGGATGGCGATGCTCTTAGACCCAAGACCTCACCCTTCGGGATAGAATTCTTCTTGCCCACGCGGGGCAACTGCCATAGCGTGAGGGCTGAAAATAACAGCACTCCCAGCATCGCTGGCAATCCTCGATACGTGAAGAATGCGTGAATCTGGGAATGGTTATTCAAGACCTCGAACCAGACGATGACTACGACAGCTGACAATATCAGCACTGGCCAGGCCGCCACGGTACGCAGGCCATGCTTTCCCCAAGTCATAGCCAGAGCCAGCACGATTACGATTCCGACGGCGACGGTGATGAACCCGGAGGTGGACACATGGGTGATCCAATAAGTCCAGTTGGCTTCAGTAGGCGCAAACAGGGTGTGCTTGACAGCTGCATGCTCGCCCCCTGTGCGGAATTCAATGTTGCTCACGATCGATTTGTAGGTTGTCCGTACGCCCAGAAAAAGTGCGGCGAAGATCCATCGTGAGAACCACGTTCCCGCAAAAGCGAGGATCCACACGGACGCAGCAATGATTCCTGCGAGCAATGTGGGCCGCAGCGTGCGGTGTTTCGCATAGGTGAGACCCGCGGCAACGACAGTGCAGAATGCCCACGGAATGGCCGGGGCAGTCAGCAGATCCACGAAACAGAACAAGGCCCCCGCAAGGCCAACCGAGAAAATGGTCCGCTTTGTCGATTTGGCCGCGCCCCACGCCGTGAGTGCTACTCCAAAGAACATGACAGATATAGAAAATGCCTGGCTAAAGGACGTCGAAGGCGTGGACATGATGTTACTGGCCAGCCCTAGCGGCAACAACAAACCAGCGGCCGCCCACATACCTGTCCGGCGACCGAGGACAACGACAGCCAAGATTGCGCTGAACAAGAGCATAGCGCCTGCCACGATTCGCATCCCGGTCAGCCCGAAGAGCGCAATAACCGGCCTCGTAACTGCTGTGTAACCGGCCCAATATTTTGAGTAGCCTGAGACGATTCCATCGGGCAGTGCCTTGCCTGCCGCCAACTCGAGGATAGGTTCCTTGCCGCCAGCGCAACTGCCTAAACGAGGCATGTAAGCGGCGCGAATGACCACGTTCTCACCGGGGTGGCCCAACCCCGTGGCGGCTACTATGCACTCCGTAAAGGTGTCCGAGGTGCCCCCCATACGGTCGTTCAAGCCGTCCGGTCCATAGTTCCCTGACTTGATGGCAACGCTGAGATTGTGGGCAACGGCGTCGTCGGGCACAGACTGTCCGGCGACCAACAGGCCAAAAAAGATGACCTGTACCGTTGCCGCTACCAACAAAAAAGCCCCGGTTCGCCGGAGGAATAGCTTCACAGCGATGCTGCGACGAAATGGCCCATGCGCAGGGTGGTTCGCCGTCATCGTTCCACTCCTACGGCAGGAAAGGCAAGGTACGCCGTTCGGATGTTTTCCTGGCGAACCTTACGCAGACCATCAAGGATGATGCCAATCAAGAGGGTCAGCACCGACAGAAGAACGATAGAGGATGCCAAAATGGCCGTGGGAAAGCGAGCTACTTCGCCAGTTGCGGCAAAGTCAGCTATGACCGGAATACCGAAGCCCACGCCCAAAAGAAATAACGCCGCAGCCAGCAGTCCATTGACCAACAGTGGGCGCTCCTGCCAGAGTAGCTTGCCGATCATGCCCAGAATCCGGAAACCGTCGTGGTAGGTGCGTAGCTTACTTTCAGTGCCCTCGGCTCTGTCCTTGAACCCCACGGGAACCTCAGTCTGCGGAAGTCGCGCATTGATTGCGTGGACCGTCATCTCCGTCTCAATTTCAAAAGCTCGGGAAACAGCCGGAAAGGACTTTACATAACGGCGAGAAAACACCCTATAGCCACTGAGCATATCTGTGGCGGGGTAGCCAAAGATGCGGCTCACTACCGAGTTGAACGCCCTGTTGCCCAGTTCATGCCCGGCGCGGTAGGCTGTCTCGCTCTGCTGTGTTCTGACACCCGTCACTTGGTCAAAGGGACCGTTCAACAGGGTCTCGATCATCAATGGCGCAGCGGAAGCGTCGTAAGTGTCATCGCCGTCAATGAGCAGGTACACGTCTGCATCCAGATCTGCCATGGCCCGTCGGACCACGTTGCCTTTGCCCTTGAGATTCTCATAGCGGACCTGGGCACCAGCTCCGCGAGCAACAACATCGGTTCCGTCGGTACTGGCGTTGTCATAGACATAGATTTCCATGTCCGGGACGGCCGCTGCCAAATCGGCGACCACTTTGGCGATGGCCCCAGATTCATTATGGCAGGGGACAATCGCCACTTTGCGGATGGTCACGAAAATTACGCCTTGCCAATAACGCGGTAGGTTACGCCGGTCCATTTCTCGGCGGAGCTGATGCGGCGACCATCGATAAATACCTTCACACCCGGCAGCACTGCGGGAGTTAGTTCTCGGTATTCAGCGTGATCAGCCTGTACCACAGCGGCATCAACAGGCTCGCCCAAGTGGTACGGAACGAAGCCGAGCTTGCTCAGCTCTTCATCGGTGTACATGGGATCATGCACCAGAGCAGTTCCGCCACGTCGGTTGATGGCCTCAACGGCGTCGAAGACACCGGAGAACGCAGTTTCCTTGACCCCGCCGCGATAGGCAGCACCCAGTACGACGACGCGTGCCGCGGTCAGGTCACCAAAGGCACCTTCCAACAGGCCAATGGTGTAGTCGGGCATGTCAGCATTAGCGGCTCGTGCCGCCCGAACCACTGTCGCTTCCGGATCATTCCATAGGTACAGGCGCGGGTAGACAGGGATACAGTGTCCGCCGACGGCGATGCCGGGCTGGTGGATGTGGCTGAACGGCTGGGAATTTGAAGCCGCGATGACCTGATAAATGTCTATGCCGGTCTTGGCTGCGAAACGCGCAAACTGGTTGGCAAGACCAATATTCACGTCGCGGTAGGTGGTCTCGGCAAGCTTCGCCAGCTCGGATGCCTCAGCTGAACCCAGATCCCAGACGCCGTTGGCGCGGTTCAGATCGGGACGCTCATCAAAGTCAAGGACTGATTCGTAGAACTCAACAGCCTTGGTTGCTCCAGCTTCGGACAGACCGCCCACCAGCTTGGGGTACTTCCGCAGGTCCTCGAAGACACGGCCTGTCAGCACACGCTCGGGAGAGAAAACGAGATGGAAATCGGTGCCTTCGCTCAACCCTGAGCCTGCTTCGAGCGCAGGCTTCCAGCGGCTTCGAGTGGTTCCAACGGGAAGCGTCGTTTCATAGGCGACCAAGGTATTGGGAGTTAAGTGACGAGCCAACTCCTCCGTCGCAGTATCCATCCAGCCAAAGTCGGGGTTGGCGTCCTTATCAACGAACAGCGGAACTACCAAAACCACAGCATCGGCCCCGGGAACGGCCTGGGCGTAATCCGTCGTCGCACGCAACTTTCCAGCCGGCACGAGTTCCGAAAGCTTTTCCTGCAGGTGCGCTTCCCCGGGGAAGGGCTCCTGGCCCGCATTGACTAGGTCAACAACTGCCTGGTTGACGTCAACACCTATGACCTCATGGCCCTTGGAAGCAAACTGAACTGCCAGCGGCAACCCGATCTTGCCGAGGGCTATAACTGCAATCTTCACGTTTTAGTTGCCTTTTCTATTGAGCATTTGCATGGGATTACTGGATGGTTAGCGCCAGTGCCCTTCGTATAGAATATCGGTCTTACTACGGAACCACCCACATTCAGTGGTTCCGACGGCTGTCAGACTTCTCCGTGGAGCCTAAATATCGAGCGACTCTCTTATTTAGGTCACTCCCCACGGAGTTTTGCAACCGCTTCGCCTATGGGGCCATCGAATCGCACCTCGCCATGATCCAACAGCACACCCCTGTCGCAAATGCGCGATACCAAGTCCAGATCGTGGCTAACCACAACCAAGGTCTTGCCTTCCGAAGCGAGCTCTTGAATCTTAGCGATGCACTTCTTCTGGAATGGCTCGTCACCCACGGCCAGAATCTCATCGACAAGAAATACCTCTGGGTCCGTGTGCACAGCTACAGAGAATGCCAGGCGCAGGTACATGCCTGACGAGTAGAATTTCACTTCGGTATCTATGAAATGACCAATTTCGGCGAAGTCCACAATGGACTGGAAACGCTCGTTGATCTCATCTTCAGTCATTCCCAATATAGCGCCGTTGAGGAAGACGTTGTCTCGCCCGGATAGATCGTGATGAAATCCTGCCCCAACCTCAATCAAGCCAGCTACCCGGCCGCGGGTGCGCACCGTCCCGCTATCAGGGATCATGACACCAGAAATGTGCTTCAGCAAAGTGGACTTACCGGATCCGTTGAATCCAAGAAGAGCCACAGTCTCGCCCTGTTTGACGTCCAAATCCACTCCCTTGAGTGCATGGAACTTTTCGGAGAGATCGCCCTTGCGGCCTTTGATCAACCAAACAAATGCCTCTTTGATTGAGCGGGAATGCCGCAGCACAAACTGCTTGTTAATGCCTTTTACTTCGATGGCTGTTGTCATCTTAAAGCTCCTGCGCGAATCGGCCTTCAAGCCTGCGGAAGGTCAGCTGTCCCCACAAAAGGACAACGGCTGACATGACCAATGCCACCGGAACCCAGAAGGACAACAAGTTGGGTGGGATGCTGGCACTCTCGTCAGTTGTGGGCAGCCAGAACGCATAGTGGAAGGTTTCCACGGCCACGGTGATGGGGTTCAGCTGATAAATGAAGAACCAAAAATCACCCAATTTGCCCTGCACCATAGTCCAGGAGTACATCACCGGTGACGCCCAAGTAGCCACCATCAGGAGCATGTCAACAAAGTTTTCAGAGTCCCGGAAGTACACGTTGGCCGCGCCGAACAGCAACCCCAGGCCGGTGGCCAGCAGCGCAACGATAATGAAGCCCACCACGGCCGCAGCAAGCTGTAGCAGCGAGGGATGCCATCCGCTGAAGAGGCAGGCAGCGATCAAGATGACTAACTGCGGGAAGAAGTGAACAGCTGAGACCCACACAGAAGCCACTGGAAACAGCTGACGCGGAAGGTAGATCTTCTTAATCAACCCCCCATTGCCCACGATCGACCGCGATGCATTCCCGAGTGCTTCGGTGAAGAAGTTGATCAGAACAATGCCCGAAAACAAGTAGATTGCATAATTGGGTAATCCCGATTTGTTCGTCGGACTTTGTTCCAACCCCATGAACACACCTAGTGCCACATAGAACACTACAAACTGAACACCGGGCTTTACATAGGACCACAACAGTCCCAAGACAGATCCGCGGTACCGGACTTTCAGTTCCTTACGGACCAAAAGCTTCAAGAGGAAGCGTGCCCGCACAACATCTGCCAGTCCACCGCTTACTCCGGGGCGGACCAGCTCACTGTTCGTTTGCGTCATGTGCGGTTAGTTCTCGCTTTTTTCACTATGGGCATCAAAGGTCGTCTCCCACGCCTCGATGGAGGTGATCTCCTGTAGTGCGCTCTTATACTGCAAGCTGAGCTTGTGCCAGTCCTTCAGTAATTCCGCGTGTAATTTGGCGCTCTCGGCCATCATCTTGCGCAGCTGCTTGGGATCTCGCTTGTACCAAGAGGCACCGGTTCCTTCAGCATTGGAAACCACCGCTGAATCGTACTGGGACATGCGCCACCAGCGGTTGTCCTGGTGCGCCACATTGGTCTGTGGTCGTTCTTGGCTGGATTCCGAGACTGGAAGCGAAAGTTGGCGAATCACGGTCTTGGCCGCCCACGGCAACAGGCCTACGTAGGAAGGCGGAGTCACACCATGTCCGCGCTTGGGCGGCTTGTCCATCTTCGGCGCCGGGTAGGAATCTGGGTCGGCGGAGAACTGGGAGTCGGTGTAGCCGCTCATCATCGATCGGATTTCCGGCAGCTTGCCCGGCAGCAGGCTGTGCAAGTGGTCCGGTCCGCGCAGCAGGTCGCGGAGCGCCATAATGCGGCCCTGGGCGGTTGCGTACTGCATGGATACCAGGTGTTTGACATCAAAGGCGTAGGACTGCCGAACCACCTTGCCGCCAAACTCGTATGGGCTGTGAATCAAGGCTGCAATAAACCGGTTGCGGGCATGGAAGTAAGCCTGCCAGCCGACAAGGTCATCCTTGTCGATCCAGGAGACATGCCATACTGCTGCACCAGGCATGGATACCGTGGGGAAACCTGCGGCCTTGGCGCGCAAGCCATACTCCACGTCATCCCACTTGATAAAGACAGGCAGGGACAGGCCGATTTCGCGGATCACTTGGGTAGGAATCATGCACATCCACCAACCGTTGTAATCCACATCCACGCGGCGGTGCAGCCAACCGGTGTGGCGTAGGTTCGAGCCGACAAAGTCGTGGCCCAATACCATCTCATGACTAGGCAGATCCGGCTGGAACGCGTACGGGTTGACAACTTCACCGAAGGTATGCAGGACCGTGCGGTTGTAAAGATCGAACATATGCCCGCCCACAATGGTGGGGGTCTTGCACAAGTCAGCAAAAGTCAGCAGTCGAAGGATGCTTTCCGGCTCTACAACAATGTCGTCATCCATGAGGAGTGCGTAGTCGCTGCCGTTTTGAACAGCCTCGTACATGCCTCGGGCAAAGCCGCCCGAACCGCCTAGGTTGTCCTGGTTAATAATGCGCAGCTTGCCGGCGAGGGCCTCCGCCACCTCGGCAAAGCCTTCGGCATCTGCGACCTTCTGGGTGCCCTGGTCTACCAGGATCAGTTCCTTAACATGTTCCAGGGCCTGCGGGTTCTCAGAGAGGAGGCGCAGGTTGTTGATGCAGAAATCAGTCTTGTTGAGCGTGGTGATTTCCAGCGTGATGGTGCCGGGCTTCTTCGCTACACCCTCGGATTGCCATTCAGCCTCTTTGAGCACCAGCGGCTCTGAGCCTGCAACCAAGTCAAACCAGTACCAGCCGCCGTCACCAAAGGGCTTTAGCGACAGGTCAAAGTTACTTTCGGCTTCTCCTTCAACGCGGACAGAATCGACGCGCTGCAGCGCGCCGCGGGCGTTCGACTTGTAGACAATCACCGCTCCGACCCCCGAGGTGGCTACGCTGAGCCGGACGCTGTCCACGGTGGTCCAGCGGCGCCAGTAGCTTGCCGGGAAGGCGTTGAAGTACGTTCCGAAGGAGACTCGTTCGCCAGCACGGACTGATGTTGAGTACCGGGACAAGAAGTCTTCAACGTGGACTTCTTTGCTGGGGGCGCTCACGGTCTGGGATGTCTTGGCATCTCGCATGGTGTTGCCGGAGCCCAAGGTGGGGATCTGCACCCCCATGGCGCTACCGGTGTCCATGTAGAGAGGTGCCGTATCCATCTGGCTCTGCTCCGGCAGGATGACCCGCTGGAGTGTGCGCCACTGCTGGGACTCAGCTGCCGCCGTCGAACTTTCCAATGACTCAGTTACGCTCACGCGTCAACTCCTCCGCTTTGCAGCTTCGCACCGCCGGTGAAATGCGGTTTGATCTTGTTGTCATACATGTTCAGGGCCGAACCGATGGCCATGTGCATATCGAGGTACTTGTAGGTGCCCAGACGGCCACCGAACAGTACGTCCTTTTCGCCGCGGGCCAGATCACGGTAGGCCAGCAGCTTGCTACGGTCATCGCTGGTGTTCACGGGGTAGTACGGCTCGTCGCCCTTTTCGGCGAAGCGCGAGAATTCACGCATGATGACCGTGGCGTCCTTGGTGTATTCGCGTTCCGGGTGGAAGTGGCGGAACTCGTGAATGCGCGTGAACTTCTGCTCCTCATCCGGGTAGTTCATGACGGCGCAGCCCTGGTAGTCCTCGATCGGCAGAACTTCCTGCTCCAGATCGATGGTGCGCCAGGACAGATCGCCCTCGGCGTAGTCAAAGTAGCGGTCCACAGCTCCGGTGTAGACGACCGGGACCTGGCCGGTGACAGCCTTGCGTGAGTACTCGCCGTCATCAAAGAAATCGGTGTTCAGCACAACTTCAATGTTGGGGTGATCCGCCATGCGCTCAATCCAGGCTGTGTAACCGTCAACCGGCAGACCTTCGTGGGTGTCGTTGAAGTAGCGGTTGTCATAGTTGTAGCGGACAGGCAGGCGGGAAATGATCTCGGCCGGCAGGTCCTTAGGATCGGTTTGCCACTGCTTGCCAGTGTAGTGCTTGATGAATGCCTCGTAGAGGGGGCGGCCAATGAGCTGGATGCCCTTGTCGTTGAGGTTCGCCGGATCAGTTCCGGCGAGCTCGCCGGCCTGTTCCTGGATCAGCGCACGCGCCTCACCTGGCCCCATGGAGGAACGGAAGAATTGGTTGATGGTGCCCAAGTTAATAGGCATTTGGTAGACCTCACCCTTGTGGGAGGTGTACACCTTGTGCTGGTAGTTGGTGAACTTGGTGAAGCGGTTCACGTACTCCCACACACGCTCGTTGGAGGTGTGGAACAGGTGCGCTCCGTAGCGGTGAACTTCGATCCCAGTCTGGGCTTCGTTCTCGCTGTAGGCGTTGCCGCCGATGTGGTGGCGGCGGTCGATGACAGCAACCTTCAGCCCCAACTCGGTGGCGGCACGTTCTGCAATGGTTAGGCCAAAGAAACCCGAACCGACGACGACTAGGTCAGCGTTCACAAACTCTCCTGCGGTGCTTGATAGCGGTGTATTGGGCACAACAGTGCCATGATCTACCTCCCAAGGTTACCTGACCGTTATCACAGGGCCCCGCATTCGTGGCGATGCTCACAGCTTCCCGCGGTTGCTTCCCCCACAATGGCTTTATTCGCCTGCCGTCTTCACAAAGCACCCCACCGCACTCCAACACTGCGCGCCACTCTTCTAGGCTCGGGGTGAGAAGTCGGTTTTGAGCCGAGGTTTGAGCGTGGCGGAGGGGCATGTTGGGAGGAGTGATGCAGCTGGAAATCACGTTGGTGGCTGGGACTTCTGCGGAGGGCACCTGCTTTTCTCCGCAGGAGCTGAGCGTGGTGTGGCCGCTAGGCGCCGCCGGCTCCGGGTCCGGCTCTTCCCTGGAACAGGCGCTGGAATTACAGTGGCCCGGCCATGACTTTACAGTCGCCGGGCAGTCGCTGAACGCTATGACCCCGGGAACCGCACCATTGTGCGACGGAGCAGTGGTTGTTGCTTGGCCGGCAAACGCTTCCCCTTCGAGACACGAAAATCTCTCGCTTGTAGATACGGCAGGTGCTGGGGCTTTAGCGCTCTTAGTTGTTTCTTCAGGCCCTGCCGCTGGAACTACTTTCACGCTGAAGCGTGGGACATACAGTCTGGGCCGTGGAAAGTGCCGGCTGCAGCTGCCAGACCCTGCGCTGTCCCGGCACCACGGAACCTTGGTAGTTGGCTCGGCACTCATCACTTTGACGGCGGCACCGGGCTCATCGGGTTTTCTACTTCACCAACGCTCTGATGGTCCTACGGCGAGCGCCCAAGAAATCAAGGGCCCCGTGACGTTGGAGGCCGGGCAATGGATCTGTTGCGGGAGCTCGAAGTTGGAGATACGACTCCCCCTGCAGCGCGGCGACGATGTTACGTTGCCTTCCTCCGTTGTGCCTGCCTCTGCTGTTGGCCTGTTGAATCTTTCAGCCACGGAGATTATTGCCGTGCCCCATCCATCCGGTTCGTCCCGAGCTTCCATCGCAATGCTGCTGACCGGGCTGCTTCCCCTGTTATTGGGCACAGCGTTGGCCGTCTTTACGGGTTCGCCGATGTTTTTAGCCTTTGCAGCCATGGGCGCAGTGACAGTGCTGGTCCCCCTGATGGGCGGAGGTCGACGTCGCAAGGCGTTCCGCGTCGAGGTGTCACGCGCGGTTACCTGTGACACAGAGCGGGCCGCGCGCACTTTTCCCGATGCCGCAACTCTTGTGGTGGATCACGCAAGCCTCAAGCCCTCCATCTACGTTTCCGTGCAGAGTTCTTCTTCTCCACCGGAGCTTGCCGTTCGTGTTGGGCTTGCATCACGTGCCGCGCAGATTGCTCCAGAGCCACACGATCCGGGGTTTACTGCTCCCCGTGTTCACTCCCAGCCGTTCACCGTTCCTTTAGGCAGGGAGCCCACCACTATTGTGGGTCCCGAGGCGCCAGTTCTGGCTCTGCTGAACTTCATTTTGATGCAATTGGATGCTGCCGCCATCCCAGTGGTTGTGTTAGGTCCTGCGGGCAGACTTCCGTGGTCTGCCCGTTTCCTGCCCCAAACTCGGCTCACGGTCTCATCTACTGCCGCACAGCAGATACTTGCGAGCATGTCCCGCCCCGTTGACAAGGGCGCTGTTGCCCTTTCTTGCGCGCTGCTCGTGGTGGGCTATGCAGACAGCACGGGGATGATCCTGGGCCCTCACGTCCGACAGCTCCATTTCCGCCTGGACGATTCCGGCTTCGGTCCGACTGTCACCTCATCGCAAAACCTGATCCAACTTCATGCCGATGGCCCAGGCGTCGCTGCCTCATGGGGCGGACGTGACTTTGTGCCCGATGGTGTCCCCTCCACAGTATTTGCCAACTACGCCCGGCGTCGTGCGTGGACGGCGGCCGCCCAGCGAAACGAGGCCCACGGTTCTCTGGCGCCGAATTGCCTTCCTCTGGCTGAACAATGCAGCCCTACAGCCTTGACGGCTGCATGGGATCGGTCAGCCGGAGGGCCGTTGCTTCCGGTTCATATTGGAAGATCGTTGGCTGGACACACGCTGTTCAGTTTTCAGCATGACGGTCCCCATCTACTGGTGGGTGGAACTACGGGCTCCGGGAAGTCGGAGTTTTTGCGGACACTGGTAGGTAGCCTTGCCGCATCCCACTCCCCTGCCGATCTGCAGTTTGTGTTCGTCGATTTCAAGGGTGGTGCTGGGCTGGGCACCTTGGGCAAACTGCCGCATAAAAGTTCACTGGTTACCGATCTGGGTGGTCATGGGATGGAGCGAACGTTGGCTTCACTGCGGGCCGAACTGCACCGACGCGAAACGGCGCTGTCCTCCGTCAACGCCGCCGATAGCGCCTCCTACCGTGCTCATCCTGGGGGACCCATCGTCGGCGGTCACACTATGGCACACCTGGTTATAGTGATTGATGAATTCCGGGTGTTGGTAGACCAGTTCCCTGATGCCATGGCCGAGCTCATGCGGATTGCTGCGGTGGGGCGGTCTCTGGGCATTCATCTGGTCATGGCCACACAACGGCCTCAAGGTGCTGTGAACGCAGACATTCGCGCTAACGTCACCAGTTCCATTTGCCTGCGGGTGCAATCCGGCTTTGATTCCGTGGATGTTATTGGCAGTACGGTTGCTGCCGACATTGCGGTCGATACACCGGGCCGCGCCTACATCAGTCGAGCAGGCGGCGCGCCTGAAGAGTTTCAAAGTGCCGTCCTGAGTTTGCCTCCCTCTGGTGCAGCTCTACTGCCGCGGGTGAAGCGAACTGATGAGGCAGAACTCGAAAGCGGCACCGCTGATTCATTTTCGGGAACTGAGGAGTCGGCGACAGCCAGCGGGGTAGATGGGGTCGCAGGGCTGATGACGCAAGCGTGGACGCTTGCATGCTCCAGAGATCCTGCCCTCATTGCAGCTCCAGCTGTGGTGGCTGCTGATTTACCTACCGAGTTCTCGCTCGCCTACGACGGACTGCTCATTCCGTCCGACGATGCGGGGTGTGACTCGTCGATCGAGTTCACAAGCGGCCAAGGAACAGTAGTGCTGGGCCTGATGGACCTGCCGGAACGACAGCGTCTGCAACCTCTGCGTTGGCAGCCTCTTCGGCATTCCCACGTAGCATGTTTTGGAACATCCACGGAGACTTCCCACGCTGTGGCACTGATCGTGAACAGACTCCTGGACGCCACTGCGGAAGCGCCCGACTCTGCAAGTTCCACGGACACCTTGCTATATCTGCTCGATGCTGACGGTTCGCTTCAGGAGTTCGCTACTAGCTTTTGGGTGGGTAGTTACCTGACACCCCAGCATCTGCGGGCAGCGGCACATCTGATCCTGAGACTGAAGGAAACCGCAGGAACCAGCCTGAACCCTCTACTGCTGTGCATCACCGATTGGGGATGCTGGATCTCTGCTCTGCGAGCCAGCCCTTGGCACGAGACCGAGGACGTCCTTGCGGAGTTGATCCGTTTTGGGGGAAAGAATCTGGTTGTGGTGGTTGGTGGCGCCAGAGAGTTGCTTACGGCTACATTCATGGCCGCGATTCCCAACAGGTTGTATTTGACCCACGGAAGTCCCGCCGAATCCACCATGCTGTGGCCGCGCCTTCCTCAGTTTTCCGCGCTGCCCGGCCGCGCCGCTGTAGACGGACCCTTTAGTGCACCTGATAATGATGCTGACCAACCCTCAAATAGCATGCACGTAACGCAGCTGGGGATGTCCGTGCCGACGGTGCCGGGATCCGGCAAGCATCGACATTCGAGGATGCGATCTCATACTGGGGAGGCGCTGAGGGTCAGCCCCTTGGCCCAGTCCGTTTCCTCGGCGCAGCTCGCCAATCTCGCCGGGCTAAGCCGCCTTGCTGTGCTACCCCAGACACCTTCTGGCAGCGGCACCGGGTTTTCGCTCTATCTGGGAATCGGCGGGGACGGAGAAGACCCCGTGAGCATTCGGCTGGAATCTGGCACCGTGTTTCCCGTGCTGGGCGGTCCGCAAACCGGGAAGACGAGCTTTCTAAATATGCTGTCTCATCTTAATGATGCTGTGTGGCTGAGCGATGACCAAGCAGATTTTTCTCGTGACGTGGCCGTTAAGGTGCTGCTCATCGATAACCCTCTGGCACTGTCGCCGGAGCTGCTCCGCGTGGCCAGCGAACAGTTGGCAGCAGGAGCTGTGCTGGTTGTGGCTCTGCCTTATCCCGGTCCTGCAGTATCGCGGCTTCCGCTGGAGTGGGGTTTGCGAACAGCTCAACAAGGTGTGGTGCTGCGGCCACAGCGAGTTACAGACGGAGAACTCTTCGGGGTCCGGCTAGATACCGCCGGTTCAGAACCTCCCGGACGAGCCGTCTTGATCGATGCCCTGCGCCGGGAGTGGTTCCAATTCCCCTTAATGGGCGGCGCTACCGTCAGACCTACCTAAAGCACCGGTGTCTTTCCCAAGACTGTCTGCGTAAGAACTTGAGAACCTGAACCAGGAAGCTAAAGGACTTTCCCTTCGTCCTCGTGAGACCCTTCGGCTGTTGTCCGCAGCGAAAAATCCACCACTTTGGGCGTGAACAAGAAGTAGGCCACAGCAAGCGGTGGCAGCAAGAGCACCAACCCTAAGAGCACTTGGCCTTCCAAAAGGGCAGGTACGGCAATAGCCACCATCAGCAATTGCCAGACAAAGGCCGCTGACCGGGTCCAGCGAAGTCCCTTGAAAGCGTTGACGGCCACGGCCGCCAAACCGGCGGCCATTCCCAAGAGGAGCAGAGTCAAAAAGATTGAGCTAGCCATGGAATGGCTGGGCTGTGTCAGCAGGGAAAAGATTGACCAAACTCCTAGAATTCCAAGTGCCAACGCTTCCAGCCCCACCACCACGGTGATGACGAAGACTCCCATGGGGCGGGTTGCTGGGCCACCCTCGAGGCCACCGCCGAGGGCTGAATTCACCGCGCTGTGGTCCTCTGGGCGGGGCAGGTCAGCTGGGGTTTGGGGATCATTGCGCACAACAGCACCTTATCGGAAATAGCCGTAAAGTGGCCGCGAAACTCGAGGTCATTGTGACGCATCGCTCACGCTTATAGGCTATTATTTCGCCCTCAACCCCTTGTTTACGCAGAGTTAACATGACAGTCTTAAGTTAATGACCTAAAGGGGCCCAGATAGGGCCCTTTCTTATGTGGCCTAACGTGAAAATTTTCACAAGATGCCTCCCGTTCTAAAAGGAGTGAGTGATCAGCATGGACTGGCGTAGTCGCGCAGCCTGCCTCGACAAGGACCCGGAGCTGTTTTTCCCAGTGGGAAACACCGGGCCGGCCTTGCTGCAGATCGAGGAAGCAAAAAGCGTTTGCCGTCGCTGCCCCGTGATTGACACCTGCTTGAAGTGGGCTATTGAATCAGGACAGGACGCAGGCGTTTGGGGTGGCCTAAGTGAAGACGAGCGTCGCGCTATGAAGCGCCGCGCAGCTCGCGCCCGTCGCGCCAGCTAGTCATCATTCCAACTGACCCGCAGCAATCTATTGGTTGCTGCGGGTCAGTTTTTTAACACCGGATTCCGGGTTAACCAGGTTCCAACCCCGAGTTTCGACCTACTACCCCTAAACCCAGCAGTCCGCACCACCCTCCAAGTCCAGACTGCAGCTAATGCGACAATCACCGGACTTTTATCGCATGAGCTGCAGTCTCAAACCTGCAAACCGCATGAGCTGCAGTCTCAAACAAGACCAGCGATTTAGTGCCTGCTGATCAGTGCCATCTGCAGCTCCACGACCGTGCCGCCGCCCTCTCGCGGGGACCAGTCGATGGTGCCACCTAATTCACTGGTGACCAGGGTCCGCACAATTTGCAGCCCCAGGCCCTCGGCGATGTTCCCCTCAGGTAGCCCCACGCCGTCGTCCGCAATTTTCACGGTTAGCGCGTCATCCCCTGCCTCGTTCTTGAACCGGTGGGCCATCAACCAGACAGTTCCCCCATGCTCCTGCAGACCGTGTTCAACAGCATTAGTAACTAGTTCGTTGATCACCAGAGCCAAGGGCGTCGCGAAGTCGCTGGGCAATTCGCCAAAAGCACCTTCGCGTTCAGTCTGCACCCGATGGGCCGGTGAGGCCACCTCAGCAGAGAGCCGGAACTGGCGGTCAATCAACTCATCGAAGTCAACGTTCTGAGCCAGTCCTTGCGACAGCGTCTCATGCACCAAAGCAATCGTGGCGACCCGGCGCATGGCCTGCTCCAGGCCCTGTTTGCCTTCCTCGCTGTGCATGCGGCGCGATTGCATACGCAGCAAGGCGGCCACGGTCTGCAGGTTGTTCTTCACCCGGTGGTGGATCTCGCGGATGGTGGCATCCTTGGTCACCAGCTCTTGCTCCCTGCGGCGCAGCTCCGACACATCGCGGCACAGCACCAGTGCACCGAAACGTTCTGAACCATCGCGCAACGGGATAGCTCGCAATGACAGGCTGACGCCCCGAGATTCAATTTCGGTACGCCACGGCATCCGTCCAGTCACCACCAGCGGCAATGATTCATCAACCATGCGCCGGTCCTTGAGTAGCCCTGTGGTGACCTCAGCCAGGGACCGGCCCTCGAGTGACTCACCATCGCCCAACCTGCGGAACGCCGAGACCCCATTGGGGCTGGCATATTGCACGATGCCGTCCACATCCAGGCGCAGTAGGCCATCTCCCACACGCGGTGCTCCGCGGCGCGATCCGGTAGGAGAAGCAAAGTCAGGCCACAGCCCCAGTGTGCCCATCTTCAAGAGATCGTAGGCGCACTGCCGGTAGGTGAGTTCCAGCCGGGAGGGCATCCTCGAGCTGGAAAGATCCATGTGCGAGGTGATAACAGCCAGGGTCCTGCCGTTGCGCACCATAGGAATGGCTTCAACTCGCATGGCCATTTCAGGACTCCAAATTTTGGTTTCCTGGGAGCGCTCAATATTTTGACTCTTCCACGCGGCCTGGACCAACGGTTCGAGTTCGGGCTGGATCTGTTCCCCCACAAAGTCCGCGTGGAACATGGTGTGAGAGGTGGAAGGGCGCACGTGGGCCAGCGCCACATGACCGTCGCCCGTTTTAGCCGGGAACCATAGCACCAGGTCGGCGAAGGAAAGATCGGCAATCATCTGCCAGTCCCCCACCAGAAGGTGCAGCCATTCGGCGTCGCCCGGGCCCAACCCGGGATTCTCCCTGATCATGTCGGCAAAAATTGCCATGCGGGCTCCTTTAAACGTGGGTGGCGGCGCCCGCTGCGAACAGCGGGCGCCGCGCTAATTAATGCATCAGTACGGTTGCATTCAAACGGTGGCAGCCGTCTCTGATGATGTGCTGCTGGTTAACGCCGCACAATTGAACGCAAGAGCCTCAATGCTACCGACAACGAGGCCATATCATCCTCTTCAAGCTGGTTCACCTCGGCAAACATCTTCACAGCCCGTTCCAGCTGCTCCGCATTTTGCGCTTCCCAAGCTTCAATCCGAGCCAAGGTGGTGGCGTCATGGTCGGTGTTGATCATGACGTTGCGCGTCATATCAGCGGTGGTCGCGTAGAGGTCATCACGCAGAGCGGCACGAGCCAAAGCCTGCCAACGATCATTACGAGGCAACGCGGTGATGCGTTCCAAGAGGGCGTCCACACCGTAGCGGTTGTAGATGGCGTAGTAGACGCTAGCCACAGTCTCCTGCGGCTCACCGAGTGCTTCGCTGACCTTGGCCACATCCAGCAACGGGAAGGTCTCAAAGAGTTCCGCCCAGCGGTGGCCCAGTGCCATCGGCATCTCAAAGGATGAGGCGCGGTTGTACGAAGCTTCAACCCGATCCACGTCCACACCTTGGAAGAACTCACCCATGCGGTGCGCCAAGCTACTGACCACCGGTTGGAAGCGGTTCACTACTTCGGCAATGCTCTGCTGCCCAATCCCATCATTGACCAGCCAGCGCACGGCACGGTCAAGGAGACGGCGCATGTCCTGGTGGACGGCACTCCACTGTTCTGTGGGGAAGCTCGGCGGCAGTTCTTGCAGCATGGTGGACATGGTCTTGAAATCAAAGATTTCATGCAGGGCCACAAACGCCTTAGCGACCACCACTTCGCCAGCCGAGGATTCCTCCATGGCGCGGAAGGCGAAGGTGATGCCGCCTAAGTTCACCATGTCATTAGCCACTACCGTGGCAATGATTTCCCGCCGCAGCGGGTGCGTGTCCAGCTCTTCATCAAAGCGCTCAGTCATCTTTGTGGGGAAGTAGCTGCGCAGCGTTGACTTGAACCACGGATCATCTGCCAAGTCGCTGCTGCTCAGGGCCTTGGCCAGCTCCATCTTGGCGTACGCCAGCAACACAGCCAGTTCCGGAGAGGTCAGCCCCTGTCCTGAGGCCAACCGTTCCTGCAGTTGCGCATTGCTGGGCAGCGCCTCAAGCTCACGGTCCAGATCAGCATGCTCTTCCAGCCAATTCATGAAGCGTTCGTAGCTGGGGCTCCACTGAACCACCCTGGACCGATCGTTGAGCAGCAAAATGTTTTGCTCAATGTTGTCTTCCAAGACCAAGTGCCCGATTTCATCCGTCATGGACATCAGGAACTCGGTGCGTTCGGCTGGGTCAAGCTTCCCGGCGGCCACCATGCGGTCCACGAAGATCTTGATATTGACTTCATGGTCCGAGCAGTCCACGCCGGCCGAGTTGTCGATGGCGTCCGTGTTCAGGATGACCCCATGCAGGGCCGCTTCCACACGACCTCGCTGGGTCATGCCCAGGTTGCCACCCTCGCCAATGATTTTCACGCGCAGGTCAGCACCGTCAACACGAATGGGATCGTTGGCTTTGTCTCCTACCGAGGCATTGGTTTCCGTGCTGGCCTTGATGTACGTGCCAATGCCACCGTTATAGAGCAGATCGGTGGGCGCCAACAACACTGCCTGAAGTAGTTCCGGCGGGCTGAGCTTGACCGTTCCTGCCGGCAATCCCAAGGCCACGACAACTTCCGGGGAGATCGGAATGGACTTCAGCGAGCGTGAGAACACACCTCCACCGGCGCTGATGAGGTCCTTGTTGTAGTCCTGCCAGGAGGATCGTGGCAGATCGTAGAGGCGCTGGCGCTCATCGAAAGCTGGCCCTGCCTCGGGGGTGGGGTCAAGGAAGATGTCTCGGTGGTCAAACGCCGCCACCAGGCGCACGTGGCGGGTGCGCAGCAAGCCATTGCCGAACACGTCTCCGGACATATCGCCCACACCCACGGCTGTGAATTCCTGGGTCTGGGTGTCCACACCGAATTCGCTAAAGTGCCGTTTGACGGATTCCCACGCACCTCGGGCCGTGATGCCCATCACCTTATGGTCATAGCCCACAGAGCCGCCGGAAGCGAAAGCGTCACCGAGCCAGAAATCGTATTCGGCCGAGATGGCGTTGGCCGTGTCGGAGAACGACGCGGTGCCCTTGTCCGCTGCCACCACCAAGTAGGTATCGTCGCTATCGTGGCGGACCACGTTCTCCGGCGGCGCTACTACTTCGCCATCAGCTGTGGCCACCAGATTGTCGGTGACATCGAGCAGGCCGCGAATGAAAGTCTTGTAGCTTTCCCGGCCTTCCTCCATCCAGGCGCCGCGGTCCAGAGCCGGGTTGGGGAGTTGCTTGGCGAAGAAGCCACCCTTGGCACCGGTGGGCACAATGACGGCGTTCTTGACCGTTTGTGCCTTGACCAGGCCCAGTACCTCTGTCCGGAAATCCTCACGCCGGTCCGACCACCGCAACCCGCCTCGGGCCACCTTGCCAAAGCGCAGATGCGTCCCTTCAACACGCGGGGAGTACACCCAAATCTCAAACATGGGCTTCGGCGCGGGGAGGCCAACAATGGCTCCCGGATCCAGCTTCAGGCTCAGGTAATCGCGTTCACGGTAATAGTTGGTTCGCAGCGTGGCATCAACCAGGTTAGTGAACGTGCGCAGGACCCGATCAGCATCCAAGGTGGGCACGTTTTCCAACGCCTCGTTGAGCTTGGCGTGGATCGTTTCCTGCAGGGCAGGTCGCGCCAGCTCATCAACAGTGGGATCGAAACGGGCCTCAAACAGCTCCACCAACCCGCGCGTCACCGCAACATTGTGCAGGAGCGTGTTGGCAATGAAGCCAAAGGAGTTGGTATTACCCATCTGCCGCATGTATTTGGCATAGGCGCGAAGAATGACGATCTGGCGCGAGTGCATGCCCTCCCGCAAGACCAACTGGTCAAAGTTATCCGACTCGCTCAAGCCCGTGATCGCCGCACCAAACGCCTCGGTGAGTAGATCCGCCGTCGTCAATGGGTCTACGCCCTCGGGATACCGCAGGCCCAGATCGTAGAGGAAGAAGTCACGTTTGTCAGCGGTTTCAATTTCAAAGGGCCGCTCATCGAGCACCTCCAACCCCAGATTATGGAAGTACGGGAGGATCTTGCTCAGGCTTTGCGGGTGGGCCATGTATAGCTTGACGCGCGCATCCTCCTCGAGCTCGTCAATGCCAGCGGGCTGGTAGACGTGCATACCGGGCGCGCACTGATCCGGAGACTTCCCGGCCGCGATGGCCGCCTTGTAGCTGGCGTCAAATTCCTCAAAACGGGCAATATCCGCCCGGGCGTCCTCTACCTCGAAATCAACCCGGTAACTGTTCGGGAATGCGTCGGACCACTTGGGTACCAGCCGCTCCGCGACTTCCCTCGGCTGGGATTCACGCAGCACCTGAGCCACACCTTCGGGCCAGGATCGGGCCGCCCGGACTAGTCGCTGCTCGAGTTCAACGGTCTGCAGATCGGCCGGGACCAGGTAGGCCTTGGGGAGGCGGATGCGGAAGAACAGACGAGCCAGCGAAGACTCGCTCATACGCGCCTCAAAGTCGATGGAGACGCCGCTGAAAGTATCCATGAGTTCGCGCTCAATGCGGTGGCGCACGGCGGTGGTGTACCGGTCACGCGGGATGTAGATCAGCGCCGACATGAAGCGGCCGTAGATGTCCGGGCGCAGGAACAACCGTGTACGACGGCGTTCGGCCAGCCTGAGGATTCCTTCCGAGATCTGAATCAGATCCGAGACTTCCATTTGGAACAGCTCGTCGCGAGGGTAGGTCTCCAGCACAGCGAAGAGGTCCTTGCCGGAGTGCGAGCTGGGCGGGAAGCCAAAGTGCCGCAGCACGGCCTCAACCTTTTCCCGGACCACCGGGATATTGCGAACAGAACCGGTGTAGACGGCCGAGGAAAACAGCCCGATGAAGCGCTGTTCGCCATTGACGTTGCCCTGGGAGTCAAAGGACTTAATGCCAATGTAATCAAGGTAGGCGCCGCGGTGAACGGTGGAGCGGGAGTTTGCTTTGGTGATGACCAAAACACGCTTCTCACGAGCCTTCTTGCGGCCAGTGGTGGTCAGGTGCTGCACGGTGGGGTGGCTGGAACCATCCCGCAGCAGGCCCAAACCGCTGCCTTCCCTGTTGACCAGCACGTCCTCGCCGTCACGCTTTTCCAGATCGTATTCGCGGTAGCCCAGGAACGTGAAGTTGTCAGCTTCCATCCAGTGCAACAGGTCTTCGGCTTCACGCAGGTCCACCAGATCTTCACCAGCGAGCACGGTCGCCAGAACCTCGGCCCGGCTCAGCGCCTTCTCGCGCATGGAGGCCCAGTCTTCTACGGCGGCGCGCACATTGCCGAGCACCTTGGCAAGGCCGGCGTAGAGCGCTAACTTGGCATCGTCGTCGATCTTCGGGATTTCAATGGCTATCCATGACTCCAAGAAGGAGGTGTTGTCCCCGTCGCCGAGCAGGTGCGCGATGTTAGGCATGGCTGAGGTGTCCCCGCTGGCGATGCCTGCGTGGGTGGGGACCTTGGTGACGGCGCTCAGGGCGTTGGATTTCTTGTCACGCGAGATCACAAATACGGGGTGTGTCACCAGGTGAATGGCCAGTTCTTGGCGCACCAATTCGGCACTGACGGAGTCAACCAAAAACGGCATGTCTTCGGAAACGATGTAAACAATGCTGGCGTCGCGTTCATCACGGATGTCCACCGTGGATTGTCCCGGGGTTCGGATTGTTGCCACCTGTTGGTGGAGCAGGGCCCGGGCTTTGAGCACCGCAGGGTCGTAGAGATCTGCGTCCTCTACCGACAATTGCACAAAGTAGTCATTGAAGAATGACTGCCCGCCGAACCGTGGTTGCTCCTGCACGGGATCGTGAGTGAATGTGTGCGATGACAATGAATAGCCCTCCGTCAAAGAGAAAAGACCGCTTCTTTGCGGTCCTGAACTGAGCCTATCCCTGATTCTAGAGCTTTGCTGTGGCGCTTGCTACAGCAATTTGTGAGTTCTGTTGGACAGCTGCACAATCGATCCCGCGGATGGCCTTGCGCAGCGGTGCGTCCGGTGCAATCTCCAACAAGAGGCGCCCTTCTAACAGCGCGCGGTCACATAAATCCGAATCCCACGGCAGGAAATGAGCAATGGGCAGGGACGGCCCGAACCGTTCCCAAGCCTGAGCCAAGGCCTTCTCCGGAGCTCGTCCGGCGGCCTTGCGGCGAACCTTGTTCACCACCACTTCCACCCGGTTGGCGGGGAAGGCATCCTGAAGCTCATTCATTCCTCGGATCAGGCGTGGAATGCCCACCGGGTCTCCGCTGCCCACTGCATAAATAATGTCTGCCTCGGTTAGAACGGCCAGTGTTGCTGCGTTGCGCCGCGGGGCGATGGTGTCGTAGCTGAGCTCTTCATCGTTCTCCAGTGAGAAGCCACAATCAACCACCACCAGCTGGGCCGCTTCCCGTGCCCGCTGCAACACTCTGGCAACAGCTGCCGCCCGCAACTCCGGCCAGCGGTCTGCCCTGGTCAGGCCCGTCAGCAGTGAAAATGTTCCGCCCGAAAACACCACCTTCGTGGTGATGGCCGAGAATTGTGCCGCCGAGAGGGAGCCCTGATCAGCCGCCCGGCAAGCCTGTGCAAACGACGCCGATTCTTCTAACAATCCCAACGCAGCAGCAATGCTCGAGCCGTAACTATCAGCGTCGATCACCATCACGCTTCTGCCGGCCGCGGCCTGTTCAGCCGCCAGGTTGATGGCCACGGTAGTCCGCCCGGGCGATCCGATGGGACCCCACAGTGCCACCAAGGTGCTGTTGGCCGAGTTCTTTTCCGAAACGGGGGCTGATGATTGGGTTTTGGACTGAGAGACGCCCGTGGCTGCTTTGGTGCCGGAGCTTCGCTTCTGGGCTGCGTCAGCTCGGTGATCAAAGCGCCGCCTGGTCCGGGCCCACAAACCAGCCGGGACGCCCTTCGCGGGTAGTTCCATTCTGCTGGGGGATAGCTCGCTCGCCGTGGCATCCGATTCGCCCTCAGCTGCCGCGGCAAAACGGTTGGCGCCGTCCGCAGCAGCGGCTTGGTGGGAGACCCCGACACCCGCGGCGGCTGCGGAAGTCGGGAACACGTCGTCGGAGGTGTCTTTGAGAGCTTTCCCACCGGATGCGGCACGGGCATCGGAGCCAGTGGGCACAGCGTATCCGGCAGCATCACGCCAGCGGCGGGACTGCACCGCGGACGCAACAACCTGGCTCAGCATCTCCGGGGTTGCCTGCTCCGTGACAGCGACTGCTCCCAAACCTCGCAGTCGCTGCGCGTCGGTCTCTGTGGCGGCAATGGCCACAACACAGACGCCGACAGCAGCCAAACGATCCACCAACGTCGCACTCAAATCCTCGACCCCACTAGCCACCACGGCCGCCTGAGCCAGTCCGTTCTGACAAGCGGCCAGAAGTTCGGCAAGCTCGGGACACCGGCGCACAATCGCCACGCTCCCGGTCGCCTCAGCCAGTTTAGCAATCACGCCGGATGGGGTGTCCCCCACGGCAACCACCGTCACTGGGTTCGCTGCACTCATTGCGTTCGCGGTGTTGCCCTCTCCTGGGTTCATGGAGCCGCTCCGGGATTCCACACCACCGAGACCTTGGCTTTGTTGGCCACTGCGCCGAGAAACTTTGGCATCTGAGCGTCGGTTACTAGCACCATGAGCGCCATATTCTGACTCGCACCCAATGATCCTGTTGCCGAACTCAACGAGGCGACTTCGGCTCCGGGCAGCATCAGAACCGGCTCAAGGAAACCGTTCCGGTCATCTGGTAGCGCCACCCAGACATCAACGTAAGCACCCACCACCACTTCTTTGGGAAGCGGCTCGGTAATGGTGATAGGGGCCGGCTTGCGGTCCAGCACGTCGATCCGGCCAATGCTGGTGCGGGAGACCAGCTCACCCTTGGGAACCATGCGAATGGCGACGGCATTTGTTTCTAACTCATCGGCGGGATCTAGATACTTTCCATCGACGTCTCCGAGCTGGACCTGCACAATGGTGAAGGAATCCGCAGTGATCTTTTGACCCACCACGAGCGCGTCTCTGGCTGCGTACATGGGAACTGTTCGCTCTGCGTTGCCTACCAAGGCCACCACACCAGCCACCGAGGCCAGAACCAATAAAATACCAATGAGCAGCCTCGGATCCTTCCATGAGGGCTTACTCAACCGTGGCGCCGGTCCGGACGTCTCCATCGCCATAGCTCCGCCCCTTTCAGGACCCTGCCAGCAGCTGTGCGAGCCGCGCTGCCCTCTCCTATTTGTACCGTTGATTGACCAAGGTTGAAAGGGGTTTGTGGGAAACCGGCTAAATCTGTGGAGAACTCTTGCTCTACCGACACTGTGGATAACACGGACGAACCTCGCCAAAGGGGCTTAACGGGGGGATAATGAAGGTATGCCCAGATTCTTGACGTTGGCCGATGTAGCCGAACAACTGCAGATCTCAGCCGCCGCTTGCTACGCGCTGGTGCACAGCGGCGAACTGCCCGCCTTCCAAATTGGTGGGCGCGGACAATGGCGGGTAGACGAAGCGAAGTTTGAACAGTTTATTGATGATCGGCACGCGGCGGCCCGGACCATGTTGGCCGCCGAAAACCCCACGAGTGCTGGCTGACCGCACACCAACTGACCGCGGCCTTCTCGACCAGCGTGCCAGCGTGGCTGTCGATTTGTTTGGCGGCACCCACCGCAGCGCTGGTTCAGAACTCATTCTCCTGCGACGAGGCAATGGACACTATTCGTCCCATCGGAATGACCACTGAGCCTTGCCGGTTTCCGGGGTCCCGCCCCACCCCATCGGCCAGTTGCATGAGCTGAATATAGTCCGCCCCCACCTGATCCAAGACTCCCCTCATGCGCACCGCACTGGAGCCTGCTTGGGCTGCGGCGTCAAGTTCAAGAACTACCGCCGATCTGTTCCTGGCCAACAACCGCAAGGCGGCTGCCAGCGAATAGTTCAGCGTGCTGACGGACTCCCGCCGCGCCATCCCCAAACCGTGAATCCGCACAATTTTTGCCAGTGGCAAGATGATCGAGCTGTTCCCTTCGTGCAGTAGCGCCCACGTTCCTTCTACTCTTAGAAGTTCTCCGTGGACGGCCGATCCTGTACACGTGACCGCCGAGAGCTGCTGTCCACAGGCACCCCGCAACGCCTCCGCAAGAGTCAATTGGGACGCTTCAATACGAGCCAGTTCATTGACGTACTGCTCGAAATCTTGCTGCGTCGAGGCGTGCCATTGCGCTTCCATGTCACCGAAAAGAAGTTCCCACCTCATGGGCACACGGTAAACGGAGGCGGGAGGGCAGTCAACCCTAGCTATCCACAACCTCTGCACAGACTCTGGACAGCGGAGCATTAAGGGGTCAAAATGAATTAAACAACGTCAATAGATATTAAACGGTGTCAAATGGGAGCAAAGACTCAAAGGAGAGTTCTCGTGAAATCACAAACACGGGCGGATCTGGCCATGACGGCGGCCATCGTTTTCCTGGGTGGAGCATTGATCTTCAGTGGCTTTTCTTTGCTGCGGCTTCACTGGAGCGGGCGCCCCCAGGCAATGTCCCTTGATCTACCCGAACTACTGGGCGTAGCCGGGGCAGGCATTGGCATTGCTCTGTTGTCTTGGTGGTGTTTCGCCCTTCTCTGCGCTTTCCTGTCCGCTGTGGCGCACAAGCTCGGAGCCTCCCGCCTCTCAGCAGTGACAGCAGGATTATCGCCGGCTTTCATGCGACGAGTTGTTGCCGCAGTGGTGGGCATCAACTTGCTCACTGCTCCCTTGGCTGGAGCAGCGCAAGGTCCCAGCGTAGACCCACTCAGGCAAGCACAAATCTTCGCCACGGCCCCGTCCACCTCTATTGGATCCGCAGCCACGGAAGGCATGGTCATTCAGAATCCACTGGTATCTGCCCCGCCGGTAGATCCCCTATGGGTGCCCAATACTCCCGAGGTTGAACCTGATCTGCTGATCCGCCAACCTCCACGAAACGATCCGGGTCATAGCGACTCTGGAACTGCGGAAACCTTCCACCCGGAGACTGGTGATGTTGTGGTCAAAAGCGGTGACACCCTCTGGGGCATCGTGGCCGAAGCCTTAGGCCCGTACTCCAGCGACGTGGACGTCGCCCTCGCCTGGCCGCAGTGGTACAGCACCAACCGCACCATCATTGGGGCCGACCCGAACCTGATTCTTCCCGGCCAAGTTCTACATGCCCCAAGCAGCTACTAACTCTCCCGGCAGCAAAAAACAGCATGGAAAGACTGCCGGTAGCCAATCCCCAGCCCTGCCGGTACCAACTCAGTGCAAAGGAGCACACCGTGAATACAGCAGCCATCTCCGAAACCACCGCACCAACCACCTTGCTTGCAGTCAAAGCCGTTGCCTTCACCGGCGGCGTCGCTGCGGCACCGGATAATCTGGTGAAACTCTTTCCCCGAGGTACCCGTGCCGGCCAGGCCCAGAGGAACACTCGGGATTCGGCGGCACCAGGCAAACGTACCGGAGGCACGGCTGACACTGCTGGGACCCTTGGCACAGTTGAATCAGCTGGCACTGCAGGAACAGTGGTGAGTCTAGACCCGGAAGCGGCAGAACGGGCGGTGGTCAGCAACATGTCCTGCAAGGTGGCCCAAAGCGCCTTGGAAATCATCAACGGTGCTCGCTCCGTGCAGCAACTGGCCCGCTGGCTCGACGTCCGGTGCCTAAGCTCACTGACAACCCGCGCACGTCTCTATGCCCAGGCCTGCCGAGAACAGGACCGCCACCGTAGCCGCGAAGGACACCCAGACAATGTCCGACTCCTGCACAGGCAGCCGCGGGTGCACTCAGTTCACTGCTTCGCTGTGGAACCGGGCATCTTTGAGACCGCAGTGGTGGTTGCCGACAGGACCAGATTCCGCGCCATCGCGATGCGCCTAGAACTATCCAAGGGCATGTGGAAAGTCACGGCACTACGCATCGGTTGACCGGGCGTTGCCGTCCAAGGTTCAGACCACCGAACCATTAGGCAGCCGGAGACAAAGAAGCGCCGCCCGCCGGAATCACCACAGAAAATTCTGTGGCCATTCCGCCAGACGGCGGCGTTCTCACTCACAAAAGAGTGGAATCAGAAGCGAATCAGCGCTTTTTCTTCTTCTTGTTCTTAGTAGCCGGACGCTTAGCCGACGGCGGCAGACCACCGGTGCTACGACGCTCAACATGAGTTTCAGCTTCACCTTGAGCATCCGGCGCCGTGAACTGCAGCTGAGCCGGACGAGCCGGTGCTTCTAGACCCGGGGCCGTGATGCGCGGAGCTACATGCGGATGATCATGGTCATGATCGTGCCCTGCATTCGCTGCACCACCGCCGACTCGTTGCATGAGATTGGCAGGTGCATCTGCCACAACACCTACGGCGGCAGCCGGAGCGTTCTCAACCTGAACTTCCAAGTTGAACAGGAAGCCGATGCTTTCTTCCCGGATGGCTGCCATCATGGACAGGAACATCTCGTAACCTTCACGCTGGTACTCCACGAGGGGATCGCGCTGGGCCATGGCCCGCAGACCGATTCCTTCCTTGAGGTAGTCCATCTCGTAGAGGTGCTCTTGCCATTTCCGGCCCACTACAGAAAGCACAACGCGGCGTTCCAGCTCACGCATGGTTTCTGAACCGAGAGCACTTTCGCGCTCCTGGTATGCAACGCGTGCATCTGAGAGCAGCTCCGTCTTGAGGTGTTCCGGAGTGATTCGTCCTTCGCCGCCCACCTCCTGCGCAATTTCATCCACCGTCACAGTGACGGGGTAGATGGTGCGCAGGTTGCTCCAGAGCGTGGTGAAATCATACTCACCAGCATGGACGTTGCTCAGCGAAGCCTCGATGATCTCGTTGACGGTGTCTTCCAAGAAGTGCTGAACTTTTTCGTGCAGGTCGCCACCTTCGAGGATTCGACGGCGGTCGCCGTAGATGGCTTCACGCTGACGGTTCAGGACGTCGTCGTACTTCAAAACGTTCTTGCGCTGCTCGGCGTTGCGGCCCTCAACCTGACCCTGTGCAGAAGCGATGGCCTTGGAAACCAGCTTGGATTCCAACGCCACATCATCCGGCATGGAGGATCTTGACATGAGCCGTTCGGCTGCACCGGAGTTGAACAGGCGCATCAAATCATCTGTCAGTGACAGGTAGAAGCGTGACTCACCGGGGTCGCCCTGACGGCCGGAACGGCCTCGCAGCTGGTTGTCGATGCGGCGGGATTCGTGGCGCTCGGTGCCCAAAACATACAGTCCACCGGCTTCCAGAACAGCCTCATGCTCATCCTTGACAGCCAGTTTGGCTTCCTCGAATGCCTCATCCCAGGCCGCCTCATACTCTTCGGCGTTTTCTTCCGGATCCAAGCCACGGGCCTTCAACTCGGACACTGCGTTGAACTCTGCGTTACCGCCGAGCATGATGTCAGTGCCTCGGCCAGCCATGTTGGTGGCAACGGTGACGGCGCCACGGCGGCCAGCTTGGGCCACGATCGCGGCTTCACGGGCGTGGTTCTTAGCGTTCAGGACCTCGTGCTTGACGCCTGCCTCAGCCAATTTCTTGGAGAGGTATTCGCTCTTCTCAACGCTGGTGGTACCAACCAGAACCGGCTGACCGGTTGCGTGGCGTTCGGCAATATCTGCCACAACGGCGTCGAACTTTACAACCTCGTTCTTGTAAACAAGGTCAGCCTGATCCACGCGCTGCATGGTCTTGTTCGTGGGGATCGGCACAACACCCAACGAGTAGGTGCCCATGAATTCCGATGCCTCAGTCTCGGCAGTACCGGTCATGCCGGAGAGCTTCTCATACAGGCGGAAGTAGTTCTGCAAGGTCACGGTGGCCAAGGTCTGGTTCTCAGCCTTGATCTCCACACCTTCTTTGGCTTCAATGGCCTGGTGCATGCCTTCGTTGTAGCGGCGTCCGGCTAGGATACGGCCGGTGTGCTCGTCAACGATCAGGACTTCGCCGTCCATAATGACGTAGTCCTTGTCGCGCTTGAAGAGTTCCTTGGCCTTGATGGCGTTGTTCAGGAACCCGATCAGGGGCGTATTGGCAGACTCGTACAGGTTGGTGATGCCGAGGTAATCCTCGACTTTTTCGATGCCATCTTCGAGAACACCGACGGTGCGCTTCTTCTCGTCAACCTCGTAGTCGTCGTCAATCTTCAGACGCTGAACTACCTTGGCGAACTCGCCGTACCAGCGGTTGGCGTCGCCTGAGGCCGGACCGGAAATGATCAACGGCGTACGTGCTTCATCGATGAGGATGGAGTCAACCTCATCGACAATGGCAAAGTTATGGCCGCGCTGGACCAACTCCTCTTGGCTCCATGCCATGTTGTCGCGCAGGTAATCAAAACCAAATTCGTTATTGGTGCCGTACGTGATGTCGGCAGCGTACTGGGCGCGGCGCACCGAGGGATCCTGATTGGACACAATGCAACCACTGCTCATACCTAGGAACCTGAAAACACGGCCCATCAGATCTGACTGGTACTGCGCCAAGTAATCGTTCACCGTGACCACGTGAACACCCTTGCCGGTGAGCGCGTTAAGGTACGCCGGGGCCGTAGCCACCAGGGTCTTACCTTCACCGGTCTTCATTTCGGCAATGTTGCCCAGGTGGAGGGCGGCACCACCCATCATCTGGACGCGGAAGTGGCGCAGACCTAGTGTGCGCGAAGAAGCTTCACGCACTGCGGCGAAGGCTTCCGGCAGCAGATCATCGAGCGATTCACCATCTTCGTGGCGGAGCTTGAGCTTGTCTGTTTCCTCGCGCAGCTCAGCGTCGGTGAAGGTCTGGAAAGAGTCCTCCAGCGAATCAATGGCGTCCGCTAGGACATTGAGTCGTTTAAGCGTCTTGCGATCGCCTGTGCGAAGTACCCGCTCAAGAAGTGATGGCACGAAATTGCTCCCAATCTATTGCTGCCTAAAAGTGGCGTGTTCAGTCTACGTGAGAAGACGTACAGACCACCGCCAATCATGGCAGTGCGCCCTGCAGTTTCCCTGAGAGGTCGCCCTGGTCATGCACGACGACGGCCCCTAACCCTAGCCATTTCGCCATCTGTTCCAGCTCCGTTGCCAGATGTAGTGCGGTATCTTTGGGCGCTTGCGCTTCAGCATAGGCGCCGCGCACTCGAAGAACACCAGCTTGCCTGTCGGCTTTCAAATCCACCCTGGCCACAATTTTCTCGCCTAGCAGAAACGGCAAAACGTAATATCCATACTTCCGCCGCGGCTCAGGAGTGTAGATCTCCAGCCGATAATGGAAATTGAAGAGTCTTTCCAAGCGCCGGCGCTCAAAGACTAACGAATCGAAAGGACTCAGCAGCGCGCTTGCTGTAGCCGTGCGAGGAATGGTAGCCGTAGCGTGCAGATATATTGGTTCCGGCCAACCGTTTACCGTGACCGGTTCGAGCTCCCCAGCATCCACTAACTGTCCTATACCCTGCGCCACCGCCTTGACCGGAAGCCTGAAGTAATCGGCAAAGCATCGCAGCGTTCCGATTCCGTGAGCGCTGGCCGCCGCAGAGATGAGGCGGAGTAGGGCTGCTTCCCTGTCAGCCTCCGGCATGTTCTCCCCTGGCGCCATCAATCCGCGCTCACTGGCTGGCAAGATCTTCTCGATCAACGCGTAACGTCGTTCAAACGTTTCATTGCGTGAGGCCGCCCCGACTATTCCACGCTCAAAAAGCCCTTCTACCGTGCGTTTGACAGCGTTCCAGTTCCATCCCCATTGGCTGCGGTCGGTGACTTCCTGATGGCCAATCCGCTCCCCTATTTCCCGTGCGGTCAGCGCTGCGCTGTGCGTCAAAACGGAAATGATTTCCTCTTCGAGAGCATCGCGTACATGCGGATCCATATCGCCCGAGCCAGCCCAACTCCGGTGCTGCCATTGCCGCAGGTCGTGAAAATGTGTGGGCCGAATAAAGCTGGCCTCATGAGCCCAATACTCCATGAGCTTGCGCGGCGCCGTCCCTGCTAAACCGTCAACGACAGAATGAGGATAAGGGCCCAGTCTGGAAAAGAACGGTAGGTAGTGGCTGCGTGAGAGAACGTTGACGGAGTCGATCTGCACGAGCTGTATTTGGGCAAAAGTCCGGCCCACCATCCGCGCTGTGACGGGTTGGGTGGGCCGAACGGTTGCAAATCCTTGGGCTTTCAGTGCGATACGGCGTGCCTGAGAAAGGCTCAGGCTTGCACGCATCGTGTGTTGCTCCTTGGGCTTAGTGCGAAATGTTGGAACTCCGGTCTGGGTTAGACGCGGACCGGCTCATCCGGCGAACGGTAGGCCGAGATTTCTTCGACCATCTCGGCATTGTCATCCAGTGAGATAACGCCGTAGGTCCAACCCTTGCGACGGTAAACAACCGAGGGGATGCCGGTTGCTGAATCGACGAAGAGGTAGAAATCGTGTCCCACCATCTCCATGTTGTCAACGGCGTCGTCCAAGGACAAGGCCGTGGCCGGGAAGACCTTGCGCCGGATCAGCACAGGCGAGTCTCCGGCAGGGATGTCATTCTCAATGTCGTAAGGCGACTTCTCTTCGACAACCTCCGGGGCGGTCTGAGCGTAGATGGGCTCAGAACTGCTGACGGGAGGCAATGACCCGGTGGCTTCGTTCACTGCGAGAGGAGCGTGCCGACCGTGATGGACCTTTTTCTTGTCCTTGGCACGGCGGAGACGCTCGAGCAGCTTTCCGTAAGCCAGATCAAAAGCAGCGAACTTGTCCGAAGCGGCAGCTTCCGCGCGAATGACCGGACCGCGACCCACAACCGTCAACTCAACTGTGAGTGGGGTGTCGGCTGTGCGGGCCTTGCTCTCCTTGGAAACCTTCACATCGACACGCTGGACCTTAGTGGCCAGCTGTTCGATCTTCGTGAGCTTTTCGCCTGCGTATTCGCGGAATCGGTCCGAAACACTCAAGTTGCGACCGGTGATCATGAACTCCATGGTGCCCTCCAAATATCTTCGGTGACACGGCGGCCGGCTAGCATATTCGGTGCTGTCTCCAGACCGCCGACGGGCGGTTTCCTCTTGAAAGAGGTACCCGTTCACTTACGTTAGTTCACTGCATGGGTTTATTCATCTTTTGCTCATAAATTGTTTTCCGCGCGTCCTTCTTCACGATCATCATCCGAGGTTCCGGAGGGGGCTCTAGCTGCCGCAAGAACCACGGCACCCCGGACTCGAAACCCCGATAATTCCAACGTTTTGGCCGCTTCGCGAAGGGTGGAGCCAGTGGTCAGGACATCATCGGCTAAGACAACGTCAATAATATTTTGGCGAGATGGCTTCGCTTTGAGCCGAAAATTGTGCAGAAATTTCTGCTTGATTTTCATAGTGTTACGGATATTCCTCCTTCTCGCTGCTCTGCCTAGTCCTTTCTGGTGCCGACGATGCCACGGCAGTCTGGCTTTGATCCGCAACACGGGCACTATTTCCATACCGGAGGGCAACCGCCCCTCCCGGACCAGAGTCCTCAGGAGCAGTGCTACCGGGTCGTAGCCACGGCGTCGCCAGCCGGTGCCGGTGCTGGGGATGGGTACCACAATGAGCGTGGGCAGAGCGGAGAGCGTGGGCAGAGCGGCCACCGAGGCTGTTGTGGATGGTGTGGCTGTGGCGTCCAGCGCACGGGCCAGGCAGCGGGACAATTGCGGACCAACTTCCGTTCGTCCATGGTTTTTGAACGCCAAGATGGCTTGCGACAATGCATCTCGGTACTCTCCCGCCGCGATAACCGGCAACAACGGATGCCCTGAGACACTCATCAACGCATCGGCACTGTGTTCAGCCCGAAAAGGCGATGCTGTCTGTCTGCGCAGGGCCGCGGCGCACTCGGGGCACAGCGATTGGTCCTCGGCCCCACACACCACACAATCGGCCGGAAGCACCAAGTAGAGGAAGTCTCGCCAAGCCGCCTCGCACCAGAAATACATCCGCAGCCACGGAGTACGCGCCGCGCCTCTATGCCGGTGAGCTGTTCCATCCATGTCCCCAGCATGCACCCGCAGCCGAGGCAGATGCTGGCCTTGGGCGCCGATTGTGTCCAAGACAATGACTACTGGGGCTGTGGAGGAAACAACCCTGACCGGCAGGCCAGCCGTCCAGCTATCCAGCTATCCAGCTATCCAGCAAATGAAGCCTGCTGGAGTTCCTTGGCGTCGACTTCCCAGTAGTTGCCCACGTTGGTGTAGAACTCGGAAGCTGTTTGGGCGTGCACGTTCCGTACTCCCGATCCGGCACTCAACCACTGGACCCCCTTCAGGGGATCCATCTGCACCACGGGAAGGGCGAGGTCCAGTACCTCGATGACCACCTGTTCGGTGGCTGACGGGTCCATCACGGCCACACTGGAATCGCCGGCCCACACACCAATCCTCGGTGTTCCGGAATGGAGCAGCCGAATGGGCGAGGTAAGTTCCTTGGGCAGCTCCCCTGTTTTGAAAATTCCTGTGATGCTGACGCGGCTCACCCCGTTGGCCTCTGAAATCACCAATGCTCTGGTTCCGTCACGCGATACCCGGAAGGTGTGCACTTCCTGCCCAACTAGCCACGGAATAGTCAGCAGGACAGGTGTCCCCAGCTTGCCGCCGTCGTCCGGGTCAATGGCCATCACTAACCCTGAGCCATCCCCGGCAGCCGACCACAGCCATCCATTGGGGGCATAAGAGGGCGGGGTGAGCGCGACTCCCGACAACGTCAGCAGCGGCGCTTCGTTAGCCTGAACAGTAAAGATTTGGTTGCCCACCCCTGACAGGAAGGCAAAGTTCTTCCCGGAATAGGAGATCGCTGGCGCCGATGGCTCCAGATTGGCCACTGGCGAGACATCTGGGATCGGACCAATTTTGGTCCCGTCGAAGGTGACCAGATCGCCTTGAGCCACCGCAATTTGCGTGGGTGGAACGGGGTTGTCCACGATCATGCGGCTGATATCATCGCCCGTGCTGCCCATGTCGACAGACCTGTCGTCGGCTAAAAACTGGACTTCGGTGATCGTGTTCAGGCTCTTTTGGAACGTGGTCAAGAGCTGTGCGTTCATTTGCTGGCGCTGCTCAATGCTCGTTGCCAGCAGCTGTTGGGCGGTCAAACCAACTTTGGCCTCACCGTTATTGACGGGCACCGAGTCACGGTCCAAGGCCATCCCACTGGGGAAGGCACTGACCACCGCGCCCTGCAGATAAGGTGCCGGCCCCTTCAATATCGCCTGGACAATGGAGGTGGCTGTACGCGAGGTCCGTCCCGCGAGCCACCTGACATCAGGTATGCCATAGGTGAAGGTGGGGTCGTAGAAGAACAGCGACACCGGCGCATACAACGTTTGGAAGTTCGCTTCGGCGAGGGCTACGCCGTCGGGTACTTCGGAGATCCGCCACTGCCCATCAACCTTCACCAATTTCATACTCAGCAGCTCCGTGGCCTCCGCTTTTCCAGGCGTGAGAACGCCCGTTGCATCGACGGAGGAGACTACGTTGAAGGTCAGTTCGTAAACGCCGCTTTGCGAGGCCGGCGCCACGGCGAACGTGTCTTTGTAGACCAAGGTGCGTTTGTCCGGTGCCCACGATTGCGCCAGTGCCGGTGTCAGGTACTGCCGGGCCACCTGAAAATCATCCGAAATACCCGTTCCGGAATCAATAAAGCCACGGATAATGCTCTCCGGCTCAGCTCTGTCCACAGGCGAAAACTGTTGCAGATTGACATTGACGGAGTTGCTGCGCGGGGCCAGCGGATCACTTTTTCCTACGGAACCGTGCATCGGAATGGCGGAGCATCCCGTTGCCACCAGAAGCACGACGACGAGACTCGCCCACAGCGCCACGGCCCAGTGCCGCTGTGGGCGAGTGGCCGGACGGCGCTGGTTGAGACTGTGCCGAATCAGACGGGGATCAGTAAGCGTGTGTTCACTAGGTGTGTGCTGCTTCTGCTGTGCCATGTGACTCATCAGTGATTCACCTTCTCAGAGCTGTTCATGCCCGGATCTTCACTCTCGGGGCCGCGCTTCTCAGCACTGCTTCCCATGCTTTTTTCAGCACTCGGCTCAGCAGGCTTAGCCACGTCAGCGGCAGGTTTCAGCCGACCCAGCGCTCCGACAACCCCGATCGATCCGGTGTGGGTCATCACTGGTCCGGTGCCGAGGCTGCTAGCGCTGCCGGCTTGTCCGCCGTCGGGAGGCAACGGAACTGGGGAATGAGTCAGAACTGTTCCGCGCTTTCGGGGCAGTGTCAGGCGGAAACAGGATCCTTCTCCCGGGATTCCCCAAGCATCCAGCCAGCCGTCGTGCAGCCGGGCGTCTTCCATGGCGATCGATAGGCCCAGGCCACTGCCCCCGGTGGTCCGGGCTCGGGCAGAATCGGCCCGCCAAAACCTGTCAAAGACATGGCCAACGGCGTCCGGTGACATGCCTATGCCATAGTCACGTACAGCCACCGCCACGGCACTCTCATCTGCCGAAACATAAATCTTCACGGGGTTTCCTTCGCTGTGCTCAAGAGCATTGAGCACCAGATTGCGAAGAATCCTATCCACCCGGCGCGAGTCCATCTCCACAATGCACTTGTGGTTGCGTAGGCGGGTCACCACCGAAAGCTCCGCCTTGTTCGCCTCGGCCACGGGCATGGCCCCGTCAATCACCGAATGAATCACGGAGAAAATGTCCAATTGTTCCGCGTCCAGATCCGCCACCCCCGCGTCGAAACGGGAAATTTCCAAGAGATCTGCCAGCAGTAGCTCGAAGCGTTCAACCTGGTGAAAGAGCAATTCGGAGGAACGTTTGTTGATGGGATCGAAGTTCTCGCGAGCATCGTAGAGAACTTCCGCGGCCATCCGCACTGTGGTCAGGGGTGTGCGCAGCTCATGGGAGACGTCCGAGACGAATCGCTGTTGCATGTCCGAGAGAGTCCCCAGCGCCGTGATCTGGTCCTGCAGCGACGTGGCCATCTTATTAAAGGAGGTGGCCAATCTGGCCATTTCATCCTCGCCGCTGACTTCCATCCGCTCTTCAAGTTCGCCTGCCGCCAATTTCTCCGACACGGCAGCTGCTTCACTGACTGGTTTGACCACTGTCCGGGTCACGTACCAGGCAATGGCGCCAATGAGCACCAGTAAAATCCCACCAGCTACCCACAACACTGACTGAATGAAATTCAGCGTCACTTGAGCGGTGTTCAGATCGTAGATCATATAGAGCTCGTAGTTGGTTTGCAGCAACTCCACTTGGCTGCCCACCACCACGGCAGGGCTGAACCCTGATTCGCCCGTGGGCAGAGCAATGGACTGCCAAAACTGACTATCGGGATCACCTTGGACTGCTTGACGCAGCTGATCCGGAATGATGGCTGTTGTGACTCCACCTGAATCCGATGAGCTCACGGCCAGCCGGCTAGTCTGGCCCGGGATCTTGACCATCAAGTACTTACGGGTGTCATCGGCACCGCCAAGTTCCAGCAGGCGCAGGGTGTCCCCCACGAACGTGGACATGCGCGGCTGATCGCTCAGGCTGGCATTGGAAAAGCTCTCCTGCACCTGGGTAGCGCCACGCGCCGATTCCTGCTGAGCCTGGGCCAACCGTTCATTGAAAAGCCCGTTGGAAATCTGGCCAGCCAAGTACCCGCCAACACCCACCACAGCCACAGAGGCAATCAGCAAAGTGGTAACAACGGTGCGGAACTGCAATGAGGTGCGCCAGCGGCGCAGCAACGACGCCCGGACCCAATCGAACAACCGAGCCGCAGCCCGGCCAACCGCAACAGCCATGCGGCCCGCCTGAGTGAGGAGGGTGCGCCAAACACTAGTTCTTGACTTGTCTGGCTCTTCTGCATCGGACACAGTTGTCACAGGGCTCTCAGTGGACACGGTGCTTTCAGTGGGCACAGCGTCATCCGGAGTGGCCCCCAAAGGTGCGCGTCCGGCGTCGTACTGGTCTTGGTCTGCACTCATTCTGGGCTCACCCGGCGCACATGCTGATCAGCGCTTACTGCCCGGCCTTGTAGCCGACGCCGCGGACGGTGAGGACCACTTCTGGTGCCTCGGGGTCGCGTTCAATCTTGGAGCGCAGACGCTGGACGTGGACGTTGACCAGGCGGGTATCGGCGGCGTGGCGGTAACCCCACACCTGCTCCAGCAACAGCTCGCGGGAGAAGACCTGCCAAGGCTTGCGGGCCAGTGCCACGAGGAGATCGAACTCCAACGGGGTCAGCGAAATCCGTTCGCCAGCACGCCGAACGGCGTGGCCGGCCACATCAATGCTGATCTCACCAATGACAAGCGTTTCGGGAGCCTTGACGTCGCCGGGACGCAGTCGGGCACGAACTCGGGCCACCAGTTCGGCCGGCTTGAACGGCTTGGCAACGTAATCGTCGGCCCCGGATTCCAGCCCACGCACCACATCGGAGGTATCTGACTTGGCTGTCAGCATCACAATGGGGACGTCGGATTCAGCACGGATCAGGCGGCAAATCTCAATGCCGTCAATTCCGGGCAGCATCAAGTCCAGCAGGACCAGATCGGGCTTGCTGGACTGGAATGTCTCCAAGGCTTTGGCACCGTCTGCGCAGAAAACCGGGTCAAACCCGTCATTGCGCAGGACGATACCAATCATCTCGGCCAGTGCTTCGTCATCGTCAACAACTAAAATACGTGCCTTCATACCTCTATATTTGCCTATGAGCCGCACAATGTCCCTATCGACGCTCCACAGGCACTCTCAATAGTTTCCGCAATGTCCGGCTTGTTCACAGGGAAAAGGCACATCTTCCCGATAGGGTTTGATGATGGACGCAGCAACAGCATGGATCCGCCGCGGAATATGACGCCATTAGTGTCGCTTTTTCACTATTGACGCTTCCGCTGGAGGGTATTCGGCGGTTGTTGCTGCCGTACACGTTTTTCACGGGGGAACTTTCAGGGAGCAACATGACGCAGGAACCGCAGGACCCGAATCAGCCAGGTGCTGGACAACCAGCCGCAGGTCAGCCGCAGGAGAAGCCGGACTGGCAGGCGCAGGGTTGGCAAGGTCAACCGCCGTTGACTCCTCAGCAGCCAGCGGCCCAGCCACAGTATCCCGCTCAGCCCACTCAACCTCAGCAGCCCGCTCAACCGCAGCAGCCGCAGTGGGGTCAGTACTCTCAGCAACCGCCCGCTCAACCGCAGCAGCCCGCTCAACCTCAACAGCCGCAGTGGGGTCAGTATGGCCAGCAGCAGCTCCCCCAGTACCCGGGCCAGCCACAATACCCAGGTCAACCCCAGTACCCGGGCCAGCCACAGACCGGTTACAACAACTACATGGCCCCTCCGAAGCCCGGCGTCATTCCGTTGCGCCCCTTGGGCCTGGGTGAAATCCTCGACGGTGCTTTCCAGGCCGCCCGACGCAACGGCAAGGCCATGTTCGGCTCCGCTCTGATCTTCCAATTGGTCACCGTCGCCGCCACCCTTTTGATCATGTTCTTGACCTTGGGCCAGCTCTTGGTGGGGTTCATGGACGGCAGCCTGTTCATGGAGGGCAACAACGTCACCGATACCGACGCCTTCATTGGCAGAATGCTCGGATTCACCGTAGCCATTATGGTGACGGTATTTGTCTCCACACTGCTACAAATGGTCTTACAGGGCGCCCTAGTGGTCCCGGTGGTTAGGTCCGTACTCAACCGCAAAACCACCTTTGGCCAAATGTGGCAACTGACAAAGCCCCGCATTGGCACCCTGCTTATACTCGCAGTGCTATACGCCGTAGCCGCCCTGATCGCAGTCTCTGTCTACATTGCTGTGGTGGTGCTACTGATCCTCAGCTTGGGATCCATGGACTCCGATTCAGCGGCGTTGGCAGGCATCGGCCTGTCCTTGCTGCTGAGTTTGCCGTTCCTGGCCGTTGGCCTCTGGATCGGCACCAAATTGCTCGTGGCTCCGGCGGCGATCGTGGTGGAAAACATTGGCGCTTTTGCGGCCATCAAACGTTCATGGCAACTCACCAAGCGCAATTGGTGGAGGACCTTTGGAACGTACCTTTTGGCCGTGATCATCGCCGCCGTCATCACCGGTGTTATCACCACACCCGTCAGCTTCATCGTGGGCATGATCATGGGCATGATGAGCATCGAGGCCACCGCGGAGCAGGCGCTCACCCAAACCATCATCGCTCAAGTCATTTCTAGTGCCATCGGCGCCTTGGTGGGAGCTATCACCTTGGCTTTCCAGACCGGCGTCATGGCCTTGATCTATGTTGATTTGCGCATGCGCCGCGACGGTTTCGACCTCACCTTGCTCAAGGAATCTGAAAGCGGCAAGGACGACGGCGGGATCCCCGGCTCCTCTTCTCGCGCAGACTTGGTGCCGGGTGCCTATGCGCCGGGCAGCCAGCAGCAGCCGCCTAGCACTTACTGATCGCAGTCCCTCCCATGGTCTCTTCACCGGCGTTGCCCGCCCTGCGCTACCTCGAGGTCCCCGTTGTCCCGGGGGCCGATGAAGCGCGCCGTTGGGCTGCTGAGGAGCTGGCCAAGCAGGCCTACCAAGATGCCAAGCCCGGCTTGGCGCGGCAGATCTTGGACCTGTTGGGCCGGGCTCTGAATGAGCTCTTGGGAAACATGGGATCAGCCGATGGAAACATTGGCCTAGGCGTGGTCATTGGGCTGATCGTGGTTGCCGTGGTGGTCATCATCTTAATCGTCAGGCCCCGTTTGAACCGCAAAAGGGCCGTTGGCAACGCTGTGTTCGCCCCTGATATGACGTTGTCCGCCGAACAGCACCGCAGACTTGCTAAGGCCGCCGCGCAAGCCGGAGACTGGCACACCGCTATCAATGAACAATTCAGGGCATTGGCCCGGTCCGGTGAGGAGCGCGATGTCACAGCCAGGACACTTGGGCGCACGGCCATGGAAATTGCCGGTGAACTGGGGATGGCTTTCCCCAACGCCAGCTCGGACATTCGCCACGCGGCTTCTCTTTTCAATGCCGTCCGTTACGGCAGAGTTCCACCGACCCAGGCCATGTTCGAGGAACTGGTGGCAACCGACGCAGCTGTTGCCCGGACAACGCCGCAGTACGCCGACGATTTCACGGCGGTGACCTCGTGACCGCGCCCGTTTCTCCTCCCCCTGCCCCTCTGAGCACGGATCCTCCCGAAGAGGCCGTTGCGTCTGGGAGCACCGGAGAGAAGGTATTTCACGCCGACGGCACCACACTTAGCCAGCGCTTGTCCACGCGGTGGCGGAAGTACCGCTTCTGGATCATCGGTGCGGCAGTGTTTGTACTGTTGTCGGTGCTTGCCTTTCTGCTCAATGATTCAGGCAATCGCAGCATTGACGCGCTGGCCATCAACAATCCGGCTCCGGCTGGCGCACAGGCTGCGGCAGCGGTGCTGGAGAACCAAGGTGTGGCTGTTACGGCCACTAAGTCATTGGCCGAAACCACTGACGCTCTGATCCACAACGACTACGGCAGCAGTACCGTACTTTTTTATGATCCGAGAAACATCCTCAGCGCAGCCCAGGTATCCGAGTTAGCCGCATCCGTGACGGCTAACGGTGCCAAGCTGCTGGCCGTCACACCCGGCCCGCTCACCGTGAAAAGCCTCAGCCCCGAGCTCCGGTCCACCGGCACCACCGCGGGAAGCCAGCAAGTAACTGCCCAGTGCGATCATCCAGATGCTGTTGCCGCTGGCTCCATCAGTGGTGGCGCACCCGACCCAGCCTTGGATGCAGGACCAGCAAAAGGTCCGCTGATGATGTTCAAGGGTGCGCAGACGTGTTTCAGCCCCGAAGGAGACGCAGGCTCCTCATCGGGGGGACTTTTGGCGAGCAATAGCGCCGGTGACATCACCGCATTGGGGTTCTCCGGCGCCGTCAATAACCATAATTTAGCCCAGGCCGGGAATGCGGCACTGACGTTTAGGCTGCTGGGCAGCAAGCCCAATTTGCTCTGGTACACATCCTCGGTCAGTGACATCCCTCCGGCGCAGAACCCGCCGGGCGTGGCCGAGCTGACCCCGGCTTGGATGTTCCCGACCGCTGCGTGGCTGATGCTGGTGGCCGTGGTGGGTGTGCTGTGGCGCGGGCGCAGGAACGGACCGCTGGTGGCTGAGCCGCTGCCGGTAATTGTGAAGGCGTCCGAGACCATGGCTGGCCGGGCCCGGCTCTATCAAGATGCCCGAGCCGTGGATACTGCCACGGGCACGCTTCGGCATGCCTCACTGACTCGGCTGGCACACGCCCTGCGATTAGGGCACGCGGCTGAACCGTCCGCCGTCGTCGAAGCTGTTGCCGCAGCAAGCTCCCGCTCCAGCGCGCAGATTCATGCCATCCTGCTGGGCGAGCCCCCTACGACTGAAAAAGACATGTTGAGAATCGCCGCCGACCTTGCGGCACTAGAGGAAGAAGTGGCACGTCGATGACTATGCCTTACCCGGACAGCAGCCCGGAGACGAACCCGGAATCCTACCCCCAGCCTGGCTACCCCGGCTCCCCCGCGCCGCAGTATCAGCAACAGCAACAGCCAGCACCGAGCGCCTCAGCTCAGGCCTTGCTGGCGGTCCGGACCGAAGTAGCAAAGGCCGTGGTAGGACAGGATGACACCGTGACGGGCCTGCTCATTGCCTTGCTTGCTGGCGGGCATGTACTGCTCGAAGGCGTGCCCGGTGTTGCCAAGACCTTGCTGGTTAGGGCCCTATCCACTGCCTTGAGCCTGGACACCAAGAGGGTGCAATTTACTCCCGACTTGATGCCAGGAGACGTCACCGGTTCGTTGATTTATGATGCCAGCACCTCCTCATTTACGTTCCGTGAAGGCCCGGTATTCACCAACATCCTGCTGGCCGATGAAATCAACAGGACCCCTCCGAAGACCCAGGCATCCTTGCTGGAAGCCATGGAAGAGCACCAGGTTTCCGTTGACGGAGTCTCACGCAAATTGCCGGCCCCCTTCATGGTGGCCGCCACCCAAAACCCAGTCGAGTATGAGGGCACCTACCCGCTGCCCGAGGCACAATTGGACCGTTTCCTGCTCAAATTGACCATGGATTTGCCCGGGCGCGACGATGAAATCGAAGTGATCCGCCGGCACAGCTTGGGCTTTGATCCCCAGAATCTGCATGCGGCGGGAGTGCGCCCAGTAGCTGGTGCAGCCGAGTTGACCCAGGCCCGCGAAGAAGTCGCGCAAGTCAACGTGGCTGGGGAAATCCTGGCCTATGTGGTGGATCTGGTCCGGGCCACCCGCACGGCGCCATCATTCCAACTGGGTGTCTCACCCCGTGGTGCAACGGCCATCCTGAAATCTGCCCGCGCCTATGCCTGGTTGTCAGGCCGGAGCTTTGTGACCCCGGACGATATCAAGGCATTGGCCTTGCCCACCCTGCGTCACCGTGTGGCGCTGCGCCCCGAAGCTGAGATGGACGGCGTTGCCGTGGACGGCATCCTGCTCTCCATTTTGGCCACCGTGCCGGTTCCGCGCTGATCCGGGCGTAACACCATGGCTATTTCAGGCAGGTTTTTTTGGGTGGCGCTGACAGCTCTGATTCCAGTTGTCATCTTTCCGACACTGGTGACCTGGGTGGTGGCTGTCTCGGTGCTGCTGCTGCTAGTGGTGGTGGACCTGATATTTGCTGCCTCGCCACGGGCAGTGACGCTCCGCCGCACCATACCTTCCGGGGTCCGGCTGGGTGAACCGGCCACCGCTGTTGTGCGACTTTCGAACAACTCATCTATGGTGTTGCGGGCCCAGGTCAAGGACGGCTGGCAGCCCTCCGCTGGTGCCCGCAACGCCTTGCAGCAGCTCCGCATCCGGGCCGGTGAACGGGCGGCTATGAGTGTAGATCTGCTGCCATCGCGTCGCGGAGATTTGGCAACACACCACCTCACCATCCGCTCCTTTGGTCCGCTGGGTATGGCTGCCCGGCAACACACCATCACGGCGCCCGGAATCTTGCGAGTGCTGCCCCCGTTCCATTCCAAACGGCATCTTCCTTCCAAGCTTCGTAAACTACGCGAGCTGGATGGCAAGGCCGCGGTACAAATCCGTGGGGCTGGCACCGAGTTCGACTCATTGCGCGACTATGTCCGCGGCGATGACGTGCGCTCCATCGACTGGCGTGCCACGGCCCGGCGCCAAGACGTGGTGGTGCGCACCTGGCGCCCCGAGCGCGACCGTCGAGTGGTCATCGTGTTGGATACGTCGCGAACCTCGGCCACCCGAATTGACGATGAAACGGCCCTCGACACCGGTATTGAGGCCTCACTCCTTCTGGCTGTTTTGGCCGAACGCGGCGGGGACCGGGTCAGTTTAGTGGCCTACGACCGCCGAGTTCGGGCGAAGGTTTCTTCCACGGGTAAGGGCAATATGCTTAATGCCATGGTGCAGGGCCTGGCTCCTCTAGAACCGGAACTGATCGAGTTCAACGCCCAAGGAGTTGCAGGGCAAGTCCGCGATGTCACAGCCCACCGCGCGTTAGTGGTTTTGGTGACCTCACTCGACGCCGGGGCGGCCGAAGAAGGCCTGATTCCGTTGGTCACCACGCTCTCCCAAAAACACTTGGTGGTTGTGGCTGCAGTCCGCGATCCAGCGCTGGAACGCGCCCGGCTAGAACGATCCACAAGCACGCTGGCCTACCGTGCGGCGGCGGCTGAACATACTCTGAACCGCCGTGAAGCCATCACTGCGTATCTCAAGCGGACCGGTGTGGAGGTAGTTGATGCAGCACCCCAGGATCTGCCCCCGAAGTTGGCAGATTTATATATCAAACTCAAGGCAGCTGGCCGGCTCTAGACAGCGTGCAGCTGGTCGGCCCAGGTCCGCACCGCCCATTCTCTCGGCACATCAGCCCCGCATTGGCCCACAGCTCAGCCCTCTACTGGCCCTTGAAGCTTCATAGTCTTCAGGCGGTCCGCTAGAACCCTAGACAGCGCGCTGTGCCCGCTCGCGGTGAGGTGGACGCCGTCGGTCATCTTGTTCCCCACGCCGTAGCGGGTGATCCAATCACCGGTGCTGATAAAGGGCACACCGTTGCTTTTGGCGAATCCGGCCAGCAGCGTGTCCACTTGGGTGCGCCGGCCGCCGTCCCTGCCGCCGCGGGCCAGCGTGCCGATCAGCAAGAATTCTGCCTGCGGATAGCTTGCCTTGAGTTGACGCAGCAGTCTGTCAGCATTGGCAAGAATTTGGGCGTCACTGGCTCCCCTTGCTGCGTCGTTGCCGCCGCCCTGAATCACTACCAGGGCCGGATCCCCATAGGGAAGGAGCATTTGGCCGCTATCCAGCGCATCAGGGTAGTTACCCCGGCGCTCAGAAGCAGCCGTGAAACCGGTGCCACCACCGCCAACAAAGTCAACGGTGTAGCCACGCTCCGCCAGCCCGTGCACCACCCATGTTTGAGCAGAGGTGACGCCGGCAGCTCCGGATGACTGCGAGTCCCCAATCAGAACAGCAGTTCTCCACACCTCCGGATTGATCACTTCGCGCCGCCCCGAGGCGGGGTTGAGCACCAGTGATCCAGGCGGCAGGTCCCACACGGTGGTGGCTTTAGCCGTGACCGCTGCGGCGCTGGCCCGGCCGCCGTCGGGCACGGTGTTGCGTTCTGGGTAATTCACGGGAAGCGGCGGGAACGCGGCTACCTCGACGGGGACGGAATCACTAGGGGCGACCCTCTCGCTCTTCGCCGTGGGGACAACGTCGCCTGGCCCGAGACCCAGCAGTACCGTGGAGACCACCAGCAGCACAACGGCTCTTTGACGCACCCCTCTGAGCAATTTTCCCCCGGTCATGAAACAGATTCTCCCCTACCAACGAGGCCGCTGACGCAAAATTACTTTCGACACTCCCGCGCCGCTTTTCCCTTGTGCACTGGGGCAGCGCCGTTAGGCGTTGCGGATATCCCCCAGCGCCTGCGCCACATCCAGCGACCTGCCCAGCACCGCCCGCGCCTCCTGCGGCGTGAGCGCTGCGAGGCTGGATTCTTCCGTGATGCGCAGCTGATTCAGCCCCGATTCAGCTAGTCCCAGCTTCCGCCAGGGCCGCATGATCCGCTCCACCAAAGCAGCGTACGACGGCGGCACCTGTCCTGCGCTGGCCGGCACCGTTCCAGCCCACACTCCCACACCAGACTCCAGGGCGCCTGCCAGCATTTCCCAGTGCCCGCCATCGAGCAAGTTCAGGGGCACAGCTACAGCATCGACTCCACATTCCAGTGCGATTTCTAGAGCTTGTCGCCACGCGGTAGCTTCGGCCGTGGGTGTCCCATCGCTTGTGGTGCTCTGCGCGGGGGTCCCTGCCAGCTTCGCGGCAGCTGCCGTTTCGGTTAGGGCCTGCTGTGCGGGCGCCACGTTGATGGCCACTTGACTGAAGCCCGCTAGGCGTGCCGCGGCCACCAGGTCACTCCACGTTTGACGCAGCTCCGAGCGCGGGATGGCGCGCAGGGTCCTGTAGCCCGAGGCTGTGGGAATGCTGCCAGCGAGGACCGCAGCAATGTGCGGCTCATCAATTTGCAACGTTAGTGCAGCACCCGGAAGGGCGCTCTGGATCTTGAGTGCGTGAATGTGGAGACCGGCAGCCAACGACTGCGCAATGTCGCGCCGGGCACCGTAATCGCGCACGGCCCGTTCACCGTAATGCAGATGAATGGAGGCGGCCATAGAAAACGGGCCGGTCACTTGGACTTTGAACGCTGCTGGTGAGAGCTCTCCGGCACCCACCACATCGGCGAGCACGTTAATGTCGGTGGACAGCGCGGATTCCGCGCGCCGGAAATCCAGCCCCGGCCTGTCCACAAAGCGCCAACCGTAGGGCTGGACGTCAACAGGCAGTTCGGTAAGGAGCGCGGCGGTGCGGCCTATATGGTCCGAGCCAACACCGCGGGCCGGTAGTTGCGGCAGGAACGGCAGGTTTGGGCCAGGAAATATGCCGACTGAAACTTTGGCGGCCTCTACAGGGTCGGTGCCGGGCCATGAGCCCAAAGCTGTGGCACTGGCACTGGCCGGTTCCGTGATGGGACTGGAGCTGTGCTGCGGTGAGGGTGTCACGGAAGCTGCGTGCCGTCGTCGTCCGTCCCAGCGGCAGGCTGCGCCTGGGTATCTGCCACAAAGCCCAGACCGTCTTGGCTGACCACTGGAACGCCACCGGTGGCGGCTGCTGCAAGGTGGCTTTGCGAAATGGCCTGATGGTGGTGGATGACCTCGCTGATGATGAAGTTCAGAAACTTCTCGGCGAAAGCGGGGTCCAGGTGGGCGGACTCGGCGAGGGCGCGAAGACGCTGAATCTGTGCTTTCTCGCGACCCGGATCGCCCGCAGGAAGCTGATGTTTGGCCTTGAGGATACCCACGCGTTGGGTCGCTTTGAAACGCTCGGCCAGCAGGTAGACCAGCGTGGCATCGAAGTTATCGATGCTGGAGCGGATGGACAGCAGCTCCGCCATGATGGCCGGGTCCACGGCTCCACTGAGGGAACTGGCGGCCGGGTCAAAATCTTCGACGGACAAGTGCTCTGCGTGGCTCGATTCGGTCATGGAAACAGTTTAGGCGGTGCCCGGCGGGGACAAAAACACTGTCCATGCCGGGCACCGCCTCAACGTACACTTCGGGATGCACCGGTGAAGTGACGAGTGCACTTCACAACTGCGTTGAGCCGAACTACGCTACTTTGCTGCCAAGAGAGCCTGGTGGGCGGCGCGGCGTTTGGCCTGCTCCGCCGGGTTGGGCACGGGCAGCGATGCGATCAGGCGCTTAGTGTAATCGGCCCGTGGGTTGCCCATGACCTGATGTCCAATCCCCTGTTCCACCATTTTTCCCTTGTAAAGCACGCCGACCCATTCGGCCAGGATATCCACCACAGCCAGGTCATGGCTGATGAACAGCGCCGCGAAACCCATTTCCGCTTGAATTTCACGGAACAGTTCCAACACCTTCGCCTGGACTGAAACATCCAATGCTGAGGTGGGCTCATCGGCGATCAATAGCTTGGGCTTGAGCGCCAAACCACGAGCCAGCGAGGCACGCTGACGCTGCCCACCGGAAAGCTCATGCGGGAACCGCTTGGCGTAGGCTGCCGGCAACTGAACCGACTCCAGCAACTCGCCCACACGCTTGGTGACGGCTTGGCCGGTGAGGTCGGTGTGGATGAGCAACGGCTCAGCAACACATTCGCCAATGCTCAAATACGGGTTGAACGATGCGGCCGGGTCTTGGAAGACAAAGCCGATGTCCTTGCGCAGGGGCCGGAACGATCGCTCCTTGTAATTGAGCATTTCGTAGCCGAGCACGTTTAGCGAACCGCCTGTGGTGCGGTTCAACCCGGCAATTGCGCGGCCAATGGTGGTCTTGCCCGAACCGGACTCCCCCACCAGCCCGAAGACTTCGCCGGCGCTAATGGTGAAGGAGACCTGATCTACAGCCCTAAACGCAGGGCTGCCCAGACGTCCCGGATATTCAATTTCCAGATCCGTGGCGCGGACCAGTACTTCCTTATCTTGGAAGGCCCGTTCCGTGAAACCTGCGGATGCAGAATTGCGGCCTAGGTGCGGAACGGCGGCCAACAGTGCCTGCGTGTAAGCCTGCTTGGGTGCGTCGAAGAGCACTGCCGAGCTGGCTTCCTCCACAACATCGCCTTGGAACATGACCACCACGCGGTCAGCAAGATCTGCCACCACGCCCATGTTGTGTGTAATCAGCACAATGGAGGTTCCGTAACGATCACGGAGATCTCGCAGCAGTTCCAAAATCTCCGCCTGCACCGTGACATCGAGTGCCGTGGTGGGCTCATCGGCCACGATCAGGCCCGGATTCAGGGCCAGCGCTGCGGCAATGACCACGCGCTGCTTCTGACCTCCAGAGAACTGGTGAGGGTAGTAGTCAACCCGCTTCTCCGGCTCCGGAATCCCCACTTTGGCCAGCGCTTCGATGGCCAGTTTGCGGGCTTCTTTCTTGCCCACTCGCTTTCCTGCGGGACGGTGGGCGCGCAAGCCCTCGGCGATCTGCCAGCCCACCGTGTACACGGGATTCAGTGCCGTAGACGGCTCCTGGAACACCATGGCCACGTCGCGGCCACGGATCTGCCGCATCTCCTGGGCGCTGACGCTCAGCACGTCATTACCGGTGATGATCACGGCGCCGCTGCTCTGGGCAGTCTCCGGCAGCAGACCCAAGATGGTCTTTGCCGTGACGGTCTTGCCCGAGCCTGATTCGCCCACGATGGCAACAATTTCACCCGGCGCCACGGTGAACGAGACATCTTTTACAGCCGGAACATCGCCTTGATCTGTGGCAAAGGTGACCTTGAGATCGTTGACTTCCAGAACCGGCCGCGGGGAACTTTCACCCTTCGGGGTGGCGCCGGTTGAGGTGGTGCCAGTTGGCGTAGCGCCGGTTGCTGCGTTTTCTGGGGAGCTGCTCATGCTTCCACCAACTCCTCTTGCTTGGCGTTCTTCTTTGTCTTTTTACGTCCACGCAGGCGAGGGTCGTTGAGATCGTTCATGGACTCGCCCAACAGGGTCAGGCCCAGCACGGTCAGCACAATAGCTGCACCAGGGAATACCCCGGTCCACCAAATACCTGCGGTGGCGTCCGACTGCGCATGGTTGAGGTCGTAGCCCCATTCCGCAGCGGAAGAGGGCTCAATACCGAAGCCCAAGAAACCAAGTCCGGCCAGCGTCAGAATCGCCTCGGATGCATTGAGTGTGAAGATCAGCGGCAGCGTCCTCGTGGCGTTCTTGAAAATGTGCCGGGCCATGATGCGCACCGTGGAAGCGCCCACAACAATGGCGGATTCCACAAACGGTTCGGCCTTGAGGCGAATGGTTTCGGCGCGGATCACGCGGAAGTACTGCGGGATGAACACGACGGTGATGGAGATGGCGGCAGCAAAAATACCTGCCCAAATATCCGAGCTTCCCTGTGTCAGGGCAATAGACATGACCATGGCCAGCAACAACGTTGGGAAGGCGTAAATGGCATCGGCCACCACTACCAGGATGCGGTCAAGCCAGCCACCCAAGTAGCCGGAGAGCAGACCCAAAATTACGCCAATGAAAATGGACAGCGCAACAGCGATCACAATCACGAAGACCGCAGTCTGGGCCCCCCAAATAGTGCGGGACAGGACATCGTAACCTCCCGCCGTCGTACCCCACAGGTGAGTGGACGACGGCGGTGACTGAGTTAAGTCGAAGCGCTGGGTGGGCCCATAGGGAGAAATCAACGGCGCCAACGCGGCGGTCAGGAGGAAGATGAGCGTCAGGACGATGCCAGCGACGAGCATGCCACGCTGGAGACCCATACTCTTTTTGAGCTGGGAAATGACGGGCAAGCGGCTGAAAAGCGATTTTTTGGTCTCCATGGCCTAGTACCTCACCCTCGGGTCGATCAGCGCGGCGATGACGTCCACGATGAAGTTGGTGACGGCCACGATGACGGCCAGCAGAACCACGATGCCTTGCACTGCCACGAAGTCACGCGCGGTGAGGTATTGGGCCAGCTGGAAGCCCAGTCCCTTCCATTCGAAGGTGGTCTCGGTCAAAACTGCCCCGCCAAGGAGCAGCGCGATCTGCAGACCCATGACGGTGATGATGGGGATCAGCGCAGGCTTGTACGCGTGCTTGGTGATGAGGCGGAATTCGCTGACACCGCGGGAGCGGCCGGCCTCAACATAGTCCCGGCTCAGGGTGCCGATCATGTTGGTGCGCACCAGTCGCAAGAAGATGCCGGCGGTGAGCAGACCGAGTGCCACAGCTGGCAGGACGGCATGCTGGGCGACGTCCCAGAACACGGTCATATTGCCGCTGCGCAGTGCATCCAGCCAGTAAATGCCCGAGGGCGCTTCCAATTGGGCCATGTAAATTTCCGTACTGGTGTTGCCGCGGCCCGCTACGGGGAACCAGCCGAGCCAGATGGAGAACACGAGCTTCAGGATCAGGCCTGCGAAGAACACGGGGGTGGCGTAGAAGGCGATGGCTGCCACGCGGGAGATGGCGTCCTGCCACTTGTCGCGCTTGTAGGCGGCGAGCATGCCCAGCGGGATACCGATCAGCAGTGCCACGACGAGTGCGTTGAGGGCCAATTCCAGTGTTGCCGAGCCATAGGTGGCCAGCATGTCGGAGATCAGCAGGTTGTCTGAGATGGTGCGGCCAAAGTTTCCAGTGGCAACCTGTCCCAAGTACTCGATGTACTGGACGAAGAGGGGCCTGTCGTAACCAGCCTCGTGAATGCGTATGGCCAGCTGGTCCGCGGGGAGCCGCCCACCGAGGGCTGCCGTGATGGGGTCGCCGGTGAGCCTCATGAGGAAGAACACCATGGAGACGAGGATGAAGATGGTGGGGAAGATCAGAACAAAGCGGATGGCCAGGTATTTACCTAGGCTGCCGCCCGCCTTCTTTTTACTCTTGGGGGCCTGCAGTGCGGGTTCTTCCGCCGGCAGGTCAATCATTGCGGTCATGTGCGCCTGTTTCTTTTGATGCTGTGCTTGGGGATGCACTTATCGTGGCCGTGCAAAAGTTTGATCCGTGCAAAGGGCGGGGCCTCTGTTTCAGATGGCCCCGCCCAATACACTGTGGTGTTTATCTAGCGGCTACCGAAGCGGCCTTACTTAGACAGAACGCCCAGACGGAACTTGAAGGACGCGTCCAAGGTGTCCTTGGTTCCGTTGACGTTGGCACCGGAGACTGCAACCTGGGCACCCTGCAGCAGCGGCAGAGTAGAGAGGTCCTTAGACACAGCGGTCTGAATGTCTTCGATCAGCTTGGTGCGCTCAGCCGGATCATTGGTGGTCACCTGTTCGGTGATCATCTTCTGAACTTCCGGGTTGCTGTAGTGGTTGCCGAGGAAGTTGTTCTCACTGAAGAACGGGGTCAGGTAGTTATCAGCATCGGAGTAGTCCGGGAACCAACCGAGCTGGTACATCGGGTAAACGTCCTCGGTGCGCTGCTTAGCGTAGGAAACCCACTCAGTCGACTGAAGGTTGACCGTGAAGAGCTTGGTTGCTTCCAACTGCGACTTGATGGCCGCGTACTCATCGCCTGAGGAGGAACCGTAGTGGTCCGGGTTGTACTGCAGATCCAACTTCACGGGTGTCTGGACACCGGCGTCAGCGAGTGCTTTGGTGGCCTTGTCAATATCCGGGCCGCCGTTGCCGTCACCGTATTCGGACTTCAACGGTTCAATCGCTCCGGTGAATCCGGCGGGGACCGGTGAGTACAGGGGCAGGTAGGTGCCCTTGTAAACCTGATCAGCTAGCTTGGCGCGATCAATCGAGTCAGCCATAGCCTGGCGGACAGCCAGCGACTTTTTAGCATCAGCTTCGGCTGTCTTGGCACCGAACGGCATGGTGTCGAAGTTGAACACGATGTAGCGAATCTCGCCACCGGGTCCAACATCAACCTTGACGTTCTTATCGCCCTTCAGGCTCTCAATATCGGTTGCCGTGAGGGAGCGCCAAGCAACGTCGATGCTGCCCTTTTGGACTTCCAACTTCAAGTTATTGGAATCGGCGAAATACTTGATCGTCACCGTTTCAGACTTGGCCGGGCCCAGCAGGCCCATGTAGTCAGGGTTCTTCTTGAAGGAGATCAGCTGGTTCTTCTTGAACGAGTCAATGGTGAACTGTCCAGCGTAAGACTTCCCCGCAACGATGTCTTCGTCGGGGGTAATGGCATCTGCAGAGAAGACACTGTCATCCACAATGGGACCGGCCGGGCTGGTCAACACCTGGGGGAAGGTCTGGTCGTTGCCGACCTTGAGCTTGAAGACCACGGTCGTGGCGTCCGGAGCTTCAACGCTGTCCAAGTTGCCCAAGAGGGAAGCCGGCCCGTTGACGTCATTGATCTTGACCTGACGGTCGAAGGAGAACTTCACATCCTTGGAGTCCAGCTCGGTGCCGTTAGCCCACTTGAGGCCAGCTTTTAGCTTCACCGTGTACTCAGTGGGTGAGGTGAACTCTGCCGATTCGGCAATGTCCGGCTTGGGGTCTGCGCTGCCAGCTTCGGAGTTCATCACAAACGGGTAGATCTGGTTCATGACCATGAACGAGCCGTTGTCGTAGGACCCAGCCGGGTCCAAGAAGGTGGTCTTGTCAGTGGTGCCGACAACAACCGGTCCGCCTGCGGAGCCGCCCGTGGAGCCAGCGTCGTTATCTCCACCTGCGGGGCCCGTGCATGCTGTCATGGCGAGCATGGAGACGCCTGCCACGGCGATCACCGAGCTAAATCCAAACTTATTCTTAGCCATCCGAGTACTTTCTCTTGTGCCTCACATGGAGAGCCGCCACACACCCTTGTGTGACGGCTCCCACGTATTTGATACTTAATGAATACCAGACTTGCGCGCGCGAGCCTGCATGGACGGGGAACTTGCAACCAGAAGGTTACCAAAGGGTAGCGTTGCCAAAGAATACCCAAGAAGCAAGACGGCGCGGCGCGCTGCCTGCTGAGGGAAGCTCTGCTACCGCTGGACTATTTTTTTCCATGACTTTGCTATGACTTTGCCAAAACTCTTCCGAGACAGAGCTAGGGCTGGCTGAGTGATTCCACGCGCGGCCCCGCACGGAAGTAGGGGCTACGCCCGAACCAGCCGGCAAGCTGGGTGTAGGGATCCGAGGCTATGGGGACCCGGACCTCCAAGCCGATGCCGCGGTCCGCTCCGCGGTGTTCCATCTTCAGCATGCGTTGGGACCAGGCCAGGGATTGCTCAGCCAGTACGGGATCCAAAATGATAGGGACACTAGTGGCCTTGACTAGATCCCACGCGTGAACGGTGAATTCGGTAATCTGCAGGCCGATCCGGCTGCGCAGGGGAGCTTCGCCACCTCCGGGCAGGGCCACCTGGGTGCTCAGGTCGGCCGATGCCCAGGCCCTCATGAGTAAGGCGGCACCATCACTGAATCGGGTTGACCAGTCAGCCCCTACCGTGGCATCGGCAGCCAGCGGATCAATATTATTGCCCCTGGCCATGAGCGTGTATTTGTGTAGATCGTAGACCACTAGGTGGTGTAGGAGGTCCTGCACATTCCAGTCGGCGCATGGCGTAGGCCATTCTGCTTGATTTGCCGAGATGGCGCTAATAACTTCAGCGCATTGGTTCAGAGCACTGTCCAAGTGTTGCAGCGGGTTGGGAATTGTATGCGGGGGCATTTTATAAACCTTCCGTGGGCCAAGTCACCTTAAAGGAAGTTTACGCCAGCCCCGCAAGACCCCTCCGGCACCCACCATCGCTAGCGCAGCAATGGCTACTTTTTTCCCATCCCTAGCGCAGCAACGGTTGCATTTTCAGCATCGCTCTCGCGCTTGCTGCCATGAAGAGACTCAGCTCCAACCGTTGCTGCGATAGGGTCGCTGATTTACCCATCATTGCTGCACTAGCGTCTTGGAATTTCCAACCACTACTGCACTAGCGTCTGGTGGTTAGGGGAGGTCGGGGCGGGCCAGTGAACGCGCCGTATCGATCGTGGCCTGACCCAGCACGCGCGAGCCCTGGTACAGCACAATGGTCTGGCCGGGAGCTACGCCGCGCAGCGGCTCCACCAAGGTGACGTGAAGCTGCTGGCGAGTGCCGGCGTCGTCCGTCTCTTCGGTGACAAAAGCGCGGGCCGGGACAGGATCGCCATGGGCGCGAACTTGGGCGTAGCAATCGAACTCAACGCCGGTGGCGACCTCGGCGATGGGCAGCCCAGCCCAGGAAACCTTGATGCCCTCGATCGAATCGATGGCCAGCAGAGCGTGCGGGCCAACAATGACCTTGTTCTCCTTGGGCCGGATTTCCAACACGAAACGTGGCTTGCCATCGGCTGCGGGAGTACCCAGCTTGAGGCCGCGGCGCTGACCCACGGTGAATTGGTTGGAGCCGGTGTGGCCGCCAACTTTTACACCGGTTTCGTCGACGATCTCGCCGTCGGTCATCTCGATTTTCTCGGCCAACCAGCCGGCGGTGTCGCCGTCGGGGATGAAGCAGATGTCGTGACTGTCGGGCTTCTTGGCCACCGACAGGCCGCGGGCTTCGGCTTCGGCACGAACTTCGGCCTTGGACGGGGTATCGGCCAGGGGGAACATGGAGTGCTTGAGCTGCTCGTGGGTCAAAACGCCGAGCACGTAGCTCTGGTCTTTGGCCCAATCGGCGGCGCGGTGCAGCTCGGGGTTGCCGTCGGCATCGGTGATGACCTTGGCGTAATGGCCCGTGCAGACGGCGTCGAAGCCGAGGGCAATGGCCTTCTCCAACAGCGCCGCGAACTTGATCCGCTCGTTACAGCGCATGCAGGGGTTGGGCGTGCGGCCGGCAGCGTATTCATCGATGAAGTCCTGGACAACATCTTCCTTGAACCGTTCGGAGAAATCCCACACATAGTAAGGAATGCCGAGTAGATCGCAGGCCCGCCAAGCATCGTTGGAGTCCTCCACAGTGCAGCAGCCGCGGCTGCCGGTGCGCAGGGTTCCGGGCATGCGGGACAGCGCCAGGTGAACACCGACGACGTCGTGCCCGGCATCTACTGCTCGTGCTGCGGCGACGGCGGAGTCAACTCCACCACTCATGGCGGCCAATACTCGCATTACGTACCTTCCAATTCATTACTGTTTTGTGTTGCTGTGTAGCTGTGGTGCCGGTTTGCGACGGGTCAGCCTGCGGCCCGTGTGCTGGCCGTTTCTATACTTGATTTGCGCCCGGCCATGCCGGCCTGTTTTGCGCGTGCGTGAGCGTCGGGCAACGCGGCCACGAAAGCGTCAACGTCTTCTTGGCTCGATGTATGCCCCAAACTAAAGCGTTGTGCGCCACGTGCAATGTCCTCATCTAGACCCATGGCTAACAAAACGTGCGAGGGACGGGGCACTCCCGCGGTGCAGGCCGAGCCTGTGGAGGATTCAATTCCTGCCATGTCGAGCAGGAATAGCAGGGAATCGCCTTCGCAGCCGGGGAAGGTGAAGTGCGCGTTGCCGGGGAGCCGGCCGGCCGGTTTCCCGGTGGGCTGCGCGGCCGGTTGCGCGGCTGGATCGATGCCGCGCAACACCGCTTCCGGAACAGCGTCGCGGACTGCGGCAATGATCTGATCGCGCAGGCCAGAAATACGTGCGTTTTCTGCGTCCAAGTTGGCTGTGACATCTGCTGCGGCTGCAGCGAAGGCAGCGATGCCTGCAGCATCCAACGTGCCGGAGCGGACGCTGCGTTCCTGACCCCCACCGTGTTGGACGGGCATGAGTTTCACGGCGCGGCCTAGCAGCAGCGCACCCACCCCAACGGGTCCACCGATCTTGTGGCCGCTGATGGACATGGCGGCAAGACCAGATTCTTTGAAGTTAATGGGCACCGAGCCGAACGCTTGAACGGCGTCGGAATGTACGGGGATGCCGTATGCATCGGCGAGCGCCACGATCTCGGCGATCGGCTCAATGGTGCCCACCTCATTGTTGGCCCACATGCAGGTGAGCAGCGCGACAGACTCTGCTCCGCCGTCGTCCAGTTCCTTTTTCAAGGCAGAAATACTGACCACGCCGTCCTGATCCACGGGCAGCCACACGGCCTGGGCACCTTCATGCTTCTCGAGCCATTCGACGGTGTCCTGCACGGCAGCATGTTCAACGCTGGAGACCAAGATGCGGTTGCGGGCAGGCTCGGCTGCGTTGCGGGACCAGAACAGCCCCTTCACAGCGAGGTTGTCCGCCTCGGTGCCGCCGGAGGTAAAAATGACCTCGGTGGGGTGGGCGCCGGCAGCTTTGGCGATGGTCTCGCGGGACGCCTCCACCGTGGCTCGGGCGCGACGGCCCGATCCGTGCAGGGAGGACGGATTGCCGCTACGGGCGATAACGGAAGTGAGTGCGGCGAGGGCCGGGGCCGAAATTGGCGTGGTCGCCGCGTGATCTAGATACACGGGCACGGGTTCAATTCTACGGCATGAGCTCGGCACTGCACCGCCTCCCAACCGCACCCCGCGCCGCAGAGTGGAAGCCGAGAGGAGAGGGCCCTATCCTTTTGGCTTGACCTTGGCTTAACCCCGCATTTCACCTTGCTCTGCATCGCCAGCCACTGGCAGGATCATGGTGTTCCACATCACACAATGATTTCGGGAGATTGAATCCATGCAAAAAGTCCCTTTCCGACGTGCCGCGGCTACCGCCGTCTGCGCCGTGACCATGGCAGCAACAACCTTCATCGGAGGCAGCGCCGTAGCTGCCCCGTCGCAAACTCCATCAACACCCATCGAGTTTCCCGCCGCGGACGGCCAGCTCATGAGCTACGTGGTCAACGCTAAGGCGGCCAACAAAGGCCAGACCAAGCAGGCCGTGCGAGCCGTCCAAGCAGCCGGCGGCGTTGCCGTCCAGGAGTGGCCAGAAATTGGGGTGGTAATCGCTCAGTCCGATCGCGCCAACTTCCGCGCCGACGTCCTCAAGCAGGGCAAGTCGCACGTGGCCTCGGTGGGCGCAACCCGCACCATCACCGTCGCCGAAGGCACCCCGGACGGCATTGACGTCCCGTGGCAGCAGGTCCAGCAATCCCAGTTGCCGCAATTGCGCAGCAGGCAGATGGCAAATACTGATCTGCTCTACGGGGATGCCGCGTTTGACGGCGTCACAGTTGATCCGCGCGAAGGTGAACAGTGGGACAAGGCGCAGATCAAGGCCAACGAAGCTCAGCAGATCACCGATGGCTCCCGCAATGTTTTGGTCGGCGTCCTGGACAGTGGGATCGACCCGGTCCACCCCGACCTGCAAGCCAACATTGATGTGGCTGCCTCCGTGAATTGCACCAATGCAGGACGGCCCGATACCTCAGCTACAGGCTGGTTCCCCACCACCTCATCCCACGGAACTCACGTAGCCGGCATCATTGCCGCGCCCCGCAACGGTGTTGGCATTACGGGTGTGGCCCCGAACGTGCGCATGGCCTCCGTCAAGGTAGTTAACGACGCCGGCTCCATCTACCCCGAATACGCCATCTGCGGTTTCATGTGGGCAGGGATGCAGGGCATGGACGTCACCAATAACAGCTACTACGTTGACCCGATGCAGTTCTGGTGCGATGACCAGCCCGATCAGAAGGCGGTCCTAGACGCTGTTGACAAAGCCGTTTCATGGTCCACGAAGCAGGGCGTGGTACATGCCGCTGCTGCTGGCAACGCCTCCTACGATCTGGCCAACAAGACCACTGACGATGTCAGCCCCAATGACGTTTCCGGCACTTACCGCCAGATCAATAATGGTTGCAAGGACATCCCCACTGAACTCGACGGGGTGGTGACTGTTTCCTCGACGGATCAGGCCGGCAAGCTCTCCTCGTTCTCGAACCGCGGCCTGGACGTCATTGACGTTGCAGCTCCCGGCTCACGCATCCTCTCAACGCTCCCGAACAACAAGTACGGCCTGTTGAGCGGCACGTCCATGGCCTCGCCCCAGGTTGCAGGCGTCTTGGCACTGATGAAGTCCGAGCACCCGGAATGGGCTCCACAGCAGATGATCGCGCAGCTGCGCTCGCAGGCACAGGATCGTCTCTGCATCCCGTCCGCAACACCCACCGGCTCAGAGTGTGTGGGCACGGAGGCCAATAACAGCTACTACGGCGAGGGCATCGTGGACGCTCTGCGAGCAGTCCGCTAACAGCAGTAATTCCAGTCGCAGCCTGTCAGCAATCAGCCTGTCTGCTCTGACGACTCCGGCGGCCATCCTCAGGGGTGGCCGCCGGAGCTGTTTGGGTTGCGAATCTATTTGGAAATCTTCGGCACCAGCCTGGCGCAACAATGCGAGATCTCCTGGTCAGGAGCCAAAGCGTGGCGGTCATCGCCACACCCCTCCAAGGCTCCGCCCAGCAGCGCACCATTGAGCGAGCACACTACGCCTTGGTGATCCCGCGACAACCGATGGAAAGGGCAATTGGCCATGATGGTGCCGCCGTCGCCGTCGGGCTCGGGGCTGTAACCGGTATCCGCCAGCAACGCGAAAATATCTCCTGCCGCCTGCCCCATTCGCATTCCTTGTTCGCGGGCAACCTCGGCGAGGGAGGCTTCAATTCCATCACCTGTGTCGATGGAACGCTGCACACCGGCGGCCAACAGGCTGGCGGCAAGATCATAGTGACGTGGCGGAACAGAAACGCCCACCTCACTGCGTGCAACGGCGTACAGCTTGCTGGGCCGGCCCGAGCCTGGTCCGGTCCGCTCCCCCATCTTGCGGAATTCCACACGCAACAAGGACTCCTCCACCAAACGATCCAGATGGACACGGATGGTGCTCTTCGGTACGCCAAGAGCCTCAGCGCACTCGTCGCGGCTCATCGACGCACCACCATCCTGAATCAGCTCGAAGAGTTTCTTGCGCACCGGATCCCCCAATGACGCCACCGCCCGCAGGCGCTGCCCTTGATTCATAGGGAGTTCGGCATTACTAGGCAGTTCGGTTGCAAACGGTCCTGGCCGCGATCCGGTCGCTCCGGGGTAGCCAGTTGGCCCAGATGACCTAGGCAGCCCAAGTGGTCCTGCTATTGATTCCGGCCCCGATGGATCCATGGCCACTGACCTCTTCCCCTCTTGATGGCGCCGTACTACCTTGCCTCATGGGACGGGCAGTTTGCGGAATATGTCTAATGGCTTGACGCTGTGGGTCTGCGCTTCTAAAGTCAATAATACAAGATTTAGAAAGGGTTGGATATGTCCATCACCAGTGCGTCCCTGCCGGACCTCCTAGCTTTTGAAGACCCAGAACTCTCTGCCACAGCTGGGATTGACCTCCCCCGGGCTCAGGCAGCCATCGCCGAATTCCTGAGAGCGCTGGGCCGGGACGAGACCGATCCCCACTTGCTCGACACTCCCCGCCGGCTTGCCGCGGCCTATGCCGAAATGCTCACGCCGCGGAAAACCTCTTGGACCACGTTCCCTAACGAGGACGGCTACCAAGGTCTGGTTCTGGTCAAAGACATCCCGTTCCACTCACTCTGTCAACACCATTTACTCCCCTTCCGAGGTGTGGCACATGTAGGTTATTTACCGGGCGATCGCCTGTTTGGCCTCTCCAAATTAGCCCGGGGCGTAGAGCTCTTCTCCCGCGATCTGCAAGTCCAAGAACGCCTCACCCAGCAGATCGCCGACTGGCTCGAGACCACCCTGGCCCCACGCGGCGTGGGCGTCGTCATGGAAGCCGAACACATGTGCATGTCCCTGCGCGGCGTCCACACGGCTGGGACATTGACCCGCACCTCAGTCTTCACCGGCCTCTTGAACGACGACGGACCCTTGCGAGCCCAATTCCCGCACTGACACCTGACTCACCTAGGCAACAAAAAATCCCCCATCCGGCCACCACAACACAGACATAAGGATTTTCCCCGGAAAAGAGTTTCCATCATGAGTCAGACCACCAGCCCCGTCGTTCCAGAAGCTGCACCTGCAGCTGAATCAGCAGCCAGCGAAATCACATCAGCAAGCGCCACACAAGCGCCTGGCATGGTCATTATCGGTGGCGGTCTCACGGCAGCCACAGCCGCCGAAACCCTGCGCAAGGAAGGCTGGAATGGTCCAATCACCATTGTGGCCGACGAGCCTGAGGTCCCCTACCAGCGCCCGCCGCTGTCCAAGGGATTTCTGGCGGGCAAGGAGGCTGAGGACGCTTTGCTCCCCTTGCCCGCCACCTGGTATCCGGAGAACAACGTGAGACTCATGACCGGGACTGCGGCAACGGCCCTGAACCAGCAGTCCCGCACCGTAACCTTGGCCAATGGAACCACGCTTCCGTATGCCAAGGTACTTTTAGCAACAGGGGCCGCCCCGCGCCGGATCCCTTTTCCCGGCGTCGACCTTCAGGGTGTTTACACTCTCCGGACCAAGGCCGACAGCGTTGCCTTGAAACAGCTATTCACCGGTGGCGGCAAGAATGTGGTGCTGATCGGATCGGGCTGGATTGGCATGGAAATTGCAGCCACGGCCACCGAGATGGGCAACCATGTGGCGCTCATGGGACTCGAGGAAGTACCGCTATCCGCGGCGATTGGCGCGCAGCTGGGCACGGTCTTCACCGATCGGCACAAGGAAGCTGGCGTTCGTTTTGAGCTGCCTGCCAGTGCCGCCGAAATCCTGGGAAGCGACGGGCGCGTGAGCTCGGTCCTGACCACCACCGGCGTCACGATCCCGGCGGACGTGGTGATCGTGGCCGTGGGCGTGGTCCCCAATATTGCCCTCGCGCAGGACGCCGGGCTCACGATTAACAACGGCATTGAGGTGGACTCCGCGCTGCGAACCTCGGCCCCGGATGTGTTTGCCGCCGGCGATGTGGCCAATGCCATGCACCCCGTGACCGGCACGCATGCCCGCTCCGAGCACTGGGCCAACGCGATCGCTAGCGGCAAAGTGGCGGCTAAATCCATGCTGGGCAAGGACGCCGCGCTCGATGACATCCCCTACTTCTACACCGACCAGTTTGACTTGGGCATGGAGTATTCCGGATTCGGCGCACTGACCAAGGAGGCCGCAGTGGTGATCCGCGGCGACCTGACAAAGCGCGAATTCATTGCCTTCTGGGTACTCGAGGGCCATGTGGTGGCGGGCATGAATGTGAACATTTGGGACGTTCAGGATGCCATCAAGAACCTTATTTCCTCCCGACGTATTATCGACACGGCCGCACTGGCTGACCCACAAACACCGCTCGAGAGGCTTTGATGGAGACTATGACCACCCCTGCCACTTCCACCGAATCGCCAACCACCGCTGCGCCGTTTTACTCTCCGCCGCTGCTGCATCCGGTCCATCACTTTGGTCCCCGCACGCTGGACTTCAGCAGGCAAGTGGCTCTCATGGCGATCGTCAACCGCACTCCGGATTCCTTTTACGACGGCGGAGCCACCTTTGCCCTCGATGCGGCAGTGGCCGCCTCGCTCACTGCCGTGGACGACGGCGCCGACTGGGTTGACATTGGCGGCGTCCCCTTTGCACCGGGGCCGGCGTTGAGCGCCAATGAGGAAGCCGATCGCGTAGTGCCGGTGATTGCCGCCGTGGCCGGAGCCAGTAATGTGATCATTTCCGTGGACACGTTCCTACCCGAGGTGGCCGCCCGCAGCATTGCCGCCGGGGCCCACGTCATCAACGACACCACGGGGCTGTCCAATCCCGACCTCGCCTCCGTGGTGGCCGAGTCCGGGGCCCATCTGATCATCACCCACTCCTTGGCTGCCCCGCGCACCGTCTACCCGCGGCCGCACTATGACGATGTGGTCACCGAGGTGGTTGCCTTCTTGACAGAGAAAATTGACCTGGCGTTGTCGTTAGGTGTTCCGGCGGAGAAGATCATCATTGATCCGGGGCACGATCTGAACAAAAACACGCTGCACACTCTGGCCATCACGCGCCGTTTCAACGAGATTGCCGCCTTGGGTTTCCCCACTTTGGCTGCCGTGTCCAACAAGGACTTCATTGGCGAATCGCTGAACCAGAAAAAGGAAGATCGGCTGGAGGGCTCCATCGCCACCGGGGTGATCTGCATTCTGGGCGGAGCCCGGATATTACGCATGCACAACGTGGCAGCTTCCAACTCCGCCATCCGCATGACGGAAACCGTCTTGGGGTGGCGAGAACCGGCGTTCCTCAAGCACAATATGGGTGAGATCAATGAGCCCGCCCACCCTGGGAGGGAAAGCCAGACCGGAAAAGGTAACCCATGATGGAGCGGATCTTTCCCGACGCCGCCTTGCTTTCTGGGGCCGCCTTGGACCATGAGATTCTGGCCGCTCCTCCGGAGAACCGGCGCAGTAATAGGCCTTGGGTCAGCTTCAACTTCATCGCCAGCATTGACGGCGCGGCGTCCTTGGACGGGGTTTCTGGGCAACTAGGCAACGCCTGGGACCAGCGCGTATTCGCGTTGTTGCGGCAAACCGCCGACGTCATCTTGGTGGGCGCCCAAACCGTCCGATCCGAAGGCTACGGCGGGGAGCTGCTCAGCAAAACAGCCCAGGCCTGGCGTGCCGAGAACTGGCTCTCGGAGCACCCGCCGCTGGCGATCGTTTCCGGCTCCTTGAATCTGGACAGTGATCTTGAGGTGTTCACCCTAGCGCCGGTGCGGCCCCTGATCCTTACGCTTGGCTCTGCACCGCAAGAACGCCGGGAAGCCCTCTCCGAGGTGGCCGATGTGGTCAATGTCGGGGAAAACTCCCTAGACGTTGAGCAGATCATCGCCGAACTTGCGGCCCGCGGATACAAGAACATTCGTTCCGAAGGTGGGCCTACGCTGCTGGGCAGTTTCGCTGCAGCTAACAGGGTCGATGAACTCAACCTCACGGTGTCCCCGCTGCTGGTGGGAGGGGCGGCCGGGCGGATAGCCAACGGCCAGCCTGTATCAAATTCAGCCGACGCCGCCACCTCCACCGGTGGCGCAGGAGGCGCAGCTGACATTGCCCGCACCATGGAACTAACCCGAATCCTCAAAGCTGACTCAATGCTGTTCCTGCGCTACGTCCGCCCCGTGGAGTAATCCTTTAGCTTCAACTCGAACAGCCCAATCCCAATCCCAATCCCAACTGGACTAGTTTGTGGGCGGTGCCACGACAATTTCGTCATGATCTTCGCTGTGGTGTCGCTAAGCAGACCGTCGCTGGGACAGGCCAACGACACCACTAAGCCGGTATCGGCGGTGCCCAACATTCGTGCCCACACTGTGCTGGCCATGACGTCTTTACTGGCTGAGCTTGTAAAGCTCAGGGAAGAGATGCCCTGCCCTTTCTTACCGGCTTCAACAACCCAAGGCAGCGTGGATTCGTTCAGCGCCGATTCCGTCACCGAGGGAATTAAGTACTTCATGAGATTGCTCGTGGAGATTTTGTCAACACCGTCGACACTGAGCGGGCCCTGGTTGGCGGTACTCCAGCGCGCCAGCTGGCAACCGGCGGCGGCGCCATGCCCAGCCACCACTGTTGGTGCTGCGGAGCTGGGCGGAGCTGAACTTACAGCGTCAGTCGCTGTGGACGGGCCCTCGGGTATGGCAATCGTGCAGCCGCTCAAGGTAGCTGCCAACACTGCGGCTACAGCAGCGCTATTCCGCGTTCCAACTCTAAAGTTCACAGCATCCACCGCACCGACCACGGCACTTTCCCGTGCGTCTGAAGGAGACTGCACTAGTCTTGACTGCTCACACCCACAGCTGCAGCGCAGCCGGATCGACCACCACCTTGGCCGGCAGCGCACCTATTCGCTCACCGTCGGCGTAGGCCACCAGCGTGGGTGCCGTGAAAACCACCTCATGCACCCGCTCGATCGACACCGCGGGATGGCCAGTATGCCGCCCGGAGAACACCAGCGGAAAAATACGCAAAAAGGTTCGCCGCGGCACAGCTGAGACAACAAACAAATCCAGCCATCCGTCGTCGTACTTGGCATCCGGGGTGATCTTCATGCCACCGCCAATGGAGATCCCGTTGGACACCGCAATCAGAAGCGCCGGTTGATCGCGCGCCACCCCATCCACCCGCACGGCGTAGTGCAGCGATTTAAGGAAGGCCAGTTCGCGCAGGATCGCCAGGTTGTAGCGCATGGGTCCGTGCGGCCAGCGCCAACCGTTGGCCCGCTCATTGACCAACGCGTCGAATCCGGCCGAGAACGCGCCCATAAACCACACCGGATCTTGCCCATCGCGATCGATCCGCCCTAGGTCTACGGTGCGCGGCGGCTGCTGGCATCGCTGGATGAAATGTTCGACGGCGGCACTCGCGTCGTGCGGGTCAAGGCCCAGACCGCGGGCGGCGTCATTGCCAGTGCCGGCGGGGACAATGCCCAGCGGGATGCCCGTGCCCACCAGCGCGTTCGCGGCCAAATGGACCATGCCATCCCCACCCACCACCACCAAGGCCTGCGTACCTGCCGCAATTTCGGCGTCGACCGCCTCTCGCAGGGCCGCATAGTCCCGGCGGCGCAGCACCGTCACGTTATGACCGGCGTCCCGCAACCGCGCCACCACCATGTCGCCCGTGCTGCCAGGGGACTTTTTGCGGTTGCCACCAAGAGCTGCGCGAGGATTGACAGCCACAGCAATGTTCAGGGCGGTGTTCGCCGCGGGGGCTGGGAAAGTGTTCATGGCAAGGACAGTATGTCAGCGCCCGGCACAGGCACCGAATTTATGTCCGTATTTATGCACTGTGTTCTCATTCTTGGGTTTCTGTTCTGGGTCCTGACTTTATCTTCAGGGCCTGCCGTTAGAATGAATCCTTGGCACAGCCGGGCTATCGAAAGGCCACCAGTGGGCGAGAAATTTCTCACGCATTACCAAGTCTTGGGACTCTCTCGCACCGCCACCGAACGCGAGGTCAAGATCGCCTACCGGAAGGCCGCCCGGATTGCCCACCCCGATCGCGGCGGCGATCCTGCCTTGTTCCGGCGAATCACGGAGGCGTACGAGGTCTTGGCGGACCCTGCCAAACGGCAAAAGTATGACCGATCCTATGGGGCCGGATCTCAGGGGGCTGGACGTGGCCCGTCGAACTCCGGGTCTTCTTCGCGTCAGGGTTCAGGTTCGGGTTCAGGTTCAGGTTCAGGCACCGGTGGCTTCAGCGGATTCAGCACCCGTCGCAGCCAAGAGCAGCGCAACACTGCCGGAGATCCGGCCATCTATGTGCCCGCGTATGAGGAACTGGCACCGGGTGAAATGCCGCTTCTGCCACGCCCCACTGCTGCCCAGCCCGTCCACGGCGCACCCAGAAAGCGCGGCGTTTTTGGTGCTGCTTCACGTTTGGCCCGAGAAGCTCGTACCGCTCAGCTCATCATGCAGCAGGTGCAACCTGCCATCCCCGCGGCACGGCTTGTCAACGGTTTGACCTCACCGCGCAGCAACGGCTATCTGGATCATGTCTTGGTCTCCGGGTACAGGATCGCCATCATCGGTTCAATGCTGGTACCTGATGGAGCCTTCCGCTGGGACGGCACCATGTTGATCCACGGCAGCAAAGTCGCCGCACCGCCGCAGCTCATTGCCGCCACCAGACAATTCCAAGAGCTGTTCCCAGAGTGTAATGTCACGGCTTGGGTCTGTGTCCACAGCAACACGGGTAACCTCTTCGAACCGGTCATTGACTACGCCCGCGGCACCGAGCCCGACGGCTCCAACATGCTCAATGTCGCCAACGCTGCCCGGTTTGTACGCGAGGTCAAACAGTTCCTGGCCTCTGGCCCGGCACCTAACGTGGTTGACCTGAGCGTTCTGGACCGCCTCCTCGGCGGCATGTACTAGCTTCTCCCTGCAAGCATGCAGGCCTGCAACCCCGACGGCATGGCAACCCCGGTATTTCCAGCGGGTCTGCGCATAGCGGTCGAGGGCGGTAGTATAAAAGGCGTGTTTCGCATCCTATTCCTAACGCCCGAGATCCCCGGCAACACCGGCAACGCCATTCGATTGGCAGCCATCACCGGCGCCGAATTGCACTTGGTGGAGCCTCTGGGCTTCGACTTTTCAGACACCAAACTGCGCCGGGCCGGGCTCGATTACCATGATCTTGCCGTGGTGACGATCCACAAAACTCTTGAGGCGGCCTGGACGGCGCTGGCCCCTGAGCGCGTCTTCGCTTTTACCTCGGACGGCGAAGCTACCTACACGGACATCGCCTACCAACCCGGAGACGTGCTGATGTTTGGCCGCGAATCTGACGGCTTACCCGTCGAGGTCAAGGCCGATCCGCACATCACTGCCCGAGTCCGCCTGCCCATGCTACCGGCACTGCGATCCCTTAATTTAGCCAATGCTGCCTCCATCGCCGTCTTCGAGGCATGGCGCCAAAACGGATTTGCCGGGGCGCAGATCCAGGCTTAATCATCGAGTTGCCGGCTCTCTGACGGCCACACTTCATCTACCGCATCATCAACTGGAGGCATGCATGTCCGCTCGCGATCCTGGCCTGGCGTTCACTGATGGCGCCCTGCAATTTGAGGCCTGGGCGGACAAGCTCTGGGACCCCATGGGCCGCGACGTGGTTGAGTCAGCTGTCCTGCAGCCGGGCGAAAAGGTTTTGGATGCTTGCTGTGGAACGGGGGCGGCAACTCTTCCGGCCGCTTTAGCTGTGGGCCCAGAAGGAACGGTCGACGGCGTGGACCTCTCCACCGGCTTGCTCCGCATCGCGGCGGCGAACCTCGGCGAACGTGGCATCTTAAACACCACTCTCACCGAGGCAGACGTTACTCAATGGCGCGGACACCGCACCTTCGACGCCGTGCTGTGTTCCTACAGCATGTTCTTCTTCGCTGATATGGAAGCAGGCGTAGAACATCTCGCTTCCATGTTGCGCCCCGGTGGACGAATCGTCATGAGCACCTGGGTAGAGGGCGCGTTGGAACCCTTCGCCGCTCTCATTCTGGCGGCCGCGATCAAGGAACGCCCACGGTTGGCTGGTGTGGAACCACTGCCAAACCAGAACATGGGCCGAGTGAACTCCGTAGAGAAGTTGACCGCATGGCTTGGCGAACGAGGTCTGGAAGACATCTCTGTCACTCAGCATCCATTGACTCTCACCGTGGATGACGTCATGGCCTGGAATCTGGTCATGGGAAGTGGTTGGCGTACCCTACTCCCCCGCGATCCGGAGGCTATTGCCCGCGTTCGGCGTGACTTCATGGCGTCTGTGGGCCCGGTGAGTGAAATGAACTCCAACGCTTTGATTGCCACGGCCTCGGCGCCTCGGGCCTAATCTGCGCCGCACTTCCGCGCCGGACCGGAGCGGACTGGACTGCTCACCGTACTTTGCACCGTACTCTGCGCCGCACTTCCGCACATGCCATAGTTTGACGTGGATGCCAAGGTTTGAACTATGGCATCGACGTCAAACTATGGCATTTTTCGCGAATGGCCCCAAGGCCCCGTCCTTGGTCCACTCTGCCGCAGCCCCGCTTGCCGCAAAATGCTTGCAAACGTCTCCGTGTCCATGAGTTCTTTCCAGTCCCATCTGGCAAAGCCCACACCTTGAGCCCGAATCTGGTTTTCTCGTCGCTTTTCGGCAATGATCCGGTCGGCAAGGGACAGCCCGCCGCTCCAATTGGCTTTGAGGTATTTCCCCAGCCCGTCGATTTCCCCGACGATCCGTTTCTCCTTGAACCAGAAGTCGGCTTTGGCTGTCTTTCCATCTCGGAGCTCAAACGGCTCTTGCAAAATCGGTGTGGGAAATCCCAGCCGGAACATTTTTACGCGGCTCAGTGATTCTCCTGCTGATCCTGACAAGGCTGAGGCGAACTCTATGACTTTCAACGCCCTGTCTCGGGCGGCTCTGCTGGGCAACGCGTCTGCCGCAGCACGCAATTGAGCCACCGTCAACGGCAAGCCCTGCGGCACCTCGGGATCCCACTCCGGCCAGTGTTGGAAGGGATCCGATTCTGGCGAAGTAAATACGTTCTGGTTCCCTTTACTTGCCCGCGGCCGCAAACTCGAATCACACACGGCCACGGCATAGGGGAAGGCCAAGGTGTCAATGAGTTGCATTGTGGTGCTGAGTTTGTCAGTGACAAGGAAGGGGCCACAACGTTGGATACCTTCTGTGCAGGAGCCAATGTGCCGGGTGACCTCCTTCGAGCTTCGTCCACTGGTTGTAACTTCAGTTCGAGTGTGAATTTTCTGCGGCATGCCCACAATCCACAATCCCCATAGAAGAGCCGCTGTGGCATGACAGTAGACGGGTTCTTGCACTGCCTGCTGCCCGAATGTTAGGACACGCAATCCGTACTGTTCTCGTCGCGAGAGGGTTTGCCATTCAGCGGCATCCACATAATTGCCTCGCCGCACCCGAACCAGCACACCCTTCCGCTGCAAGGTGGCCAACTTCCGGCGGTCCTGGCCAAGGTGGTCATACTCTGCTGACCTAATGAGCTTGGGTTTCTTCATGCGGTCAAGGCTTCCACCCTTTGCCGGCGCAAAACAGTGGCATCTTCCGGTCTGTGGATAACTCCCACAGCTGGTCTCCGTGGCCCCGGCACCGAAGCCTCCGTTGCACGATGACAAAAATGCCGCCGTTTGACGCAAATGCCACAGTTCAAACCTTGGCATTTACGTCAAACGGCGGCATTTCCCAGCGAGGCTGCGCTAGGCGCGGCGCTTCTTGATTTCCGCTACGGCCTGCGGCAGCACCTGGAACAGGTCCCCCACGATGCCGAAATCGGCAATTTCGAAGATCGGCGACTCGGAATCCTTGTTCACTGCAACAATCAACTTGGAGGTCTGCATACCGGCCTTCTGCTGAATGGCACCGGAAATACCTACCGAGATGTACAGCTGCGGGGAGACCTTTTTACCAGTCTGGCCCACCTGCGAAGCGTGAGAAATCCAGCCCGCGTCAGTGGCTGCACGTGAAGCACCAACGGCGGCACCGAGAACGTCAGCGAGCTCCTCGATCGGAGCGAAATCGCCGTCAACGCCGCGGCCACCGGCCACGATGATGCGCGCATCTTCCAACTCGGGGCGTCCGGACGCTGCCCGCGGCGTGCGGGAGACAACACGTGCGCCCAAGCTTGCCGGCGCGAAGGCCACGTTCAAAACCTCAACCACGGGGGAAGCCGGTTCAGCCGCAGGGACCGCCTCAACGCTGTGTGCCTTGACACTGACGACGGCGATCGCCGAGGTAGCCCGCGCCTCAACAGTCCAGGACCCCGCAAGGATGGATTTATGCGCAACCAAGGTGCCGACGTCGTACGTCACGGAGACGGCATCGGTGATCACCCCAGCATTCAAGGTGACGCCAGCGCGAGCCGCAATTTCCTTACCAGCGGCACTATTGTCCACCAGTATGGCGCTTGCGGAGACGGCTGCCGCGGCTTGGGCCAGGAGGTCGGCTTTGGGGGCGACTAGGAACTGACCCAGCTCAGCCTGCTCCGAATGCAGCACGCGGGAAACGCCCTGGGCACCCAACTCGGCCAGCACCGCAGCACTCACCGGACCGGCCACAACGGCCACGGGTTCCCCAGCGCCACGGGCCAGAGTCAGTAGCTGGTTGACGGTGGCGGAAAGCTTGCCCGGAGCATCCAGCTGATCAATGTAAACAACAATTGCACTCATGATGTTAGGTCCTTAGATCAGTTTCGCAGCGGCCAGGAAGTCAACAAGCTGGATGCCAGCATCGCCAGAATCGGTGATGATGGTGCCAGCGACGCGGGCGGGGCGCTCGGCTGCCGCGGTGACCTTAGTCAGGGATCCGGCATGTCCGACAGCGTCTGCTGAGACTCCCAAATCCGCCAGGGACACGGTGGTCACCTTCTTCTTCTTCGCGGCGAGGATGCCCTTGAAGTTGGGGTAACGAGGATCGTTGGCCTGATCGGTGACCGAAACCAACGCAGGCAAGGTGGCCTGAATTTCCTCTGAGAATTCATCCCCATCGCGGCGGGCCGTGAGCGTGTTGCCAGCAACGTCCAACGCTGAGGCGAACGTGACCTGCGGCAGACCCAGCCGGGCCGAAAGCTGCGCGGGAACAATGGAGGTTTCTCCGTCGGTGGACGCCATACCTGTGATGACCAGGTCAACCGCCCCGAGGGACTTGATGGCTGCGGCCAAGACCAGCGAGGTCGCCGAGGCATCAGAGCCTGCAAGCGCTTCGTCGCAGACATGCAGGCCTTGAGTTGCGCCGATCTGGAGCGACTTTTTCACGGCCACAGCGGCCGATGCCGGTCCCACGGTGAGTGCCGTAACGGTGTTTCCACCCTTGACTCCACCGCGTGCGTCGGTCAGCGCAAGAGCTGCTTCCAAAGCGTATTCGTCAAGCTCAGAAAGGATGCTTTCGCTGCGATCGAGTTCGTGTGCGTCGCCGGCGAGTTGCCGGTCAAACTGCGCATCTGGCACATATTTAACCAGTACGACAATGTTCAGTGCTGAATTTTCCACTGCTGTCCTTTGTGTCATGAACGGATGGTGTGCGCAGCCCCGTGTCGGGGCAGGTGCGCCCCGCTTCGCCCTTGGCCTACTTCCACAGCTTAGTTCGTGGTGGCTCAGGGGCGGAATTTTCCGCGTCAAAACTTTACTCCCAGCGAACATCGGCTCCTCCCGAGGGTGGATATTGGCGCCAAATATTTCCGTCTGCGGCCCGATGCTGACCACCACCACTGACGGGCACAGTGGAAGTATGACTTCAACAATCTTGAGCGCACGCTCCCTTTCCAAACGTTACGGCGCAGGTATCGCTCTGAACAACGTGGACGTAGACATTGCTGCCGGCGAATCCGTGGCCATCATGGGTGCCTCCGGTTCCGGCAAGACCACCCTGCTGCACACCCTTGCCGGCATCACCGCCCCCGACTCCGGAACCGTCAACTACACGGGTACCGAGATCACGACATTGAATGAAACGCAGCGCTCCAAACTGCGGCGCGAGGCCTTCGGTTTTGTCTTCCAATCCGGGCTGCTGATCCCGGAACTCACGGCCCTTGAAAACGTGGCCTTGGCCCTGATGCTCAACGGCGTTTCACGGCGCGACGCCGAACCCCAGGCAGCCTCTTGGCTGACGCACTTGGGGCTGGCCAGCATGGAGGGACGGCGGATTGGCGAACTCTCCGGTGGCCAGGCGCAGCGCGTGGCCATCGCCCGCGCCCAGGTCACCGGCGCCGGAATTGTCTTCGCCGATGAACCCACCGGTGCACTGGACTCGCACACCTCCGCCGAGGTCATGGGAGCCCTCTTGGCCGCCACGTCCGGACGCGGCCGCACGCTGATCCTCGTCACCCACGATCCCCTCGTGGCCGCCCGCTGCTCACGCACTTTGTACATGCACGACGGCGTTCTCTCCCTTGAGCTCTCAGCTCACCGCACCCCGGCACAAACCTGGGCGGCCCAGCCGTGAACCCCATGAAATCCACCTTTTCAATCCTGTGGATGTTGTCTCGCCCCGCGCCCGGAAGTAAGGCAGCGATGGCTCTGCCCGCCACAGCCTTCGCCTTGGTTACGGCGCTGCTTCTGATTGTCCTCGCCGGTGGTTTGAGTTTCTTCACGAACATCCCTCCCGAAGACGGGAGGGACACGACCGGTACGTACCAGATGTTGGCAGGTTTTGCCGTCTCGTTGATGATTCTCCCCTTACTCACCTTGGGCGGGTCGGCGGCCAGACTTTCGGCCCGACGCCGTGATGAACGGCTGTCAACCTTGCGCCTACTGGGCGGCACCCCCACGTTCGTTGCGGTGCTGACCGTGGTGGAATCAACGCTTATTGCTTTGGTGGGTGTGCTCGCTGGTGTTGTTCTCTACGCCGTGACACTCCCGGCCGTGGCGTTGATCCACTTCCGAGGTGAGGCTCTGGGGCTGGCAAATTTGTGGCTCCCTGCTGGCGTGCTCCTCAATGCTGTGACGGCCCTTATTCTGCTGGCTGCAGTCAGTGCCGCAATTGGCCTGCGACAAGTGGTGGTTTCACCTCTTGGAGTCCGTACTCGTCAACAACCTCCCACCGTTCGGTGGCAACGCTTGGCGCTCGGGGCTGGCGCCGCCGTCGTACTTTTCGTGGTCATGAATAATCTGACGGCCAGCGGTTCGGCTGCGCTCATGATCGTCATACTTTGCGCGTGTTTCGCAGGCGGGATGGCGCTGCTGAACTTGATAGGCCCGTATGTGCTGAAGTGGCTGGCCGGGCGTGGGCTGCGTCGGGCACAAACTCCTGTGCGCTTGTTGGCTGCCAGGACCATTTTGGAATCGCCCAAAGCAGCGTGGCGGCAGGTCAGCGCGCTGTCTATGACCAGCTTCATTGCTGTTGTGACGGGGGTTGCGCTGTCCTCAATGGAAGCCTTCGGCGAGGTCACTGACCCGATCGAAAAACTGCTTTACGCCGATATGCGCACGGGTGTGCTTATTACGGTGGTGGCCTCATTTCTGCTGGTTGCCTGCAGCGCCGGCGTGAATCAGTCTGCCGCCATTGTTGACCGCAGGGAACTATATGTGAGCCTGGACCGACTGGGGATGCCGCGCAGTGTCATGGATGCCGCCCGTAAACGCGCGGTCATGTGGCCAGTGCGTAGCGTGACCGTGGGATCGGCCGTTATGGCGGCTGCGTTGGTGTTCCCGTTGACCGGGATGGCTCTGCTCGTGGCCCCACTCTCGCTCTTGATCATTGCCTCGATGTTGGTCCTCGGCAGTGTTGTGGTTTGGCTGGGCCTCCTAGCCTCAACACCGGTTCTGGACGCGGTCCTGGCCCAGTAAACTACCGGTCTCCCGCGCCGCTCCCGTGCTAGCCCCGCACCGGCGTCGTCCCCTGATACTGACCCTGAGCCTGCGCTTCGTTAACGGCGAACGGTGCGCTACTCACTGAGTAGCGCACCGTTGCAGCGTAACCATCCGCAGCTTCAAACTATTTGGCTGCGATGGGCCGGAGTCGGTACCGCTTAGTCGGTCGGCATGGTGTCCAGCGCGATGTCAATGCTCTGCGCCTTGCCATCGCGGGTGAAATCCATCTTCACGGTGGCACCGCCTGGCTGCTCGCGGACAGCCGCAGTCAGATCCGACGGATCAGAAATGGTGCGGTTGCCCAGCTTGCTGATGACATCGCCCTTCTTCAAACCGGCCTTGTCTGCAGCGCTGCCGGCGGTCACATCCGCTACCGTTGCACCGGAGGAGAAGGCACTACTTGTTCCGGATGCGGAGGTGCCGCTGACCGAGACACCGAGCTGGCCGTGGGTGGCCGAACCCGTCTCGATGATGTCAGCAGCGACTCGCTTGGCGTGATCCATGGGGATGGAGAAGCCCACTCCGATGTTGCCGCCCTGGCCGCTGGATTTGGAAGAGTTACCGGTCGAGGCAATGGCCACGTTGACACCGATGATCTGACCTTCAGCGTTAACCAGCGCACCACCGGAGTTGCCGGGGTTGATGGCTGCATCGGTCTGGATCACGTTCAGGTTCACCGTGCCGGTAGCTGCCGTGTTGTCTGCCCCGCCGCCTGGAGGGGAGAACTGGAACCCATTGTCTCCACTATCTGGGTCCTGTGAAGAGTCGCCGCTGTCATCCGGAACGGCGGAGGAGGCCACTTGAATGGTGCGGTTTAGCGTGGAAACAATACCCTCGGTGACGGTGGCGTTCAGACCCAGCGGAGAGCCGATGGCAATGACGGTATCGCCCACGTTGATCTGGCTGGATTCGCCCAATGCGGCCGGAACCAGGTCGGGCGCATCAATTTTGATCACAGCGAGGTCCGAAAGCGGGTCCGTGCCCACAATGGTGGCCTCGTGAACCCTGTTATCACTGGTCTGCACTTGAATGGCGGCATGCGCGGCAGCGCCGTCCAACGTGACTACGTGCGTGTTGGTCAGGATGTGACCCTCGGTGTCTAAAATGATCCCCGAGCCCGTTCCACCGGAGCTCCCGCTCGTGGCCGAAATTGTAACCACCGACGGCATCGCTTTCGCCGCAGCAGCCGTCACCTGGTTGACCGAGTTGGTGTTGTTGACCACCAACGGCGCGCTCTGAGAAGTGGTGTTCGCCGAGGAGTTATCCGTTTGCTGATTGAGCAGGAACAACGACCCTCCGCCCACCAACCCGCCAACCAGCGCCGCCGCCAGAACACCAGTGGTGAACATGCCCATGCCCACCTTTTTGCCACCCTTAGTATTGCGCTGCGGTGACACACCGGGAGGCTGCGGCTGGCTCTGGGGATACATGTTCGACGCCGGGTAGCCCGGTCCCGCGTATCCCTCACCATAGTTCGGGGTACTGGTGTTGTGGTTCCCGGCGCCCTGGGCACTGTCATGGCTGGTGTTTCCGAAGCTGCTGGTGCCATAACTACCTGCACCAAATCCGTTGGGGATGGGCTCGGTGGGGTTCTGTGAGCCCACGCTCTGGGACTCTGCAGTGTTGGATTGTGCGCCGTTGGGCTCTGCGCTGTGAGATCCTGCGCTGTGGGCCGGTGAGGCCGGAATCCGCTCAGTGGGATTGGCGTAAGAGTTGCTTGTTGGAGTCGGTGCGCCGTATCCGCTGGGCCGTTCTACCGGCGGGACCGGGACGCCGTATCCGTACTGCCCGGAGTCTTGCTGAGTTTGGGGCTGCGTATGAGGAGATTGGGCCGGCTGGGCCTGCGCAGGCTGGCTCGGGGCCGCCTGGCCCCACGGCTGCTGTACCGGACGGGGTGCCGTGGTCGGGGTTGCCGGAGCGGCATGTGCCGCAGAGGACCGGGGAGTTACCTCCGACGCTGCTGTCTCGGACTGCGAAGTCTCAACATGCGAAGTCTCAACCTGCCGAGCATCTGGCTGTCCTGCCTGCCCAGCATCTGGCTGTCCTGCCTGTGCAGCATCAGACTGCTCGGGTGCTGCATCAGACTGCTCGGGCTGTTCTGACCGATCGTTGCTGCCAGTGGTGTGCTCACCATTGTTCTCAGACATCAGCTTTCCCTTCATTGAAATCCTGTGTGACGAATCCTTGCTTGAGTATCATCATGGTCTCCGCGGCTGGAGCCTTGACGAACGTTCGCTGGAAGGTAGCTGTGAAGGTTCATCTAGTTCCATTATCTCCCACGCAGGCTGCAGCAGCATTATCCGGACAGCGAAATACCGGCCGGGCAAACCTAGCCCAATCAAATCCGCGCCATAGTATCGTTTGAAGTAATAGGCCCGATTCCCAGAGTGGTCCTGTAGTGGTCACACACCAAAGGTGAGCGATGTTTTCACGGTTGAAAGTATTTCCCCCAGTTCTGGCAGTCTTTGCCCTGATGGCACTCTTGCTGTTCCCAGCCGGCGCTGCCCAGGCCGAGCCACCGGTGAGTATTCCCGGAGGCACCTATATTGTGGACAACGCCAATGTGCTCGGCGGCCAAAAGACAGAGGTTCAAAACGCGATCACGAAATTGAGCAAGGACCACGGCGTCACGCTCTTCGTGGTGTATGTCGACTCCTTTGACGGTCAAGATCAACAGACGTGGGCCAACACTGTCGCCGCGGAGAAAAACATGGGCCAGTTCGATGCTCTACTGGCAGTGGCGGTTCAAGACAAACAGTACGCATTCATTGGCGGCACCGATACCTTCCTATCGCCAGCCCAAGGCTCCGCCATCCAATCGAGCGCCATCAAACCCCAGCTCTCGGCTGGCAACTGGGCCCAGGCTGCCATCGATGCGGCCGCAGCTCTGGGAGATGCAGCCGGCGGCGGTAAGGGTGACGTGCCGGATGCCACCGGCGGGTTCGTAGCGCTGGGAGTGGGCGGCGTCGTCGTCGTTGGTGGTGCTGGAACTGCTCTGTACATTCGCAACAAGCGCAAAAAGGGTGCAGCTGAGGCAACCGCAAAGGGCTATGGACCTGATGGAAAGCCGCTGGATCCCAACGCTGGCATGACCATCCCGGAGCTGCGTGCCAAGGCCGGCTCCCTGTTGATTGCAGCCGATGATGCCATCAAGACCAGCGAGCACGAAATTGGATTCGCGCAGGCATCGTACGGCAATGAGTCCGTCAAACCATTCCAGGCCGCACTGGAGAGCGCCAAGACTCACCTCTCCGAATCCTTCAAACTTCAGCAGCAGCTCGACGACGAAATTCCCGACACCATTGAAGAGCAGCGTTCTTGGCTCGGTGAAATCATCAAGCGCAGCGAGGACGCCAACGCGGCGCTTGATGCAGAAAAGTCTGCCTTCGATGAGTTGCGTGAACTGGAACGGACCGCTCCACAAGTCTTGGCCAGCATCCGATCTCAAGCTGCTGAGGCTCGGACCTCCGTGGCTGCTGCTGAGCAGAAATTGTCTGCTTTGACGTCGCACTACTCCGATTCGGCGCTGGCAACTGTGCGTGACAACGTGGCAGAGGCCAAAGAACGGCTTGATTTTGTGGATACCGCGGCCACTGAGGCCGACACAAAATTGGCGGCTTCGGATACTGCGGGAGCAGCTGTGGCAGTCAAGGCTGCGGAGGAAAGTCTGCTGCAGTCCACGGTTCTTCTGGACGCGATTGCAAACACCGAAGCAAGCATCCGTGATGCAGCGGCCACGTTGGATACGGCACTTCCGGCAGCTCTTGCTGATTTGCAGCAGGCCAAGTCGATGGTTGCCTCCCCCGAGTTCTCCCGCTACGCACCCACGGTTCAGGCAGCGGAAGCATCGCTCAATGAGGTGCGTATGAATGCTGCCGCCGGCAAGCCCGATCCGGTGGCCCTGCTGGCTACCGTGCAGGATGCCCACAATCAGCTCGATGAGCTTTTGACCGGTATTCGGGATCAGCAGCAGCAGGCATTGCGAGCTCAAGCGGCACTACAGCAGGCCTTTGCTGGGGCGCAGGCCAACATTGCCACGGCCAAGGATTTCATTGCCGCCCGCCGTGGCGGCGTCGGTTCTGCAGCCAGGACCCGGCTCTCAGAAGCAGAACGTAACTTCGACTACGCCGTGAGCATCTCCGATTCGGATCCCACCAACGCACTAATCTATGCACAGCAGGCGCAAGCGCTGGCCAAACAAGCCATCCAGTACGCCCAGAACGACGTCGACAGTTTCGGTGGCGGCGGAGGTTACGGCGGCGGTGGGCGCAGTTCCATGGGTGGCGGCATGGGCGGGGCCATCCTCGGTGGCATCATTGGCGGGCTCCTCTCCGGCGGAGGCGGCGGTGGCTTCGGCGGCGGCGGTTTCGGAGGAGGCGGAGGCGGCGGCGGTTTCGGAGGAGGCGGTGGAGGCGGTGGAGGATTTGGCGGCAGCGGCGGAAACTTCTAGAGCTGGCTCGCTGCCTACCCTCGCCCTCTGTTCGTCACCGGGGAGGCCACGGTGCAAGGCTGCGGAAAGACTCTAGGGCAAGTTCCGGCGTCGTGTGTCACGGCATTGCACCGCACGGGCCCCTAAGGCAAGAATGGGAACAGCTCACCTCAGGTGGAGCGTTCCGGGCACGCAAACTCAACATTTTGTTCGTAACAAGAAGACGAAAAATAAGGGGAAAAGAATGGTAAAGCAGTCAATTTTCGGCCGGATCGCACAGTTGGCCAAGGCCAATATCAATGCGCTATTGGACCAGGCTGAGGATCCGCAGAAGATGCTCGATCAGATGGTGCGCGATTACAAGGCCAACATTCAGGAGGCCGAAGGCGCTGTTGCCCAGACGATCGGTAATCTGCGCATGCTCGAGGACGATTACAACGAGGATGTGAAGAACGCTCAGGACTGGGGTTCCAAGGCCCTCGCCGCGAGCCGTAAAGCCGATGAATTCCGTGCCGCCGGTAATGATGCTGATGCGCAGAAGTTCGACAACTTGGCCAAGGTCGCCCTGCAGCGACAGATGTCTTCGGAAAACGAGGCTCGCTCTGCAGAGCCGAACATCGCGGCTCAGAACGAGGTCGTTGACAAGCTCAAGACCGGGCTGCAGCAGATGAACGGCAAGCTTACTGAGCTGGCCAATAAGCGCAATGAGCTCGTGGCCCGCTCCAAGACTGCTGCCGCGCAGACTCAGGTCCACGATTCACTCAAGAGCATTGACATCATGGATCCCACCAGCGAGGTCAGCCGCTTCGAAGAGAAGATCCGTCGCGAAGAAGCTAAGGTCCGGGGCCAGAATGAGCTCGCTGCCTCGAGCTTGGACGCCCAGTTCAACTCCCTCGAGGACTTGGGCGAGCAGACAGAGATTGAGGCCCGGCTGGCTGCTCTGAAGGCTGGCGGTTCACCGGCACCGGCAGCCATTGCTGCTTCGGATCGTGTTGACGAAGCAGACTTCGACAAGCTGTAAGTAGCCGCGGTAAGTAGTTGCGGTGTCTGGTTGCGGTGTCTGAGTTTGACGCTGTCATAGCGAGCCACCAGGACAAGAACGACAAGAACGACAAGAAGGGTGCACCATCGGTCAACGATGGTGCACCCTTCTTTATTGCGGTTGAAGTTCTGTCTTGCGGTTAAAGCCAGAAAGTCTTACATCTGGGTGAACGCTGCCACGGCCGGGTCGGCGCCAATGCGGCTACCATTTTCCAGCGCAGAAATACGCTGTAGATCCGTGTCGCTGAGCTGTATCTGAGCAGCTGCGAGGTTTTCACTCATGCGTTCGGGCGTGACGGTTTTGGGGATCACAATGTTGCCGGTGCCCAGATGCCAGGCCAGTACCACCTGTGCAGGAGTCGCGCCATAGCTGGCAGCCAACGCGGCGATGACCTGGTTGTCCAGATCCTGTCCCTGCCCGAGTGGGCTGTACGCTTCCACCGCCATACCGTGGCTGCGGCTCTTGCTCGCCAACTCGCTCTGCTGCAAGGTGGGGTGGAGTTCAATTTGGTTCACGGCAGGGATCACTGTGGAGTTGGCCAATAGCTCATCCAAGTGCGGCGGCAGGAAGTTGGAGACGCCAATGGCACGGATCAGCCCTTCAGCGTAGAGCGCTTCCATGTCCTTCCACGCCTGAGTGAACAGGCCCTGCGAGGGCACGGGCCAATGGATCAGGTACAGATCAATCCAGTCCAGACCCAGTGCTTTGCGGCTGGCTTCCAAGGCAGCGCGGGTAGTGCCCTGTTCTCCGTTGCGTAGCTTGGTGGTGATGAATAGGTCCTCGCGGGCCAGTCCCGATTCAGCAATGGCAGCGCCGACGCCGGATTCGTTGCGGTACGCCGCTGCCGTATCAATGTGGCGGTAGCCCGCAGCCAGAGCCTGGCCCACAGCCACTCGAGTTTCTTCCGGCGGGATCTGAAAAACACCGAAGCCGAGCTGCGGGATCTTCACTCCATTGTTCAACGTCAGTTCCGGAACGGCTGCTGCTGCTGGGTTCATATCAGTCACGGAAATTGATTCCTTTCATTGTGCCCATCATCAAGGGCTGTTTCTTTCAGCCTAGGCGCGAAAGTGATCCACTGCAGTACCTTAGGGTGTTTGAAACGATCCTAGGATTAGCAGTCCTACCTTCATACTAGGTTCGTTGGTGGTGCCGGGGCAGAATGGAATTATGGGACAAAGCATAGAATTCGGTAGTTTCCTCTCAGCCATGCGTGCCCGTCTGGCACCGGATCCGGCAACCGTTCAGACCACTCGCCGAGTCCCGGGCTTGCGCCGTGAGGAAGTGGCTCAGCTGGCTGGTGTCTCCACCGACTACTACACGCGGCTGGAGCAGGGGCGTAATATTCACCCTTCGCGCTCGGTGCTGGCGTCGGTGGCCCGGGCGCTGCAACTCAATGATTCAGAATCTTCCCATATGTACGATCTGCTCGAAAACTGCGGTGGTCAGCTCAGCACCCCACCGGAAATTCAACGTGTACGGGCCTCCATGCGGCAACTTCTAGACGCGGTGGGTGAGGTACCCGCCGTCGTACTGGGTAGGCGAACCGACGTCCTGGCCAGCAACCGCATGGCCCGTCTGCTCTTTGCTGACTTCCCGGCCATGGGGCGCGAACGACGAAACTACACGCGCTGGATCATGCTGGATCCGGGTGCCCGGGTATTGTTCCGTGACTGGCATGGGGCAGCGTCCGACGCCGTAGCCGCCTTACGTGCCGACGTTGGCCGCCACCCTGGAGATCCGGCTGCCACGGCCTTGGTCGGTGAGCTCGCCGTGAACAGCGAAGAGTTCCGGCAGTGGTGGGCACGGCACACGGTGGCCCGCAAAGCCTCCGGCACATTGTCCTTGCACCACGGGATCGTGGGCGATCTATCGCTAGATTTTGAGCACTTGATCCTGCCCGACGACACGGATCAAAGCCTGCGCATCTATACAGCCAAGAACGGCTCGCCATCGCACGACGCCCTCAAATTGCTCTCGTCCTGGGCCGGTCGATCTGACTCCACGGGTTCGCCACTTTCAACCGAATCAGAAGGAATCAAGTGAGTATGAAGTACACCCAATTGGGTCGCAGCGGCCTGTCCGTTTCACGGCTGTGCCTAGGCACCATGAATTTTGGTCCGCATACTGACGAGGCTGACGCGCATGCCATCATGGATCAGGCGCATGAGGCGGGGCTGAACTTTTTCGATACGGCCAACGGCTATGGCGGCAACGACCACCGCGGCTGGACCGAGGAAATCATTGGCCGCTGGATCGCCAAGGGTGGCGGCCGGCGCGAGCGGACCGTACTTTCCACCAAGGTCTACGCCAACATGACTGACTGGCCCAATGACTCGAAGCTGTCAGCACTGAACATCCGGCGCTCCTTGGACGCCAGCCTCAAGCGGCTACAAACGGACTACATCGATCTGTACCAATTCCACCATGTGGACCGGAATACCCCGTGGGATGAGATCTGGCAGGCCATCGATGTGGCCGTGCAGCAGGGCAAGATCTTGTACGCCGGTAGTTCCAACTTCGCGGGGTGGCACATCGCCGCTGCGCAGGAGGCCGCCGCGCGACGCCCCGTCACTGGTCTGGTCAGCGAGCAGTCCATCTACAGCCTGCTGGAACGCAGTGTGGAACGCGAAGTCATTCCGGCCGCTGAATACTACGGTCTGGGGCTACTCCCCTGGTCGCCCTTGCATGGGGGACTGCTGGGCGGTGTGCTGCAAAAGCAGAACGACGGCGTCCGCAGGCTTGAGGGCCGCGCTGCCGAAGCGTTGGCCACGCACCATGACGCCATTGCCGCCTTTGAATCCTTCGCTGCGGATTTGGGGCATGCCCCGGGCGAGGTTGCTTTGGCATGGCTCCTGCACCAGCCGGCCGTCACCGCACCCATCATTGGACCGCGCACCGCAGCCCAGCTCGAGGCAGGCCTGCGCGCACTTGAGGTTTCCCTCGACGCGGAGGCCTTGACCGCCTTGGACAAGATCTTCCCCGGCCCGAAGACTGCACCAGAGGATTACGCCTGGTGAGTGGATTCAACGACGGCGTCGGCGAGGCTCTGCGCACCCGGCTTGCTACAGCAATGGTTCCTGGTAACGATAGCCACGGCTCAGCGGATGGTTCGTGGCGGCTGCCTCCCCGACGAGTCTTGTTCATTGGCGGGACAGGACTCATCAGCGCGGCCTCCGTAACTAGGGCTGTTGCGCTGGGCTGCAACGTAACGATCCTGAACCGTTCGGTGAGTTCCGTGCGGGCGGTTCCAGCCGGCGTCGAACTTCTCGTGGCAGATATCCGCGATAGCTCCGCCGTTGCCGCCGTTTTGGGCGCTCGGGTATTTGATATTGTGGCGGACTTTGTGACCTTTACGCCCGAGCATGCCCGCGCAGCCGTGGAACTTTTCCGTGGCCGCACAGAGCAATACTTATTTATCAGCACTGCCTCGGCATACCAGAAGCCGCCGTCCCGCTTGCCCATCACGGAGTCCACTCCCCTGCGGAACCCGTACTGGCAGTATTCGCGGGACAAGATCGCCTGTGAGGATATTTTCACCGCGGCCTACCGGGAGGATGGATTCCCGGTCACCATTGTCCGGCCGTCCTCCACCTATGATCACACCCGGTTGCCGTCGCTTTTTGGCTGGACCGATGTTCACCGCATGCGGGCCGGGCTGCCGGTGGTGGTGCACGGCGATGGGACCTCGTTGTGGACACTGACGCACACTAACGATTTTGCGGTGGGGTTTGTGGGGCTGTTCGGGCTAGCCGTGGCGGGTGAGGCCTTCACGATCACCTCCGACGACGTGCTGCCGTGGGATGCGGTGTACCGCAGCGTTGCCGCGGCGGCCGGTGTGTCAGATCCCTTGCTGGTGCATGTGGCGAGCAAAAAAATCGCCGACATTTCTCCGGAATTGGGACCCGGGCTGCTGGGTGATAAGGCGCACTCGGTCATTTTCGACAACTCCCGAGTGAAGTCCCTGGTGCCCGCGTTTGGGACCACCATCCGCTTTGTGGATGCGGCCCATGCGATTCTGGCGTGGCATGTTGAGCATCCAGAAGCACGCGTGGTGAATGCGGAGCACATGGCGCTCTCGGATCGTTTGACTGCACTCTAGAGCGCATTTTATATCCAGCGTTTGCGGGATAAATACGGTTCTCATTCCGCAAATGCGGATATAGACTGCGACTATGACACATATTCGCGTTTCCGAAGCGGCCCGCTTTCTGGGCGTGAGTGACGATACCGTCCGGCGGTGGCTCGATAACGGCACCCTCGGCGGCCAAAAGGACCAACAGGGCAAACTGGTCATCGATGGGCTCGAGCTGGCAGCTTTGGCCAAGTCCCAGTCGATGCTGCCTGATGATCCCACGGGAATTGGTAGCTCTGCCCGGAATCGCTTCGTGGGGCTGGTGACCAACGTGATCATGGATAAGGTCATGGCGCAGGTGGAACTGCAGTGCGGACCTTTTCGGGTTGTCTCCCTCATGAGCAGTGAGGCGGTGCGGGACTTGAAGCTTGAGCCCGGCTCCGTAGCAACAGCCGTGGTCAAATCGACCAACGTCATCATCGAAGTACCCAACGGCGGAAAATCCGCATGAGGCTCTCCTTCCAGTGGATCGCAGCCGTGGTGGCGGCCACTTTAGTCACCCTGTCTCTGGCCTCGTGTTCTCCCATTAGTGACACCTCTTCCACGCCACCAGGATCGCCCTCGTCCGTCTCTGATTTCTCAGGAACGTTGACCGTTTTCGCCGCCGCATCGCTGAAAAATACCTTCACGGATCTGGCCGCCGTGTTCGAGGCAGCCCATCCGGAAGTACAGGTGTCACTGAGTTTTGATGGCTCATCCACACTGGTCACTCAAATCATCCAAGGCGCACCCGCAGATGTGCTTGCCTCGGCTGACACCACGAACATGACCAAGCTCAGTGATGCCAAGATGGTCTCCGGAGAACCTGTTAAGTTTGCCACCAATGTTTTGACGCTAGTGGTCCCACCTAACAATCCGGCAAACATTGCCAACTTTGCCGATGCCACCAAAACCGGTACAAAGTTGGTCATCTGCGCCGCTCAGGTTCCGTGCGGTGCAGCCGCACTATCCGATGCCAAAACTGCGGGCCTGACACTAGCCCCAGTCAGCGAAGAACTCAACGTCACCAGCGTTCTCGGCAAGGTCACCTCCGGAGCGGCCGATGCCGGGCTGGTGTATCTCACCGATGCAGAATCCGCTGGCGAGAAGGTCAAATCGATTCCCCTTCAACTGACCACGCCCACCGTCAACGATTACCCGATTGCTGTTGTTCAAGGGTCAAAGCAGCAGGAGCTGGCCCAGACATTCATCGCCCTAGTCACCGCTGCCCAAGGCCAGAAAATCCTCCAGGACGCCGGCTTTGGCACCCCTTAATAGTCCTCGCCGTGTTTCTCACTTTGGTCCTCGCAGAGCCGGGGAACCGTGGCAGTTTCAGGCCGTTCCGCGGTGGGTGTTCCTGCTGGCGGCCGTGGGCGCCTTGTTTATTCTGCTGCCGCTTTTCGGCATGGTTGCCCAAGTCGATTGGGCACAGTTCTTCCCATTGATCAGCTCGGAATCTTCCGTGGCGGCGCTGACACTCAGTCTGAGAACAGCCACAGCGAGCACCATTTTGTGCATCATTTTTGGTGTTCCATTGGCTCTAGTTCTGGCTAGGGCACGTTTTCGCGGTCAGGGTGTTTTGCGCGCACTGATCCTGCTGCCACTAGTGGTGCCGCCGGTGGTCGGGGGCTTGGCCTTGCTCTTCACCTTTGGCCGTGTCGGTCTCATTGGCCGGACCTCTAACACCCTCGGGATCGACATTGCGTTTTCCACAACAGCGGTGGTGATGGCCCAAGCGTTTGTGGCGCTACCTTTTTTGGTGCTCAGCCTTGAGGGTTCGTTGCGGACTGCCGGGCAAAAGTACGAGGCCGTGGCCGCTACCCTTGGCGCGCGGCCCTCAACAGTTCTGCGCCGCATCACGCTGCCGCTGGTGCTGCCAGGATTGGTCTCAGGAGCAGTCCTGGCCTTTGCCCGCAGCCTGGGCGAATTTGGTGCCACGCTCACCTTCGCCGGCAGCCTGCAAGGCGTCACCCGCACCTTGCCGCTGGAAATTTACCTGCAGCGCGAGACAGACCCCGACGCTGCAATCGCGCTCTCCTTTCTGCTCATCGCCATAGCCCTAGTGGTAGTGATCCTCGCTTACCGCACGCCCCGATCACCCATCCGGGCAGCAGTTCGCAGCCTCAGCGATGGCGGCCCACAAAAATCACAGGATCAGCCATGACTCTCGAGCTGAGCATGGCCATCGCTGCCCGTAATATTGAGCTGAGCTTGAGCGTTGGCCCCACCGAGACCGTAGCTCTCATGGGAGCTAACGGCGCGGGAAAATCCTCCGTATTGCAGGCACTGTCTGGGCTGGTGAAGCCCGATTTCGGACACGCTACCCTAGGCGGGCGCACCTTGTTCCGTTTAGCTTCGGCCACCTCCGGTGGTTCTTGGCTCCCTCCGCACGAACGCGGCGTGGGTTCGTTGGCCCAAGAACCTCTGTTGTTTCCGCATCTCAACGTCCTGGACAATGTAGCCTTCGGTCCGCGCAGTCAAGGAGCACCCAAAGCTGGCGCCGCAAAAATAGCCAAGGAATGGCTCCGTGAAGTGGACGCCTCCGAGCTCGCCGGACGCAAACCTGCACAGCTCTCTGGAGGTCAGGCACAACGTGTGGCGCTAGCCCGTGCACTGGCCACCGATCCTGAGCTGCTCCTGCTCGATGAGCCCATGGCGGCGCTGGATGTCAACACCACCCCATTTCTGCGCAGCTTACTCAAACGGGTTTTGGCCGGCCGGCCCGCCATCATCGTCACCCACGACGTCCTCGATGCGCTCATGCTCGCGGACCGAATCATCGTCATGGAGCACGGCCGCATTGTGGAATCCGGGCCTACCTCAGCCGTTCTCGCACACCCGCGTAGCGCCTTCGCGGCTTCCTTGGCTGGACTCAATATCCTCACTGGTTCGTTGTCCGGCTCCACTCTTCTAACATCCGACGGCGTCTTGGTCACCGGCCGCCCTGCCGGCGACGCGGGTTTTGATTCACCGGTTGGAGGTGCCCTAGTACCTCCGTCGAAGGGTGGGTCAGAGGGCTTGGCCGCGTTCCCGCCGTCGTCCGTGTCAGTGTTCTTGGCATCTCCGGCGGGAAGCCCGCGCAACAGCTTCTTGGTAACGGTGACCGAACTGGAACCGCAGGGCGGACATGTCCGGGTACGGGCCGGAAACCTCGCCGCCGACGTCTCCGCCGCGGCCATAGCCGAACTGGGATTGGAGCCGGGCGCGGAGGTATTTTTCGTGGTCAAAGCCGCCGAAGTGGCGCTGTACCCGGCCTAATTCCGGCGCCGCAACGCTTCCACTCATTCGAAACTGCAGCTGATGTGACTTTCCCACGATTTTCCTCGCATCAGCTGCAGTCTCAAATCCGGGCCTCTATTTCACCCGGGAAACGAAAAACCCCCGGCCGTGTGGCCGAGGGTTTTCCTCATCTGGTTGCGGGGACAGGATTTGAACCTGTGACCTCCGGGTTATGAGCCCGGCGAGCTACCGAACTGCTCCACCCCGCGTTGCGTCCTCAACAGTACATGACTTTGGGCCAATCACCAACTCGAGGGGCCCTTGGAGTGGGATAGCGTCGTCGAAAAGGCAACCAGAGGTGGGATAGCGTCGCCCGAAAAGAGAAGTGAAGGCGCCTTCTAGCGCGTTCTAGCGCTTTCTATTGGTGCTTGAAGTTGGCTGGGCGCTTTTGCGTGAAGGCTGCCATGCCCTCTTTTTGGTCATCCGTGGCGAAACAAGAGTAAATGCCGCGCCGTTCATGCCGCACTCCCTCGGCCAGGGTGGTCTCGAAGGCGGCATTGACCGCTTCCTTGGCGATCATGGCCACGGGCTTGGACATCGAGGCGATGGTATCGGCGGTGGCCATAGCGTCCTCCATCAGTGAGTCCACGGGGACAACACGGGCCACAAGTCCAGCCTGCTCGGCTTCCACAGCGCCCATAACCCGGCCGGTGAGCACCATTTCCATGGCCTTGGCCTTACCAATGGCACGAGTGAGTCGCTGCGAGCCGCCCATGCCGGGGATGACGCCGAGTTTTATTTCGGGCTGGCCGAATTTTGCGTTGTCGGCGGCGATGATGAAATCGGCAATCATGGCCAATTCACAGCCACCGCCCAAAGCGTGACCTGCCACAGCGGCGATGATGGGTGTGCGAACCCGGGCCAGCTCATCCCATGCCGAGAACCAATTGGCTAAATACATGTCCACGGAGGACTTGTCAGCCATTTCTTTGATGTCCGCTCCGGCGGCGAAAGCACGTGAGGATCCGGTGATAACAATGGCTCCCACCTCCGGATCATCATCAAAGGTCTGCGCGGCTGCGAGAATCTCCCAGCCCATCGCATCACTGAGAGCGTTGAGCGCTTCAGGGCGGTTGAGCGTAATAAGGCCTACCCGGCCGCGTTGTTCGGTCAGGATCAAAGAAGGCTGTGTCATGAAGAAATGTTCCTTATCGGTTCAAGGTCGGTGGATGGATCTAGTCAGTTTCAGCGAGGTCTGAGGCTGCTCTGATGCTGTTGATAATGCCGGAGAAGTCCGTGCCAGCACCCCCATCGAGGGCGAACTCACGGTAAATCTCCTCGGCAGAGCGGCCCAGTATGGCATCAACCCCGGTGGCATTGAGTGCCTCAACGGCCAGACCCAGATCCTTGGCCATCAGCGCTCCAGCAAATCCGGGCACGTAGTCGCGGTTGGCCGGGCTAGTGGGCACGGGCCCAGGAACCGGGCAGTTGGTTGTCAGCGCCCAGCATTGTCCTGAGGCATTGGCTGCCACGTCGTACAGTGCCTGATGTGTCAGTCCCAACTTTTCGCCAAGGACAAAAGCCTCACTGACGGCGATCATGGACACACCCAGAATCATGTTGTTGCAGACCTTGGCGGCCTGCCCGGCACCGGGTCCGCCGCAGTGCACGATCCGCCGGCCCATCACCTCGAAAATAGGAGCTGCCGCGGCAAAGTCTTCCTCGGAGCCGCCCACCATGAACGTCAAGGTGCCAGCTTCGGCGCCCACGACGCCGCCGGACACGGGAGCATCCAAACCGCGGTGACCCCCGGCAACTACCATCTCGTGAGCCGTGCGGGCATCCTCCACAGAAATGGTGGAGCACTCCAAGAACAAGGCACCCGGCTTAGCAGCAGCCAGCAATCCTCCCCCGGGCCCATCACCCTCAAAGGCAGCAAAAACGTGCTTTCCGGCCGGCAACATCGTAATGATGACATCGGCGCCCAGCGCTGCCGCAGCGGAAGATTCGGCCACCACTACTCCTGCCGCAGCCGCCGCTTCCAACGCAGCTGGCACCACATCGAATCCCGTCACCGAGTATCCGGCCGAGACCAGATTCGCCGCCATGGGTCCGCCCATGTGTCCGAGCCCAATGAAGGCAACTGCTGTATCTCTGGTGCCGCTAGCATCCTGCTGGCCCATATTGTTCTGGCTCATTGTCAGATCCCTCTCGCAGTTTTTTCCACCGAAGCTCCAGATACCGGGCTATCCGGAGCACTCTTGTGTGGCGCCGTTAGCCCCAGCTCCAAGGCCCCCAAATCCGCAAAGGCGCCTTCTACCACCGCCGGGTCAACCTGCGCTAAAGATGCTGGCTGCCATTGAGGGTTCCTGTCCTTATCCACCAGCTGCGCCCGGATACCCTCAGCGAAATCAGGCCAGCGCAAAGCCCGCAGCGAGACCCGGAATTCCTGATTCAGCGCTTCCTCCAGCGAACCAGCCAGCCGCGCCCGCCGCAGCGCCGCTAGGGTCACGCTCACTGCCGTGGGCGACTTCCCCGCAATAGTCTCCCCTGCCGCCAAAGCCGCGGGGTCACTCACGGATGTCAACCGCTCGAGGATGGTTCCGGCGTCGTCCGGGGCATAGGCCTCATCGATCCACCAGCGCTGCTGCCCCAGGGCGGATTCCGGCGGAACCTGACCATAACGTGCGACGACGGAGCTTGCGTTCCGCTGCGCCAGCTCGGCTACCAGCGTGGGCAAAACGGCGGAATCGACATAGTGGCTGGCCAGGCCCATGAGAATGGCGTCGGCCCCACTAAACATGGCCCCGGTCAGTGCTGCGTGGACGCCCACCTCACCGGGAGCGTGCGCCAGCAGCCAGGTGCCACCCACGTCCGGAACGAACCCGATGCCCGTTTCCGGCATGCCGATCCGCGAACGTTCGGTCACAATCCGGTGCGAGGCGTGCGCGGAAATCCCCACGCCGCCGCCCAAAACCACCCCGTCCATGAGCGTGACGATCGGTTTGGGATAGCGGCTGATGCGGGCGTTGAGATGGTATTCATCGCGCCAGAACGTCTCGCTTTCGGAACCTCCGCTGCGGGCATCGTGATAGATGGAGACGATGTCGCCGCCTGCGCACAGGCCCCGTTCTCCGGCGCCGGAGATGAGCACGGTGGTGACTGAATCATCATTTTCCCACTCATCCAGGGCGGCGGCGATGGCCAGCACCATGGTGTGGTTGAGGGCGTTCATGGCCGCTGGCCGGTTCAGGATCAGGTGTCCCAAGTGGCCGGTGCGTCCCACGAGAACGTCGTTGTGCTCCATGTTTCTATCCTCCACGGTTCAGCGCTCCACGGCCAGACGGCCAACGATCAAACGCATGATTTCATTGCTGCCTTCAAGAATTTGATGCACGCGCAGATCTCGGACCAGTTTTTCCAGTCCGTATTCGCTGAGGTAGCCGTAGCCGCCGTGCAATTGCAGGGCCTGGTTGGCCACGGCAAATCCGGCGTCGGTGGCAACGAGTTTGGCCATGGCACACAGTTTCACTGTGTCTGGGGCGCCGGAATCGAGCGCTTGTGCGGCGCGCATCAGCATGGTCCGCGACAGTTCCAGATCGGTGTCCATCTGGGCGATCTGAAAGAGGAGGTGCTGCTTTTCAATAAGCGGGCCGCCGAAGGCCTGCCGTTCCTTCAAGTACGCAATGGACTGCTCCAAGGCGGCCCGTCCACCACCCAACGAACACGCGCCAATGTTCACGCGACCGCCGTTGAGGCCCTTCATGGCGATGCCAAAACCATCGCCTTCTTCACCGAGCCGGTTCCCCACCGGGATGCGCACATCCTGGAAAACCACTTGACGGGTGGGCTGGGCACGCCAGCCCATCTTCTTCTCATTGGCGCCGAAGCTGAGGCCCTTGGCATCTGCTGGAACCACGACGGCGGTGATTCCGCGGGCGCCTTTGTCAGCTGTGCGGACCATCACCAAATACCAGGCGGATGAGCCCGCGCCGGAGATGAATTGTTTGGTTCCGTTGATGACGTACTCATCGCCATCGCGGACGGCACGGGTGGTGATGGCGGCGGCGTCTGATCCCACTCCTGGTTCGGAGAGGCAGTAGCTGGTCAGCTCGGTCATGGCCGTGATGCCCGGTAACCAGGCGGCGCGCTGCTCTTGATTGCCGAAGGCGTCGATCATCCACGCCACCATGTTGTGAATGGAGATATAGGCGGCAATGGTGGGGTCCACGGCGGCGAGCTCTTCAAAGATCAACAGGGCGTCCACCCGGCTCAGACCGGATCCGCCATACTCCTCCCCCACGTAAATACCACCCATGCCCAGGGAGCCAGCTTCAGCCAACACATCGACGGGGAAGTGCTTTTCCTCGTCCCATTCGGCCGTGTGGGGAGCCATGGCGGTGGCCGCAAAATCGCGCACCATCTCCACCACGGCCTGTTGTTCGGCGGTCTGCTGATTCACGAGGGATGCCTCCTTCTACCGCGTCGTTGCGGTATGGGTGGTTAGCTGGCGGCCCCTAGGGTGTGGGGCCGTCGTGGGGCCGGACACCCAAGGTGAGGTGTCCGGCGTCGTACTTTTACTTGGTGACCTTGCCCATCAGGGATGCGACGGGGCGAAGGAAGAGTGGCTGGGCGAGGAACCAGGCGGCGGCCATGACCACCAGCGAGCCGGCGAAGATGCCGAAACCCCACCAGTTGACCACGTCGGAGGAGGTATACATGTGGTTCAGGTTGCGCAGGGCGCCGGTGGCTAGGACCAGGGTGACGTGCGCAATGATGAAGAGCACGAAGTACAGCATGACCGGGAAGTGGATGGCGCGGGCTGCCTGAATGGGGTAGATCTTGTTCAGCGTGGTGGCGTTTTTGGGCCAGGCGCCGGACATACGCAGGCCGGTGATGATGGCCAGGGGTGCGGCGATGAAGACGGTGATGAAGTAGGCCAAGAGCTGCAGGCCGTTGTAGTTGACCCAGCCATTGTCTGTGGGCCAGTTGAGCGAGAGGTACTGCAGGCCGGCCGAGATGGCGTTGGGGAAAACGTCCCAGCTGGTGGGGACAATGCGCATCCATTGGCCGGTAGCGAAGAGGGCCACGATGAAGATGGCGCCGTTGAGGACCCAGAGCGCGTCCAAGGTCAAGTGGAACCAGAGGTCCAGGCTGATCTTCGTGGGGTTGCCCTTGGTCTTGATGACGCCCTTGTTGTTGCGGATCCAGTGCGCGGCTGGGCGCTTGGTGGTGCGTACCTGCCAGCCGGAGCGGATGATGAGCAGGATCAAGAACATGTTGATGAAGTGCTGCCAACCCAGCCAAGCGGGGATTCCCACGGGGGCGTTGGCGGGCAGTTCCGAATGCCCCGGGTAGCTTTCCATGAAGTCTTTGACGCCGTCAAGGCCGGTCAGCCAGCGCGCTGCCAGAACGGCAATGGCGAACAAAATGACCAATCCGGCTGCAGAAACGCCGATTTTTGTCCACAGGCCTAGCGCTTTCCAGCGCTCGGTGATGCCGGCGGCCTGCTTATTCTTGGGGGTCGACATTCTTTTTGAATCCTCTTTCACGTGCTCCCAGGGGAGCAGCCGGGCGGTGTCGGCACCGCTTTGCAACAGTTACTGTTTGTAGCATTTATTTGTAGCAGTTTAGGGTGCGTTTCCATCCATTGTCCGTCATGGACCGCCACGTGCCCCGGCGGGGCTGCTGGTGGGGTCGCTTGCGGCGCCGCTGTTGGAGTAGCCGGGCACCCCGTAATGCGATTAGCGTTCGCGGGCCGCCAACGCTTCGATGAGCTGCGGTACAACGGTGAATACATCGCCAACAATCCCAAAGTCAGCCACATCGAAGATGGGTGAATCGCCGTCCTTGTTGATCGCCACAATGGTTTTGGCGGTCTGCATGCCGGCCCGGTGCTGGATGGCGCCGGAAATACCGAGGGCCACGTACAACTGCGGGGAAACGCTGACACCTGTTTGCCCCACCTGCGCATGCTGGTCCACGTACCCGGCATCGACGGCTGCACGGGAAGCGCCAATGGCTGCTCCGAGTGCGTCGGCCAACTCTTCTACCAGGACAAATTTTTCCTTGGACCCTAGACCTCGCCCGCCGGAGACAACGGTTTTGGCGCTGCGTAGTTCCGGGCGGCTGCTGGTTTCTGGAGCCTCGTTGACGGCGGTGATGTGGGCGCTCGGGACGGTGCCGCTCAGCGCGGTGGTCACGAGTTCCGCGGCACCGCCGGTCGCGTCTGTGGTTTCTGGAGCATTGCCTTCGATGGCACCCTGACGGATAGTGATGATGGGCAGCCCACCCTCCACCGTTGATTCCACGTCGTAAGCGCCACCAAAGATCGAGTGTCCGGCCACGATCCGCTCGCCACCCGCACCCGCTGAATCCAAACGCACTGATACTGCATCAACTAGCAGCGCGCCGCCCACCCGCACGGAGAGCCGTGCAGCTACTTCGCGCCCGTCCACCGAGTTGGCCGTCAACACTGCAGCTGGGGCATACGCCGCAACAGCCGCTTCGAGGGCCTCGACGGCGGGGCCGGTCAGCACCGATCCGGCACCCGGGCCAACGCCCTGGTACACCACAGCGGCACCGAGCTGTCCGAGTCTGGCGGAGGTGACGGCGTCGACCTCGGCAGTGGCAGCAACCACCGCAATAGGGGTGCCGAGCGAGGCGGCCGCGCTCAGCAATCCGCGCGCCGAAGGGGCAACATCGCCGGCGTGGGTGAGTTCAATGAGAGCAAGAATATTCGCCATGATGTGCCTTCCTAGACCAAGCGGTAATCGAAAAGGTAGCTGGCTAGTTGCGTGCCAGCAGTGCCGTCGTCTTCAATCTTTACCCCAGCCTCGCGGGCGGGACGCTCATTGTGCGAAACAACTACTGCATGCGCCGGAGTGGGTGCCACGTCAAGATCGTTGAGGGTGAGCGTGGTGACGGGCTTGCGCTTGGCCGTCAGAATGCCCTTAAAGTTCGGGAATCGGGCCTCTGCGGTCCGCTCCGTCACTGTCACCACGGCCGGCAATGCAGCGGTGACCTGCAGCGAGCCGCTGTCCCCTGATCGCTCGCCGCTCACGCTTCCACTACCAAGTTCGACGGCGGAGAGCCCACCTACCAGCGGCAAGCCCAGATGTTCGGCAATCATGGCCGGAACCACGCCGCCGCGGCCATCCGTTGACTCATTGCCTGCCACAATAACGTCGGCGCTGGTGCTCCTGAGGGCAGCGGCGAGAACCGCGGCGGTGCGTGCCGCATCGGAGCCAGCCAATCCGTCGTCGAGCACGTGAATACCGGAATCCGCGCCCATGGACAGAGCCTTGCGGATGGCCTTGGTGGCCTCATCCGGGCCCATGGCCAGCACCACGATTTCGGTGGATTTATCCGCATCCTTCACGCGCAATGCCACTTCGAGGGCGCGTTCGTTAATTTCATCGACCACGTTATCTGCGGCCTCGCGGTCCAGCCATCCGGTGTCCGGCGCGAGCGTGCGCTCCTGCGCGGTGTCCGGCACCTGTTTAATAAGTACGACGATCTTCATTGACTGCCCCTTCATGCTCAACGTGTTATGGGTCTCAGTTAGGACAATACTAGGTAGTACTAGTATTTACTAGGTATCCCAAGTAAATTGTTGTTTGCGTTCTATGCGACGCTTACTTCTGCTATTTCTTCTATTCGTTATCCGGCCCGAAAGGAGCTCGCATGGCTCCCGCCTCCCCGCTGCCGATGGATCCCATTGCCGAAGCCAAGCGGCAGTGGATCGCCCACGGATGGTCCGATGCCGCCGACGCTATGGCCGCCTTTTCCTCCGTCATGCGGACCCACCAGATCATGTACAGCCGGGTGGATGCCGTGCTGAAACCGCTGGGCCTTTCTTACGCTCGGCTCGAATTGTTGCGTCTGCTGTCCTTCACGCGCGACGGCGCCCTGCCGATGGCCAGTGCCAGCGCCCGCCTGCAGGTCCATCCAACATCCGTGACCAGTGTGGTGGATCGGCTGGAACGTGATGGGTTGGTGCGACGCGAAGCTCACCCAAGCGATGGCCGCGCAACGTTGGTGGTCCTCAGTGACACGGGTCGGGAGCTGGTAGAGGTAGCGACCGATGCCTTGAACAGCACCGTGTTCGCCAGACCGGGTATCCCGGCCGAAGATCTGCGGACCATGACGGCGATTATGGCCCGTTACCGGCGTGAATCGGGCGACTTCACCGAGCCCGTGCAATACCCCGACCCCCTCTAGACATCTGCAACGCGTCTGCAACGCTCTTACAACGCTAGGGCAGCAATGGTCACTTTTTCAGGAACGCTAGCGCTGCACTGGCCGGTGGCCCGGGCCCCGGTGAGATAACGTCCGCGAAAATCACACCACTGCTGCGCTAGCGTCCCGGACTTTTCAACCATTGCTGCGCTAGCGTCGGGAGGGGCGCTAGCGTCGGGAGGGGCGGGCCGGGGCGCCTCTGGACACGTTAACATCCACCATCTGGCCCTGCGTCGCAAGATACACCAAATGACTCGCTGTTTCTGCGAGCGCCAGGCGCAACGTGAAACCGCGCAGTGACTCGAATCCTCGGGACCAAGTCAATTCTTTGGAGATGTCCCAGACTGATGAGGCCGCACGGGAGTCCAATACAGCGATGACCTCCCGGGAACGTTCAAGGGTGTGCTCTGTCAACTCAGCAGCACGATCCATGAGCCCCAAGAATCGGTATTCATGAGCCGGCAACACCTCCATATCGGCGCCAGCACCCATAATTTCTAAAGATTTTAAGTAATCGCTCAACGGGTTCAGCTGGCTCTGGGCTTCCAGGGAAACGTGCGGGGTGATGCGCGGGAGCACATGGTCTCCGGTGAGAATGAGCTGGTTCGCCTCATCCACCAAACAGATATGGCCGGGGGTGTGCCCGGGCGTGGACAGCGCCCGCACCGTGAGTCCAGCGACCGGCAGCAGATCGCCATCGGCTAACCGGAATTGTGGCTCGGCAACCCTAGTCATCTGCGCCCAGTCGTCCGGATGGAAAGTGACCTCGTCGAGGTACTCAGCGGGCACACCCCAGGCTAGGAACTGCTCTCTGTCTTCGGTGACAAAGCGAGCAGGATTCTCGCGCCACTGCGCTGGGAGCGGCTCGTGCTCCCCCATGGCCACTGGAGCACCCGACGCTTCCCGAAGGCGTGCCGCCATACCTAAGTGGTCCGGGTGAAAGTGTGTGACAACAATGACCGTAATTTGTTGGGGAGCAACGCCAGCAACAGCCAGCCCTGCCGTGAGCATTTCCCAGCCCTCATCCGAATCCCACCCGGGATCAACAAGCGCAGCCTCCCCAGCTCCCACCAACAGATAACACAGGGTGTAACGCATCGGGTTGCCGGTGAAGGGGACGGGAATGGACCAGACACCGGGACGAATCTCCTCCACAGGCGGTATGACTTTGGCCTGCCAAGCCTGAAACTGCGCCGGGGCGCTAACGGTGATCATAATGTCCTCCAAGAGCTCAGAATGTTGGCAAAATCAGTGTCACCCTCGGGTTCCCTTACCGCGGAGGGCGTCCGAGAAAAACGGGGAGCCGGCGCCGCAGCTATGTGTCGCCCCGAACCCGACAGGGTGCCTCGAGCGCTCAGATGAGGGTTTTCGACAGCCTCTGCGTAGCTGAGCACAGGCGTCACGCACGCGTCTACGCCGTCGAACACGTCAGCCCAGTCATCCCGGCTCCGGGTGGCAAAGGCGCCAGCAAGTAGCTCGGTGAGGGCTGCCCACTGGTGCGGATCGTCGCGGTCAGGCAGCTCCGCCAGCGAGAGCCCCAGGCCGCCAATCAGCAAAGCGTAGAACTGCGGCTCAATGGCGCCAACAGCAACATGGCCGCCATCGGAGCAGGCGTACGTCCGGTAAAACGGTGCGGCACCATCGAGTAGATTCACGGCTCGAGTGTCACTCCACATCTTGACGGAGCGCAATTCCAAAATGATCTGTGAGAGCACGCTGACGCCATCCACCATGGCGGCGTCTACCACCTGGCCGTGCCCCGAGCGCTCGCGTTCCCACAACGCGGCCAAAATACCGGTCACCACAAACATGGAGCCGCCACCAAAATCGCCCACGAGGTTCATCGGTGGCAGGGGGGTTTCCGCTGGGCCCATGGCGTGCAGGGCCCCGGTCAGCGCGATGTAGTTGATATCGTGCCCGGCCCTCTGAGCCAAGGGCCCGTGCTGCCCCCATCCCGTCATCCGCCCATAGACCAAGCGCGGATTCAAAGCCAAGCATTCAGCAGGCCCCAACCCCAGCCGTTCGGTGGTTCCGGGCCGGAATCCCTCCAAGAAAACATCAGCTTCGGCCACCAGCTCACGTACCCCAGCCAGATCCGCGGGGTTCTTCAGGTTCGCACGGACAGTGGTGCGGCCACGCTGCAGGTGAGTGTCGACGTCGTACCCTCCCACGGGAGGTGCGGGCCCAACGATGCGCACCACCGTCGCTCCCATATCCGCCAGCATCATGGCAGCGTGCGGCGCCGGCCCCATGGCGGAAAGTTCCACCACCTTCAAACCCTGCAGCGGACCAGTCATGGGCTACCCCTGATCCTGCGCGTCCATGCAGCCCGGCAGTGAAGGGTGTAATCCTTGGGTGAGGTACATCAAAGGCTCCTTGAGAAAATAGACGTTAAATTTTAGAGTGGAAATTCCTAATGATTAGAGGCTATTTGCCAGTAAACACACCTTGGCGGCGCTCCCCCATTGCTGCCACGGCCTCCAACAGATCATCGCTGTGCAAGAATGCCGAGTTCCATAGCGCCACATGTCGCAGCCCGCGCGCTACCTGCTCTTCCCGGTCCTCATTCAGCACAGATTTGGTTCCGGCTACGGCCAGCGGGGAGTTCGCTGCGATCTCGCCCGCCATCTCCAGTGCCGCCGCCATGAGCTCTTCTTGGTCGGCAAAAACGTCATTGACCAGACCGATCTTCTCCGCGCGGACCGCCGTGATGTCCTTACCGATTAGCGCTAGTTCGCGCAAATGACCTTCACCGATGATGCCGCGCAGGCGCTGGAGACTTCCGACGTCGGCCACGATCGCCAGCCGCGCCTCCCGGACACTGAACTTGGCATCCGCTGAAGCGAGCCTGACATCGGCGGCACTGACCAGGTCAACTCCGCCACCAATGCACCAGCCGTGTATGGCCGCGATGACGGGCTTGCGGCACGCTGCCACAGCAGTGATGGCCGCCTGCAGCCGTCCTACCGTGGCCAGAAAATCGGCGCGCTGGGCGGCCTGTGCCAAGGTATCCGCGCTGAAGCTGTTCAGCCATTCGCCCAATACCTCCTGCACGTCCAAGCCTGTGCTGAAATGGTTTCCGGCCCCGGAGAGCACCACTGCCCGGACGCTACTATCGGCATCCAGCGCCGCGAAAATCTGGGGCAGCTCTTCCCAAAAGGCCAGCCCCATCATGTTGCCACGGCCGGGCCCCACCAGATGCACCAGCGCCACGCCTGGGCTGGGTGCCTGAGTCACAGTGAACGCCGTCCAGACTTGGGTGAATGCGGCGCCTCCCGTCATGCCTCCGTTGGCCTCTCGCGTTACGTCGTTGGCTCCGGCCGCGGCAACAGTGCTCATTTAGTACGTTTCGCCTTTCTCAGCCTTGGCTACCAGCGATGCCGGTGGCAGGAAATGATCGCCATAGTTGGCCGCCAGTTCACGGGAGCGGGCTACGAAACCTGCCGGACCGCCGCTGTACCCGTTGATGTACTGGAGCACGCCGCCGGTCCACGCGGGGAAACCAATCCCCAGGATGGAACCGATGTTGGCGTCTTGAACACTGCGCAGCACACCCTCGTCCAGACACTTGACGGTCTCGAGAGATTCAGCGAAGAGCATGCGCTCCTTCATGTCCTCGAATGGGATGTCCGCAGTACCGCCATAGTTTTCCTTCAAGCCTTCCCAGAGCCCGGTGCGGTGCCCGTCGGCGTAGATGTAGAACCCGGCACCAGCCAGTTTGCCCTTGCGATCGAACTCCTCGATCATGCGGTCCACCACGTCATAGCCGGCGTGGTGCTGGTACTTTTGCACACCGCCGTCGGCCTCCAGACCTTCCTTGGTTTCCTTCTGGATCTTGGATAACAGCGAAAGGTTCAACTCGTCCGCCAGCTGTAGCGGTGCCGCCGGATAACCGGCCTGCAGGCCCGCTTGCTCGATGGATGGGGCGGCAATGCCCTCGCCGAGCATCGCCATGGCCTCATTGATGAACGTTCCAATGACGCGGGAAGTGAAGAAACCCCGGGAATCGTTGACCACAATGGGGGTTTTGCGAATCTGCTGGGCGATGTCGAAGGCCTTGGCCAGGGTCTCGTCGGAGGTGTTTTTACCGGCGATGATTTCCAATAGCGGCATCTTATCTACGGGCGAGAAGAAGTGCAGACCAATGAAGTTCTCCTGGGCTTTCACGCCTTCTGCCAACGTGGTGATGGGCAGAGTGGAGGTGTTGGAACCAAGCACCGCATCCGCCCCGAGCAGGTCCTGGATCTCCTGAAACGCTGCCTGCTTGACGGCTACGTTTTCAAATACGGCCTCAATGACCAGATCAGCTCCGGCGAGATCACCGGCGTCAGCCGTGGGTGTGATCTTGGCCAGCAGCGCGTCCGCAGCTTCCTGGGTTTGCTGGCCGCGGGACACAGCCTTCTCGGTCAGCGTCTTGGAGTAGCTCTTGCCCCGCTCCGCCGCTTCCAAGGAGACATCCTTGAGCACTACGTCCATGCCACCGCGGGCACATATATAGGCGATGCCCGCGCCCATCATGCCGGCGCCGAGAACTGCCACCTTCTTCGCGGTGTACTTGTCGAACCCTTGCGGGCGGCTGCCTCCTGAGCTGATGTGGCTCATGTCGAAGAAGAACGCTTTGATCATGTTGGAGGAGACCGGCGCGGTCACCACCTCAACAAAGTAGCGCGACTCGATCTCAAACGCTGTGTCCACATCCACTTGGGTGCTCTCCACCGCCGCGGCCAAGATGGCCCGTGGCGCCGGGTAGTTGGCGCCCTTGAGCTGTTTGCGCAGATTCGCCGGGAAGGCTGGCAGGTTCGCGGCGAAGGCGGGCGTGGTGGGTGTGCCACCAGGAATGCGGTACTTGGGCGCGTCCCACGGCTGGATGGCGTCCGGGTTGGCTGCGATCCACGCCTTCGCCGCTGGGAGCAGTTCCGCAACCGTGTCAACTACCTCGTGGACCAGTCCCACCTCGAGAGCCTTGCGGGGCTTGTACTTTTGGCCCTGCAACAGCACCTTCATGGTGGCGTCGGCAATACCCATCAGGCGCACTGTGCGGACCACGCCGCCACCGCCGGGGAGCAGGCCCAGCGTCACTTCCGGCAGCCCAATGACTGAGCCGCGTGTATCTGCGGCAATGCGGTGATGAGTGGCGAGGGCAATTTCCAACCCTCCGCCCAGCGCTGCGCCGTTGATGGCGGAGACCACTGGTTTGCCGAGCGTTTCCAAGATGCGCAGCTGTCCCTTGATCTTCTGCCCCAGCTCAAAAACCTTTTGCGCATCCTCCGGCGTGGACGTGATGAGATCCTTCAAGTCCCCTCCAGCAAAGAAGGTCTTCTTGGCCGAGGCAAGCACGACGCCGGTGATGGTCTCCTTCTCTGCCACGAGACGCTCTAGGGTGGCCTGCATGGAGGCTATGTAGTCACTGTTCATGGTGTTGGCCGACTGGTTGGGGTCATCCAACGTCAAGATGACAACACCATCGGAGTCTTGTTCCCAGCGGATGGTGTTGGTGTAGTTCATGGTTTCCTCGCTCATCGCTTTAGACCCTTTCAATCAACGTTGCCACGCCCATGCCGCCACCAATACACAAGGTCACCACGGCCCTGCGCTTGTCGGTGCGTTCCAACTCATCCAGCACCGTGCCCAGAATCATGGCTCCGGTGGCTCCCAATGGGTGGCCCATGGCAATGGCGCCACCGTTGACGTTGAGCTTCTCCTGCGGAATTCCCAAGTCCTTTTGGTATTTCAGGACGACGGAAGCGAAGGCCTCGTTGATTTCAAACAAGTCAATGTCCGCCACGGTCAGCCCGGCGGTTTTCAGCAATTTCTCGGTAGCTGGTGTGGGGCCGGTGAGCATGATGGTGGGGTCGGCCCCCGAGGTGGCCGTGGCTACGATCCGGGCGCGCGGCTTCAGTCCCAGCTGCTCACCCACCGCAGCACTACCCACCAAAACCAGGGCAGCGCCGTCGACAATTCCTGAGGAGTTCGCGGCGGTGTGGACATGATCAATCTTCTCCACGGCATGGAACTTCTGGAGTGCCACGGCGTCAAAGCCGCCAGCCTCACCCATGGCAGCGAAAGCAGGCCGCAGACCGGCCTGGCTCTCTGGCGTGGATTCGGGGCGCATATGCTCATCGTGGTCCAAGATCACCAGACCGTTTTGGTCCTTGACTGGGATCACTGACTTGGCAAAGCGGCCCTCTTGCCAGGCCTGCGCTGCCAGCTTCTGCGAGCGCACGGCGTAGGCATCGACGTCCACACGGCTGAAGCCTTCCATGGTGGCAATGAGGTCGGCTCCCACACCCTGCGGTACAAAATAGGAATCGTAATTGGTGGCCGGGTCCATGGCCCAGGCGCCGCCGTCGGAGCCAATGGGCACGCGGGACATGGACTCCACGCCTCCGGCGATGATGAGCTGGTCCCAGCCTGAGCGGACTTTTTGGGCGGCCATGTTGACGGCTTCCAGTCCGGAGGCGCAGAAGCGGTTGATCTGCACACCGCCCACGGTGTCTGGCAGTCCCGCGGCAAGGACCGCGGTGCGGGCAATGACGGCGCCTTGATCGCCTACGGGCGAAACCACGCCCAGAATCAGATCGTCTATGAGGTCTTCATCGATGCCGGGGTTCCGTTCGCGGAGGGCATTGATCAGTCCCACCACAAGATCGATCGGTTTGGTTCCATGCAGGGAGCCTTTTTTGCCGCGTCCTCGCGGGGTCCGAATGGCGTCGTAGACAAATGCTTCAGGTACAGCTTGTTCGCTCACGTGAGCTTCCCTTCCATGGTCATCGCACCCGCAGCGTTGCGGGCGGACGGTTGGCAGAACAGTTTTGATGGTGCGCGCTGATGGGGTGAGTGTAGGAGCGTAATGGATTCAAGCCCGTTGAGAGCGGGAGCGTTTTCAATCCTGCAACGGGCAGACCTGATAGGGATGGAGATGGTTGTTGACTTACCGCCAATCGTGCAGGACTATTGACACCGTGTCAATAGGTGGCGCGAGTCTTAACTTTCCGTTCATGAAAGCGATGGTCATGACAGCTGAAATCACCCTTCCCTACACGGCCATCACCTACGTCATTGCCGAGCGCATCGCCACGATTTCCCTCAACCGCAGGGAATCCCGCAACGGTTACACCCTGAGAATGGCGCACGAACTCGAACACGCCTTTCTAGCGGCCGACGCTGACCCCGCCGTGCACGTTGCCATCTTCACCAGTGTGGGCAAGGACTTTTCCGTTGGCGCGGACCTGAGCGCTGGCGCCTTTGACGTGTCACCCACCGATGCAGGAGCCGACTGGCAAGAACCGGCCGGGCGCTGCTCCAAAACTATTTTCGGCATGAACAAGCCTGTCATCGCGGCCCTGCGGGGCGTCAGTGTGGGCGGCGGCCTGACCATCACCTTGTCCTGCGACTTCCGGCTTGCGTCCACTGATTCCCGTTTTTCCTTCCCGTTCAGCCGCCGCGGCATCTTCCCGGAAGGCGCCTCGGTCTGGTACTTGCCGCGTCTGGTGGGCGTTTCCCGCGCCACTGACTGGATGCTGACGGGCAGACTTTTTGGCGCCCAAGAAGCGCTCGACGCCGGACTCGTCACCTCCCTGCATGAACCGGACGACGTGCTTGACGCTGCCTATGCCTTGGCCCGGGACCTCATTGCCAACACCTCCGCCGTCTCCACGGCTGTGATCCGGCAAATGCTCAATCGGCTCTCCGGGTTGGACTCACCACTACCCGTGCACAGCATTGATTCCCGGCTGATCGCCGAACTCCCCGGACACCTCGATGCCGTGGAGGGCGTGCAGTCTTTTCTGGAGAAACGTCAGCCGCACTTCCCCTTGTCCGTGCCGGAAGGTCTGCCGCAGTGGCTCCCTTGGCTCGAGAGTCCCCTCGTAGAGACAGACTCCACACCATGAGCAGCTCAAGCCCAGCCCCGCACCCCACCGCCGCTTCCGCAGCGCAGGAGGTGGCCGGCGTCGAACGTTCAGAGGAGCCGCGCAGACAACGGCTCAACCCGGATGAACGGCGTCAGCAGATTTTCCTTTGCGCGCAACAACTTTTCAATGAGCGAGCGTACGAGGATGTTTCGGCAACCGATATTGCGGCTGCGGCGGGGGTGGCGCGCGGGCTGATCAATCATTATTTTGGCAACAAACGCGGGCTGTACCTGGAAGTCATCAAGGTTAGCTCCACGGTATCCGAGGTAGTCGTCTCGGAGCTTCCGGAGGGCCCTGCTGAGAAACGGATTGATGTGGCGGTGGCTTGGTTCCTGGATTCCCTGGAGCAATCCGGGGCGTCGTGGCTCTCTTTTGGTGGCGGCAGCATGGGCCGGGATCCTGACTTAGAGCAGATCTTGATCGCAGCGGAGAACGACTCCATCGAGCTGCTCATCCAAGCCTGTGGATTCGCTGGACGCACGCAAGACAGGGAGCAGATCCGCGCTATTTTCCGGATCTATGCGCAGTTGGCTCGCAGCGGCGGACGCGAATGGCTGCTGCGCAAGACCTTGACCCGGCGGCAAGTCCATACGCTGCTGGCCAGTTCCTTGAAGGTCATCGTCGAAGAAGTCATCCCAGCCATCTAAGAACGCCTCACCTTCACCTCCTTCACCTCCTTCAGACGCTAGCGCAGCAATGGCTGGTTTTCGCGCGACGCTAGCGCGATGCGGCACAGCGCTTCCGTTCGGAACCACCGCGCAATGCGTCTTGGCCAGCAGATTGAGTGGTCCGCAGTGATCCCCAGTGGTCCGCAGTGATCCAGCATCAACTCTGCGGGCGGGTCGACAGCGTAGACCGAAAAACACTCAGGAACGGGCCAGCAGGAGCTCTTCATCAACCATGGTCCACCCCGTGAGCTCCCGGCTGCTGATGATGAGAATCGTGCGGCGGCATCAGCTTGTCGCCCGGAAACCACAGGCGCCGGATCATCTCACCCCATCCAAGACACCGGTAGCGGCAGCAGTAGCAGGAGTGGTTCCGGGCCAAGGCGTCGGCGTGATTCGCTCTGAGCCATTTGGGTCCATATTCAGGGGCGGGCTCAGCGTCAGAATGTGCGAATTCATATCCTCAAGCAGGTGCGGCCGAGCAACCCTGGACCACATGAAGCTGCCACGCACATTGACATCGGCAATGAGCTCGTTCGGATCGGGCGAAACTTCCAGATTCCTGCCCGTTGAGAGCACACAGGCGGTATGAGGGACACTGCAGATCCTGCCAGAACGTACCACTGCGCGCCTCGCCGAGCGGGCCATGGTGGCAACGTCGTGGCCATCACCCAACGCAGCCACGACTAGTCCGCTGTCTACCTCAATGCCAGAAGCACCCAATGAAGGGTGCCTTCAAGTCGCGGGCCAAGGGTGCCTTCCTCGGCAATGAGCACCACGCGGGCGCCGTCACGGGCAGCCGCTCACCGCCGTCGTGCGTCACAAATCATTGGATCAACCTCTCACGCCCCCTTCAGTTCGGTGTACGCAGATCGCTCTCGAAAAATTCTCCACGGCCCATTGCGCAGCGGTTCGGGCACATTTTGATGGACGACGACGGTCGGCCCACTTGGGCTCTCGCCGCCTGGCCTGCGAAACTCAACGCCGTGACAGTCGCTGAAAATTCCTCATGGCACCCTTCGAGGGGGTCCTGTCACGGATAGGATAATTTCAATGCCATTGGGGCATTGGACTGGCAGGATCGAAACGGAAACATCATGAGTGCTTCAACGGGAAGTCCGGCCTCCGCACCGACTCCAAAGTCATCGGGAACCAAGGTTTTGATCAGTTTGGCGGCCGCCGTCATCGTGTTAATCGGTCTCGGCCGCATTTCCTCGATTGTGGGTCCTGTCTTCTTGGCGCTTGTGCTGACCATCTGCGTCTATCCGGTCAAACAACGACTCCTGCTGCGGGGATTCCCCCCTGTACTGGCGGGCATGGTCAGCATCCTCTCTGTCTACGCAATGATCGGTGCGCTGGTGGCATCACTCTGGGTATCGGCCGTTCAACTTACCCGGCTTTTGCCACAATTTGCGCCCCAAATTACGGAATTGCGTGCCGATCTACGGAATTTTCTGCACGACAACCTCGGCATTGGCGACGATCAGGTTCGCGCCATTGTGGACTCCGTTGACCTGCGAGTTTTGATCGACACAGCCTACAACTTACTGGGCAGCGCCATAAACCTGGGTTCAGGGCTCGTGTTCTTGCTGCTGCTAGTCATGTTCATGAGCATCGACGCCACCTACTTCCCCACGATTCTTGACGCAGTGAAAGAAAAGCGTGCCCCGGTGGTGGAGGCACTGACTAACTTCGCAAGACTTTCCCGTTCCTTCATGATCATGACCACCATCTTCGGCGCCATCGTGGCCGCTCTGAACCTCGCCCTGCTGCTGATCCTCGGAGTCCCGGGCGCAGGGTTGTGGGCACTGTTGTCCTTTGTGTGCGGTTTCATTCCTTTCATTGGCTTTTGGATCAGCCTTGTTCCAGCCGCCATCATGGCTCTTCTGGCCGGCGGGCTACCCACCTTCATAGGCGTGGTGGCCTTCTACGGGGTCATCAACTCTCTGATCCAGTCCATCATCCAGCCCAAATTTGTCTCTGGTTCGGTGAACCTGAACATGACATTGACGTTCTTGTCGGTCATTTTCTGGTCGGCTCTTTTGGGCCCACTCGGTGCTTTGATGGCCGTCCCGCTTACCCTCTTTGCCCGGGCAATCTTGATTGATTCGCATCCCCAAGCGGCCTGGCTGCGCCCATTCATTGGAGACATCGGCGAATCCAAGGCGATGCTGGCTAGCCAACGGGCGCAGGCCAAAGCCGCCAAGGCCAAAGCCGCCAAGGTGTCCAAAGGATTCAAAAAAGCCGGCCAAGTGAGCTAGCGTCGCCCAAAAGCCGCCACTACTGCACTAGCGTTCCCGAAAAAGCCGCCACTGCTGCACTAGCGTCGGAGGGGTGGGGCCGCTATTGGAGGTTGGAGGTCAGTCTCGCCGCGCTGTCCCAGAACTTTTCCCACGCCGGTCGCTTGACCCAATCGGTGAGTTCCAGCTCGCGGCTATTGGCCCGGTAGCCGTCCTCAATCACACGCAATTGCTGCACAAAGGACTCGCTGTGGATCAGCACCGAGATCTCCATGTTCAGCGAGAATGAACGCACGTCCATATTCGAGGACCCAATAACGGCCACATCCGAGTCGATGCTGAAGTGCTTGGAGTGCAACACCTCCGGCGCCTTGTACAGATAAATCTTCACACCGGCCCGCAGCAGCGCCTCATAGTAGGAACGCTGCGCGTGATAAACCATGGCCTGATCGCCAATCTCGGAGACAAACAGCTCCACCGACAGCCCGCGTCCAGCGGCCGTGATGATGGCCATCAGCACCGAATCCTCGGGCACAAAGTAGGGGCTGGTGATGCTGACCCGCTCCGTGGCCTGATGAATCATGGCCACAAACAGCTTGAGATTATTGTCATTTTCAAAGCTCGGCCCACTGGGCACCACCTGCGCATCCACCAGATACTCAGCGGGATCCACCACCACCGGTGAGGTATCCAGCTCCAGCAGCACGTCGGTTTCGCTATACCAATCGGTCACAAATACGGCGTCGAGCTCCCTAACGGCGGGCCCGTGCATACGCATCATCAACTCGTGCCAGCGCAGCCCGCGCGCAATGTTTTTCTTCTTGTTATAACTCTCGTGCACCAGATTTTGCGAACCCGTGAAGCCCACAGCCCCGTCAATCACCACCAATTTGCGGTGGTTGCGCAGATCAATGCGCTGCCAATGACCCTTCCACGGGCGCAACGGCAGCATCGCATGGTACTCGGCCCCCATGTCAGAGAGTCGGGCCAGCGTTTCCTTCCGCCCCGGGTTCATGAGCGCGGCCAGATGATCGCTGAGCACACGCACTCGCACTCCCCTCGCCACCGCCCGAGCTAGCGCATCGAAGAAGACTTTAGTGACGTCGTCGTGCACCAGGATGTAAAACTCCACGTGCACATAATGCTGTGCTCGATCAATTTCCGCCGCCATCGCCGCGATGGAACCGTGGTAATCCGGGAGAAGTTCGACGTCGTTGCCTCCCACCATAGGCAGCGCACCGAGCGCACTGTTGAGAGTCACCAGGCCGGGCAGGCCGGGGGGCCACTCCTCCTTGTGGCTGAGCTGATCGAACCCCTCAGTGCGTTCCAGGATGAGCTCGTTAACATATTTCTGCTTGTCACGGCGGGCGGCGGGCAGGCGCGAGAAGCCCACCAGCATGAACGCCACGAACCCTATATAGGGGATGAAAATGATGGTCAGCATCCAAGCGATGGCCGTAGCTGGGCGGCGCCGGGCAGAAATATATGCAACGGCGATGGCGCCGAGGATGATGTGGCCGGCAAGCAACAGCCAGGCGAGCACTTCCGGGTGGATCATCGTGGGGTGGTTCCGCTCTGTAATGGCTGATGAACGACGCAGGCGGCGGAGGGCTCGTGGGGAGTCCTTCGCCGCCTGTTCTTGATCCTAGCTAGTGGATCGGCCGCCATGCCTTAGGGCTTGGTGTAATTGAGGATGAATTCGCTCAGCAACCGGGTACCAAAGCCCGTGGCGCCGATGGGGCGCCAGGAATCATTAGAATCGCTCTTCATGGTGCCGGCGATGTCCAAATGCGCCCAGGGCGTCCCTTTGACGAACTCGGCTAGGAACAGTCCGGCAGTGATGGCACCGGCCGTGGGGCCACCCATATTGGAGATGTCAGCAGTGTCAGAGTCCAGCTGCTTGCGGTACCGGGTTTCCAACGGGAGTTGCCAGATGGACTCGCCCGTTGCGGCGCCGGCCCTCTTGATCTGCTCTACAAGTGCCTGATCGTTGCCAATCACGGCACCGACCAGGGTTCCTAGTGCAGCCATCGCAGCGCCGGTCAGCGTGGCAGCATCAACAATGGCGTCAGGGGCTTCTTCCATGGCCAAGCTGAGTGCATCCATCATGACCAAGCGGCCTTCAGCATCGGTATTCTTGACCTCCACCGTGGTGCCGTTGCGTGCCGTGAGGACGTCGCCAAGCTTGGTGGCTGTCCCGGAGGGCATATTGTCGGTGCAGACCAGCCACGCGCTGACCGCGGCTGTGGCACCCAAGTCCCGCAGACCCGTCATAGCTGCCATGACGGCACCGGATCCGGCCATGTCCATCTTCATGGCAAGGTGCATGGGGTCCGAGGGTTTGAGGCTGATGCCTCCGGAGTCGTACATGATGCCCTTGCCCACCAACGCCAAATGAGCTGTGGGTTCACCCGCCGGGACGTAGCGCAGCACAATCAGCCGCGGTTCCTCGAAGCTGCCAGCGTTAACGCCCAACAGGCCCCCGCAGCCCATCTCAATGAGCTCGTCCAAGCCGTACGTCTCAACGCTTAGACCGAAGGAGGGTCCCTGCTCGGAAGCAAAGTCCGCATATTCGGCGGCTGTCAGGTGGCCGGGCGGGTTATTTGCGAGGTCGCGGGCAAGCGCGGCCGAACGGGCCAGAACTTTGCCGCGGGCCGCACCGGCTTCTGCTCCCTCGCCGGCACCAACAATCTCAAAGCTGGCAACAGCAACCGTCTTGGGATCACTCTTGAGCGCGTCAAAACGGTACCGGGCCAGCAGCGCGCCCTCTATGGATGCCTGTGCGGCAGCTTCGGCGCCAACGCGATGGCCTGCCGGCAGCACGAGCGAAAGCTTTTCGTGACGGGCAGCGGCGGCGGCAAACGCTGCGGCGCCGTCGCGCAACTCATCCACGGTGCGCACGACACCGCTTCCGGCACCCACGGCGATGACCGCCGTGGAACCTTCACGGACAAGCACCAAAGACTGGCCGGCTGCCCCGGTGAATCCAGCGGACGCCAAGGAGTCCCGGTCTAGTCCTACCTCCTCCGGAACGTCACCATCAGTGGAGACGTAATATCCGACGGCGCTTGCCCCACCACCGGGTGCGGACGCGGCACTAACGGATGGGTCAAGACGGAGGGAAGGAGCCGGATCGTAGGATTCCGGGATGAGCTTGATGGGTGTATGTGCCATGCGTAGCGAACCTTTCAAAGAGGTGAAACGGTTAGGCTAGGGCCTTTGCCTTGAGCTGTGCGTATTCAGCGTCGTTGATGACGCCAGAGTCCAGCAAGTTCTTGGCCGATGAAATCTGGTCCGCCGGGCTTTGACTTCCAGCTACGCGGCGGAAATATTCCTCGGTCTGCGCCTGTGCGCTCGAGGCCACCTTGGCATTCCGCTCGGACATGCCAGCTCCGCGGACAATGATGTAAATCAGCGCAGAGATATAGGGCGTCACCAGAAGAAAGAAGATCCAGATTGCCTTGAAGACGCCGGACAGCGTTTGGTCACGGAAGATATCGGCCACAATTTGAAACAGGAGGATCAAATAGGCCAAGAACAAGAACGCAATGGTAATTGACCAAAAAACTTCGAAGAACTGCATTATTAACTCCAGTTGATTCAGTTATTAACGCCAACCAACGGTGGCGTTGTAGGACCACCACGCTGGCCTTAGGCGTAATTATGGGACCTAATTAGCAGTCCACTGTGGTTTTCAGTCAGAAATTATGCTCAGGATCTACACACGAAGAATACCGCTTCAGCATTGTTCAAGCCACTGTTTTTAACTAATCTTTGCCTATGAGTGAAATAGCCGTAATGCTGACAATTCTGACAATCACGATTGTCATATTTATCTGGAATAAAATCCCTGTCGAAATCGTAGCCATTGGTGTGGCCTTGCTACTCTTCGCCACGGGAATCATCAACGTCGATGAAACATTTTCTGGATTTGGCTCCCAGACTGTCATCCTCATCGCCGCCCTCTTTGTGGTGGCCGAGGCCATTGACGCCGCTGGCATCACCACCTGGATGGGCGGATTACTGGTCCGCTTTGCCGGCGAAAGCAGACCACGGCTCACCGCGTTGATTATGCTCTTTACGGCTTTGCTCACAGCCATCATTAGCGTCAATGGCGCCGTCGCTGCGCTGCTGCCCATGGTGGTGGTGTTGGCCGTACGCTTGGGTCGGGAACCTGGACAGCTGCTCATGCCTATGGCCTTTGCGGCCCACGCTGGCTCTCTGCTCGTATTGACCGGATCCCCCGTCAACATCCTGATCCTTGAGGCAGCCATCGATTCCACCGGCAAAGGAATTGGCTTCTTTGAGTTTGCCCTGGTGGGGATGCCACTGCTCATCGGTACCATCCTGATTGCCATCTACCTCGGCCCCAAACTACTGCCGCAACGGACCCCCGAGGACAGGCCCAAGGATCTCAGCGAGCACTCTCGCGTGTTACTGCGCCAGTACTGGCCCGATGAACACGGACTTGCTCGCCTGCTCATCCCGGCTGGCAGCATCCATGTGGACCGACCAATTGTTGGAGTGCTGCCTGCCATTCGTGGCGGAGTTCACCTGATCAGCGTCCAGAGTGCTACTGGGAAGCCAGCCACAGGGGAGACGCTCGACGCCGGCAATTACCTGGTGGTGCGCGGCACGGCCACTGACATTGCAGATTTCGCCGTTAAACACGAGATGACGGTGGAGGCTGCCGATGACAATGTGATTGCTTGCGGTTTAATCAGTAAATCCTTTGGTGTCGCCGAAGTGCTGGTGGCACCACGTTCAAATCTCATTGGCACTAATGTCTATCCAGGCATGGTCACCGAGAGCGGCTCGCTGGTGGTGCTGGCCCACCAGCGAGCAGGTAAAGCTGCCGCCGCCAATGTGCCCGATGGCCAAGTAAGCAGCGTCAAGGCCGGAGACACCCTTCTCTTGCAAGGTGGCTGGCAGGAGCTGGACCAGCACACTCGGGACCACAACGTCCTGCTGGTGGACTCCCCCGATGCCATTCGTCGCCAAACCGTTCCGCTAGGTTCAGGAGCCGTCCCGGCCTTAATCATCTTGGCCGCCATGGTGGTCCTGATGACCACCAACATCGTCCCGACGGCCGTAGCGGCTCTTCTGGCAACCATGGCCATGGTTCTGACTAGGGTGGTCACCATTGGCCAAGCGCACCGCTCAATGGCATGGCAAACCCTGATCTTGGTGGCCGGAATGATTCCCCTATCTGCCGCGATCACCAAGACAGGCACGGCAAAATTGCTGGCAGACGGGATTGTCACGCTGACCGGAGGTGGGAGTCCGTATCTGCTGCTCATTGGTATCTTCGTTGTCACAGCCGTCATGGGGCAGCTGATCAGCAACACTGCAACGGCCCTGATTATTATCCCGATCGCTTTGTCGGTGGCCACGGAGTCGGGGCTTTCACCGCTCACTGTACTGATGTGTGTCAGTGTGGCGTCATCCGCGGCCCTACTCACACCCATTGCCACTCCGGCGAACATGATGATCATGCGCCCTGCAGGTTACAAGTTTGGCGACTACTGGAAGTTCGGCTTGGTCATCATGGCGCTCTACGTAGCCGTTGCGGTGTTCTTGGTCCCGGTGTTCTGGCCGTTCTAGTCCCCACCCGCTCCCCAATCTGGTACCTCGCGGGCCCGTCGCGGGCGTGGGCCCACCACCGGAAAACAGAAAACCCCCAGCCTATAAGGCTGGGGGTTTTCTTGTGGAGTTGCGGGGACAGGATTTGAACCTGTGACCTCCGGGTTATGAGCCCGGCGAGCTACCGAACTGCTCCACCCCGCGATGTGTTTATTACTTTACCGGCCATTCACCAGCAGGCCAAACTGAAAGCACGTGACGTTCATCTCCTGCGGCAACTGTGTGCCCATCCGCGCTCACGAGGGTAGTCGTAAGGCCCGGTCACTGTGAGGTGACCGGGCCTTACGACTACCGCTGATAACGCGTTATCTAGCTAACGACGCCGGAACTATGGTGCCGCGCTAGGACTAGGTGTGGCTGTGGGCGCCGGGGTGGAAGGCGTTGCCGGGGCACCTTCAGCTGCGACGGCGGCTGCGATAGCCGCTTCCAGCTTCTTCTGAGACTCGCCGTAAGCGGTGAAATCACCCTTGGCGAGAGCAGCCTGTCCTTCATTGATGGCTGCGCTGGCGTCCTGAAGCGCCTTGGCAAGCGCTGGATTGGTACTCGTTCCGGACGGTGCAGGGCTTCCCGGCTCAGACACAGCTGCGTCAGGAATCTTCTCCACGTTGGCATCACCGGCTGCGGCACCGGAGTCACCGCCAAAGAGATCATCCAGAGCCTCATCCAAGGTGGCTGCGAAACCAATCTTGTTACCAAAAGCCACCAACACGCGCTGCAGCGTCGGGAAGGACGTCGCACCCTTTGATTGCAGGTAGACGGGCTGGACGTACAACAGACCGCCACCCACAGGCAGGGTGAGCAGGTTTCCGTTCTTCAGCTCGGACTGGCCAAGCGTCAGAATATTCAGCTGATCAGAGACCCTCGGATCGGTTCGGAAGGTGTTTTGCACCTGGCCGGGACCTGGTACCTGGGTTTCCACCGGCAACTCAAGCAACTGCAGTTTCCCATAGTCAGGACTCTTAACGCCCTTGACGTTTCCGGCATCACCATTAGCTGCCATAAACCCGTACAAGACGTTGCGAGAGTCGGTTCCGGCCACTTCCTGGGGAATGAAGTTCGTGGTCAACGAGAAGGCTGCCTTCTCGGCGCCGGGCATCTTCAAGGACAGGTAGTACGGCGGCTGCTTGTCAGTGGCCGCGGTGGTGGGGTCATCCGGGACGGACCATGCTTCGGTGTTCTGGAAGAACTTGTCCGGATCAGTCACGTGGTACTGGCCCAGCAGCTCACGCTGTACCTTGAAGATATCTTCCGGGTAACGTACGTGAGACATGACGTCCCCGGACATTTCCGTGTACGGCTTGATGGTGCTTGGGAAGATTTTCTGCCAGGACTTCAGGATCGGGTCCTCAGTGTCCCACGCAAATAGGTCAACGGAACCGTCGTAAGCATCCACAGTGGCCTTGACCGAGTTGCGGATGTAATTCACAGAAGCATTGGGGAGCGGAGCCATCCCATTGGTGGCCGTTAGAGAGTCCGTAGTGGCTTCTTGCAACTGCTGCTGCTGTGAATAGGGGTAGTAGGAGCTGGTGGTGTAGCCATCAACAATCCACTTGACCTTGCCATCAACAATGGCCGGGTACGGGTTTCCATCAATGGTCAGGTACGGCGCAACCTTGGCCACACGTTCTTCGGGCGTTCGGTCGTAGAGGATCTGAGACTTGCTGTTGACACCGTTGGTCAGCAACAGGTCCGTCGACTGGAACTTCAGCGCGTACATGACCCTGTTGAACCAGTTGCCCACGCTGGGCCCACCGTTGCCGGTGAAGGTCGTCAGAGATTCCGATTCGGCTTTCTCATCTGCTGTTCCGGTGGTGCCCTGCGGGCGATCCAGCTCAATGGGTGCGGTGCCCTCTTCAGCACCTACGAGGGAGTATTCAGTCATGGACTGGCCGAAGTAAATCCGCGGCTGGTAGCTGGAGTCCGTTCCCAGCACACCTGTGGAGGGCACACCCGACTGCATGAATTCCGGCTTGCCATCGGCTGTCACGGTGTTGCCATAGGCAGCCACCATGCCGTAGCCGTGGGTGTAAACCAAATGCTGGTTGTACCAATTCTGCTGAGCTGGGTTCAACCCGTCGGGGTTCAACTCACGCACAGCAATCACCGCATCTTGAACTTCGCCGTCAACGGTGTAACGGTCAACATTGAGAGTCTTGGGGAACTCGTAGTACGGGCGGTACTGCTCTAGCTCTCGGAAGGTGGCTGAGAGTAGATTCGGGTCGAGCAGACGGATGTTAGCCGCAGTGTCGGCGTCCTGACGCAGAGCGCCGGCTTCCGCCGTCGTGGTTGCGTTGTAAGGGGTGACTTCCATATCCGAGAGTCCGTAAGCCTGGCGAGTCATCTCAATGTTGCGCTGAATGAACTCAGCTTCCACATTTCCCTGCGAGGGCTTGACCTGCCATGCCTGGATGGCCATGGGGTACAGACCGCCAGCAACAATTGCGGTGACGACTAGCATGCCCGCACCAATCAGGGGCAGTTTCCACTTGCCAATGAATGCGGCCACAATGAACAAAATAGCCACGATGATAGCGGCCGCGGCCAAAATAGCTTTGGTGGGGATGACGGCGTTGACGTCGGTGAACATGGCCCCAGCACGGAACCCGCTGTTGTCTTGCAGTGTGGCGTAGCGGCCCAGCCAGAAGTTTGCAGCTAGCAGCAACAGGAAGACGCCGGCGAGAATGGCGATGTGGATTTGCGCGCCGCGCGTGGTGAAGATGCCGCGTTCAGTTAACCGGATGGCACCGTATAGGTAATGGGTCAGCACTCCGGCGATGAAAGCTATCACCACAGCGCTGATGAGCATGCCCACCAAGAAGCCCAGGAACGGCAGGGTGTTGGTGTAGAAGCTAACGTCCAGCCCGAATTCGGGGTCAGTTGAACCGAAAGGAACACGGTAGAGGAACAGCATCACCTTTTCCCATTGGGCCATAGCTGCTGTGCCGGCAAACAAACCAAAAATGATCGGAACACCAAGCATCACCACTCGGCGGATCGGTTCCAGCTGCATCTGATAACGGTTGAGGTTGTCCTCATGTGCGTTGTCGGGGGCATAAATGGGGCGCGCCTTATAAGCGGCCCGAATGGAGAAGTACACACCCACTGCCATGATGAGGAAGCCAGCAATGAATATCAGGATCTTGGCAATGCGTTCGGTCCAGAAAACCTCGGAAAAGCCAATCTGGTTGTACCAGAGCAGATCCGTGTAGGCCCCCGAAAAGATCAGCACTGCGACCACAAGCACCGCCACGACAATGATGGTGGGCATCAATGCGCTACGTCGCTTGGGCCGGATGGTATTGCTCGGCGGCGGGGCTGGGCGGGATGTCACTCTCTACCTCTTACTCAACTGTTGGAGACGAAAAACTGGGGGTACTTCCATAAGGGTGCCACGAACGGGCCGTGGGCCAAGTTCCGTGTGATGCGCAATCGTTACGCATGGGGACTCAATTGTTATTTGCATGTAGGAAGTCCTGAGCTGTCTTTGCCGGAACCAATCAGGGTCACAGCGTCATAGGCTTCTTCGAGCGTGCTCACCTTGATGACTTGCAAGCCATCGGGAATGTGTCCAACTACGTCGCCACAATTTGCTGCAGGTGCTAAGAAATAGTCAGCGCCCGTGCTGCGAGCGCCCACAAGCTTTTGGGCAATGCCGCCAATGGCGCCGACATTCCCCGCGGGATCAATAGTTCCCGTGCCAGCAAACTTTTTTCCTCCCGTGAGATCTCCCGGTGTCAGGCTGTCCATGATGCCCAGAGCAAAGATCATCCCTGCACTGGGTCCACCAATGTTGCTCAGCGTGATCTGGACGTCGAAGGGAAACTTAAACACATTTTGGATCTGGACCCCCAGCAAATATTTGTCCTCGCTACCCAGTTTCGGGGTGAGGCTCACCGTCTGCTCAGCACCGTCTCGCCGGATCTGAAGTTGCACGGGCTCACCGGCGCCCTCGGCCAACACGGTCTGGATAACCCCCAGGTCGGTAATTTTTTTGTTGTCAATGGCGAGCAGGACGTCATCGGGCTTCATGATGCCCGACGCGGCACCATCAGCAGGGACCATGGCCACAGCCAGACTGCTCTCAAAGTCAATACCCATGGCTGTCAGGGCAGCTGCGGTGGCATTTTCCTGAGACCCGGTCATAGCCGCGGAATTCTCACTATTAATGACGTCCTGGCTGGCCCCAGGTGCGTACATGAGTTCGGCCGGGTAGACCGTGTGGGACGGTGTCAGCCATGAAGAGAGCACATTGAAAAAGTTGACCGGGCTCTCAGGCAAGCCGCCGGTGAGGTGAACCGTGGTCAGATCAAGGCTGCCGGAGGTTGGCGCAAAACTTTCGTGGCCCGTAACGGTGATGATGGGCTCACCGTTGAGCTCGCCAATTGTGTTAATGGCAGGCCCCGGGGATTCGATCACATAGGGCACAGGTAACGTCAGTGCAGCTGCGCCTAACACCACAGCTAGTACACCAGAGACCGCCATGAGGGAGATTCTTTTGTCGCGAAAACCGCGTGGCGTCGCCGCCGTTTCGGGTGTCTCCTGGCTCAAAGCTGTGACCTTTCCACATTCACTCGGGTCTGGCAGGCACCCGTGGACCAAAAATACTCACATTAAACGGGGTACCAACCCCCAACCTTACTGTGTCTCGATGTGCTGTGCTTGTGCCCCGGCTGGGAGCATCCAGTGAATGCCACAGTGCCGCCCCTGCAAGGCCCGCACCCTTTGCCTAGAGCGAACAGCGGGCCGCCACAGGGCGACAACGCTGCGCGGCGGCGGTAACGTGAAGATATTCAGCGTCCACGCCAACGAACGGGCCATCATGTCTTCCACACCAGCCAACAACGACGACGAAACCCCGAAGGATCCGCTTCAGGAAATGCTCGCCAACCTTATGGGCGGAGCTGGCATGGAGGGTTTCGATCCAGCGGAACTGGCTAAAGCTGCGGGTTTGCCGTCAGATCCGAATGCGCTCGCCCAAATGTTCTCCCAGGTACAGGCCATGATGAGCGGGTCCTCGGACACTCCCGTCAATTGGGACTTGGCCCACGACGCTGCTCGAAAAGCAGCCGCCGGGGATGACCCGTCAGTGACGCCAGCCCAGCAGCGTGAAGTTGATGATGCTCTGCGTCTGGCGGAGATGTGGCTAAACCCGTTCACGGACCTCGCCGCGACCGCGATCGTGGGCCGTGCTTGGTCTCGCGCGGAATGGGTGGAGGAAACTCTGGGGACGTGGAAGCGCCTGACCGAGCCGGTAGCAAACAGTATTGCTTTCGCCATTTCCACAGCCATGAACGAACAGCTGCCCGAAGAGATGAAGTCCATGATGGGCGGTGCGGCCTCGATGATGCAGAACATGGGTGGCGCCCTGTTCGGCATGCAGCTTGGTGCCGCTGTGGGCGCGCTGGCCAAGGAAGTTGTCGGCTCCACCGATATTGGTATCCCATTGGCCGACCTGCAAATGGCCCTCCTGCCTGCCAACGTCAAGGCCTTCGGAGAAGGTTTGGAAGTTCCAGAACAGGAAGTTCTGCTGTTCTTGGCCCTGCGGGAAGCTGCTCACGCCAGACTCTTCGTACAGGTTCCGTGGCTGCGCGGTCATCTGCTGAGCGCCATCGAATCATACGCACGCGGCATCCACATTGACATGTCTCGTATTGAAGATCTCGCCCAGAACCTAGACCCGTCCAACCCCGAAGCCATGCAGGCGGCCCTGTCCGAGGGTGTCTTCATGCCGGCCCGCACACCGGAGCAGGACGCCGCATTGGCAAAGCTGGAAACAGCCCTAGCCCTCGTAGAAGGCTGGGTAGACGAGCTCAGTTTTGAGGCAGCAGCCAATCTGCCTGCTGCTGCGGCCATCCGTGAAACTATCCGTCGGCGCCGTGCCACCGGTGGTCCGGCCGAGCATGCCTTCGGGTCCCTCGTGGGGTTGGAATTGCGTCCGCGCAGGCTCCGCGAAGCTGCGGCCCTGTGGGCTTCTTTGAAAGACCAGCGTGGCATTGCTGGCCGTGACGCTATTTGGGACCACCCAGATCTGCTGCCTACCTCTGCTGACTTGGATGACGCTGCTGGTTTTAGTGCCCGTCGTAGCGCCGAGGATGCTTCTGAATCAGACGTTGATGCGGCATTGGCCAAGCTGCTGGACGGCGGCTTTGACGACTTCCAGGCCGAAGACTCCGCGGACGCCTCAGACGCCTCAGACGAGGTATCCGGGACTGAGCCTGACACAGACACGGAAACAGAAACCGAAACAGAAACAGACCCAGAAACAGACCCCGAGACCGGCTCCGGCTCCGGGGACAAGGGCTAAGAGGTCCTCGGTTCAAGCAACTCCCGTTTGAGCCACCTTCCCTAAGCCATACGACGGCGGCGGGAACCGCAGCTCCACTGCTACAGCAGGGAGCTGCGGTTCCCGCCGCCGTCGTTGCTTAATTGCTTAGATGGATGACACCGAGCCTTCACTGCCAGCATCAGTTCCATGGTCACCTTCATCCTGCATGCCCTCGCCCATACCCACGATGTTTCGGGCGGAAGCAAATGAGGCACCCTGCAAGAACGCTTTGGCCTCTTCCAGCTTCGGGTAGCCGGCCAGTTCCGCCCAAAATGCTGGGCTGTGGTTCGGATGGATCAAGTGAGCCAGTTCATGCAACAACACATAGTCCAAGACCCAGTCCGGCATACCTTGCACGTGGTGAGAAATGCGGATAGTTCCCCGGGCTGGGGTTGCCGATCCCCAGCGGTCGTTTTGGTTGTTGACCCAGCGCACTGATTCCGGCACAGCCCGGGCACCCAAGAACTGAGCTGATAGTGAGTGGCTGCGCTGCAACAGGGCAACGTCGCTGGCTGGGGCTCGCCTGCGTCCAGCCAGACCCGCTTCGCGTTGTTTGCTTTGTTCCAGCTTGGCGGCCATGTGCGGCACCCAATACTGCTCATCTTCAAGACTGAGGCGCGCCGGCACAGCGATGACTGCCTGCCCATTTTCCCAAAATGCAGCAAGCCCTGTTTTACGCCGTGTGGTCCGCCTGACCACGATCGGATCCCCTGAACTGAGCAGGTGGCGCGAGATGGAATCGCCTAAGGGTCCCCTGGTTCCTGTTCCGATGGGGCTGCGACGGCCAGATGCTGCGGGTGCGGGTTTCTGTGCGGGCGTGGTTGCCGGTGCGAGAGTCCTCGGTGCTGTTACTGGTGCCATATATTGACCGTACCGCCACCGACTCCCCCAGCGCACGCCGCTGCCCCTGTTCGGGGACAACTCGTGGAGAACTCTTGGCTGTGGATAACTCACGGCAGACCTACACCTCAAGTGCAATGATTTTAACTACGGCATCTAGTCGCCAAAATCCTCAGGGAGATCATCATGACAGCTGTCAATCCGGCGCTTCGCATGGTCAGCCGAGGAGCGCACAGCATACAAATTGGGCTGGGACCCGCCGGTCTGATCTTGGAGGGCTTACAGTCCACCGACGTGGCGTTCGTCAAGGCGCTGCGCCGCGGTATCCCCGATGACACGGTGATGAGCTCCGCCGTCGAACTTGGTGTCCCTGCCGCGCGTGCCCAAGAAATTTGTACCATGTTGGCCCCTGTTTTGTGTCACGACGCCGAACTGTCCACGCAGGGTTACCGCGAGGAACGGCTGCGTCCTGACCGCACAGCGCTCTTGGGCCTGTACTTAGATTCGGCGCGGAAACGTCTGGCTCAGCGCCAGCAGAACGTGGTCCATGTGGTGGGGTTGGGCCGCACCGGAGCCACCCTCACCGGGGCGTTGGCTAACGCCGGAGTGGGCACGCTCCTGCTCGAGGACGACTCCCCCGTCACCGCCTCAGACGTGTCCCCGAGCGCCTATTCCAAGGCCGATATTGGCATCCCGCGCTCCCTGGCTCTGCGGCGTCACCTCACAGCGTTAGATCCACTCACTCGCATTCACATGGTGCACGACGGCGGCGCCGGAGGACCCAGCCTTGCGAGCCTTGATCTTGGCGTTCTGGTGGGTTTCGACAGTGCGGCAGCTGAGCTGACGTCCCGTTTCTTGGGAACCGAACGGCCCCATCTGTTGGTGTTGCATCGCGAGCAGGACGGCACGGTGGGTCCGCTGGTTGTGCCCGGGGCGACTGCCTGCGCAGACTGTGTGGAGCGGCAGCGCAGCGGCCCTGATTCACAGTGGCTGCAGGACGACGGGGGCGAGCCTTCAAACGAGCCTTCAAATGGGCCTGCCAGCGGGCATTCAGCGGGACGTTTAGAAGCGAGCGCTACCTCGCTGGCGTTGGCTGGTACCGCAGCCACACAGGCATTGCTATTTCTGGACGGCGTCAATCAGCCCAGCGCTTGGTCCGCCGTGATGAGTTTCCATGCTGGGAGCGGACGCTGGACCGAGCAGGATTTCAGCCCCCACCCTGACTGCGGCTGTCAATGGCAGAATCAGCCAGCCACAATCTCCAAGACTGCGTCCCCATAACGTTCCAGTTTGGAAGGCCCTACTCCGGGCAGTGCTGCCAGCTCATCCAAATTAGCAGGAGCTGCCTCGGCGATGGCCATGAGTGTGGCGTCGGTAAACACCACAAAAGCTGGTACCGATGCGGAAACTGATTCCTTCAAACGCCATTCCCGCAACTGCTCAAACACGGCTTCGTCGTACCCGGGAGGGCAATCGGCACAACGTCCCACCTTGCGTTCAGCCCCGGTGTTGAGGATCTTCCCGCATACCCGGCACACCGATGGCCCTGCCAGCTTGCGCGATTTTCGGGTCGTGGCCATGCGCGGGCCGGCGGGACCCCCGCCGACTGTATTGGGCCGCAAGCCGTCCAAGAACCGTGAAGGCTTGCGATTTGCGCGGCCCCCTGGTGTACGTGCTGTAGACCAAGAGAAGTTCAAGTATTCCCGAGCACGGGTGATACCCACGTACAAAAGCCGTCGCTCCTCATCTACCGTCTCTGGGGTGTCCGCAAAGGAAATGGGCATCAAGCCTTCGCTGAGACCCACCAAAAAAACGGCGTCCCACTCCAGACCCTTGGCCGAGTGCAAGGAAGCCAGCGTGACGCCCTGGACGGTGGGTGCGTGCTGAGCTGTGGCCCGTTCCTGAAGTTCGGCGACAAAGTCCACGATCGAGAAGGTATGCTCCGTGGTGCTGCGAGAGATGAACAACTCATCAGCCAGGGCAACAATTGCACTGAGCGATTCCCACCGTTCTCGCACGGCGCCGCCTGTTTTGGGGGCCTCTGATTGGTAGCCGAGGTTACCCAACACATCGCGGACCAGCTGACCCAGAGCTTCATCTTCGGCAGCCCGCGAGGACGCACGGAGCTGCAGCATGGCATCGCGGACTTCCTTGCGGGCGAAGAACCGCTCGCCGCCGCGCAATTGGTATCCCAGCCCGGCTGCGGTCAACGCCTGCTCATAAGCTTCGGATTGGCCGTTAGTCCTGAACAGCACAGCAATTTCGCTGGCGGGTGTTCCGTGCTCAACGAGCACCTTGATTCTGGCCGCAACGGCCGCTGCCTCGGCCTCGTCATCGCTGCACTCCATGAATTCAGGTGCCGGTCCGCCCGAGCGCTGGGCCACGAGTTCTAGCGGCTTGGACCAGAGCGCGTCTGCAGTCAGGCCTCCGCTGCGCCTGTTGGCCAGCAGATTGTTGGCCAAGCCCACCACTTGCGGGGTGGAACGGTAGTCGCGGACCAACTTGACCACATTTGCTTCGGGGAAGCGCTGTGGAAATTCCAGCAGGTGGCGTGGGGTGGCGCCGGTGAAGGAGTAAATGGTCTGGCTGGCATCTCCCACCACACATAGCTCGTCTCGACCACCCAGCCACAGATCGAGCATGCGCTGTTGGAGTGGGGAAACATCCTGGTACTCGTCCACCACAAAATGCCGGTACTGGTCCCGCACTGTGGCGGCTACTCGCGGATCTTCCTGCAGTATGCCCACGGTGATCAGCAGAACATCCTCAAAGTCAATGAGGTTTCGATCCGCTTTCACATCTTCGTATCCTTGGAAGAGCCGGCCCACCGTGACCTTGTCCAACCCACCGGGCTCGCCGCGGTCTTCGGCCTTGATGAGGTACGTTTCCGGGGTCATCATGGACACTTTGGCCCACTCAATTTCGGCAGCCAAATCCCGGATGGCGGCCCTGTCAGTGGGAAGCCGGAGCCGACGCGCGGCCTCGGCAATGACCTGTGCTTTGTGTTCTAGCAGGCCTGGCAATTGACCGCCGACGGCGTGCGGCCAGAAATACTGCAGCTGCCGTAACGCTGCGGCATGGAAGGTGCGGGCCTGGACAGTGCCCACGCCTAGATCGCGTAACCGGGTACGCATTTCAGCGGCAGCTCTGGCCGTAAAGGTTACGGCTAGGAGGCGGTTGGGATTGTAGACACCGGTGTGCACGCCATAGGCAATGCGGTGCGTGATGGCGCGCGTCTTGCCGGTGCCGGCGCCGGCCAGCACGCACAGAGGCCCGTTCAGTGTGGTGGCAACTGTGCGTTGTTCTTCATCCAGGCCGGAGAGAATCTTCTCCTCCGCAGTGCGTTCATCCATGACGGGCAGACCCACCTGGCTGGGGTCAAAACTCATACCTGTGCACCGGGGTCGACTTCACCGGCATCGACTTCACCGGCATCGATAATTCTTCCGCCATACCAGTGCTCAATCAGTTCGCGCGCAATGGACAACCGGGGTGAGATTACTGCTTCGCCGGCCAAGATCGCGTCCTGCAACTCTTCCCTGCCGAACCACCGGGCTGCCCGAACTTCCGTCAGGTCGGGGGTGGCATTTGTGTCATTCGTGTAGCCCAGGAAGCCCAACATCAAGGACCGGGGGAACGGCCATGCTTGGGATGAACGATAGTGAAGAGAATGTAACCGGACACCCACTTCTTCAAAAATTTCACGCACCGCGCCTGCTTCTGCGCTTTCTCCAGCCTCTACGAAACCGGCCACGGTGGAGTAGCGGTTTTCATCCCATGCGAAGTTGTTGGCCAGCAAGATCTTGTCATGGGCTCCGACAATGGCCACGATCACGGCAGGATCGGTCCGAGGAAAGTGTTCGGAACCGTCATGGCTGCACCGGCGCATCCAGCCTGCCGCCTGGATGTCGGTGGCATTGCCGCACCGCGGGCAGAAGGCGTGAGTGGCATGCCAGTTGGCAACTGCCTGAGCCTGAATGAAAATCTCTGCCTCGGCGCTACTCATCTGCCCGGCGGCTGCCCGGTAACCGGCGAAGGAGCTGCCCTCCGGCACCCAAGCCGGCTCTCCGGCGTCGTCCGGTAAAGCGACAAGCACCAGCTCCGTGCCCGATGGCAGGGTATGCCCGTGGCCGTCAAGGACCTTGCCGAGGTACACCGAGAGGGTCCCGGCTGGGAGCTCCAGGGGCAGTTGTGAGGGATCAAGATATGCCAGCGAATTGAGGCTGGCGCCGGTCACCAGTGCCCTGCCGCGGTGGAAGAGCACTACCTTGTGGGCTGCCGTCTCCACCACGGCCTCCAAAAATCCGGCCTCACCGCGCTGTTCGCATTCTCGGTCCAGCACGGCGTCGGGGGAAAGGTTGGGTTTGGTCATGTTTCTACCGTACGCATCCAATGCCCTTTTTTACATTCCGCAGCACGTGATTGTGGACAACGTGGCGCTGTCCAGTGGCCGGTGCAGGAGGATGCGGGTACGACTTCTTGCGACTCGCCGCCTCTAGGAAGCGAGGTTTGGCGCCTTCGCGATCTACGGTGGAGGGGTGAGAAGAATGACTGCAATTGAACTGGCCGCTATTGCCAGCGCCGCCGTGCCCGGACTCAACGTCACAGCTTTTGGCCCGGAACCTGATCATGCAGCCGATTTTTGCTCCGCATTGCTCGTGGATTCGGAAAATCGGCGCTGGAGGGTACGTTCGCCGCGCCATGCCGAGGCCAGTACGCGCTTGGAAACTGAACGCCAGGTACTGCGCGCCTTCACCCCTGCCATTCGAGCAGAGCTGCCCTTCTTGCTGCCTACCGTGGCAGGAACTGTGCGGCAGGGGGAACTCATCACTTTTGTGTATTCCCATATTCGGGGGAAGGCGTACACGGTAGAGCAGCTCTCTGCCGGAGGCGCCACCTTGGCCATGGAGATTGGTGCCGCTATCGCCGCAATTCATGATCTCCCCCAGGAGCTCGTGACCAATTACGATCTGCCAAGTTACACCGCCAATGAATTCCGTCAGCGCAAGCTCAACGAGCTTGACCAGTCGGCTACCACGGGCAAGATTCCGCCGGCCTTGTTACGTCGATGGGAACACGCCATGGAAGACGTGGCCCTGTGGCGCTTCAACGCCTGTGTGGTCCATGGAGATTTGCACGAAGACAATATATTGCTCGACGGCGACCAAGTCACCGCCGTCAATGGCTGGACCGAGCTGCGAGTGGGCGATCCCGCTGATGATTTCGCGTGGCTCGTTGCCGTTGATGATCCTGACTTTGTTGACACGGTGTTGCAGGCTTACGCCGGCGCCCGCCACGAAACCCCGGATCCGCATCTGCTGCGCAGAGCCGCCCTCAGCGCCGAGTTTGCGCTGGCGCAGTGGCTCGTCAAGGGCTATGCCGCCGACAGCGCTCGCATGGTGGAGGACGCAGAATCCATGCTGCGCACCCTCGAAGCCGATATTGCCGAGCACGGTGGCCAGCCCATCAGCGTTGAACCGACTGTTGTGGCTGCTCCCGTTGCATCCGTTGCTCCCGTTGCATCCGTCGTTGCGGCGAACGAAGCCAGCGCACCGCAGGCAAAGGCACCGCAGGTAAAGGCACCGCAGGTAAAGGCACCGCAGGTAAAGGCCAGCGAGGAGCCGGCTCCGGAGACCGCTTCCATCTCGGTCGTTGAAGCCCAATCCCAAGCGCAAGCCAACGCTCCACAGGCCGCTGTGCTGCCGGGAACCGCAGCAGCCGGCGTTCCAATCGTCGATCTCGAAGCTCCGAACGATGAGGCTGCCAAGGCGACTAAGGTCGCTGGCGCATCCAACACTGACGCTGATGATGCTGATGAGTCAACCACTGACACTAAAGACATTAAGGACGCTGCCCCGGCGGCAGCATCCTCTGGGGAAGAAGTGGACACCACCGCGCTGAAGGTCATTCCTCTCGATAAGTAGCGGTAGCTGTAGTCGCCACCGGTACATGTCAGGCGGAATAGGCGTTGGTGACGATGGCCTCCAGTTCCTCCTGACCAGCCAAGTCCACGGGACGGATGAGCTTATCCTGGCCCACGTAGTAAAACGCTGCCCGCACCTGATCTAGTGGCACCTCTTTGAGGCGCGACCAAGCAAGCCGGTATACGGCCAGCTGCACCCCACGGACCGCCAACTGCTGCTTTCCGGGGACCTTACCGGTCTTCCAGTCGATCAAGTCCCAACCGCCGTCGGCATCCCTGAACACCGCATCAATGCGCCCACGAACCACCACATCTGCCACTCTGGTTTCAATGGGCACCTCCAATTCGGCGGGAACCCGAGTAGCCCACTGAGAATTCTTGAACGTTTCTTGCATGTCGTTCAGCCCGTAGGCTTCGTCCACATAGGAGTCAGCTCCGGGAGTTTCATCAAAGTCCAGCTGCCCCGTGGTGCCGAAGAAATCCTCAATCCACGTGTGGAAGGCCGTTCCCTTGCGCGCTGCCATGCCAGGTTTAGTGGGAACTGGCCGGCGCATGGCCCGGGTGACCTTTTCCGGATCTTCGCTCAGAGCTACCAACCGCGAAGCTGAAATATGCGGTGGCAGTTCCACCCGGAGCTGGTCCGATTCCACGTTTTCCTGTGCCAACAACACGCTGGTCTCCAACCCCCACCGAGGGTGACTCGCCAAGAATTCACTGCCACCAACAAGTGCAGCAAGCTTCTCCGGCGTGAGTCCACTGGCGCGAATTGCTTCCCGTTCAGCCTCTACGGCTGCAGCCGATCGCGCCACGTTCTCCCTCCGGCCCACCCGTTTCACGGCTCCGGGACGGCCTTGAATCTCAGGCCCGTTGAGCGGGTCGTAAGGCCACAGCGCACTTTCAGAACCTGCGCTGGTGGGGTTTTCGGCATCTTTCTCTGGATCAGGGGACCACAGCGAAATTCGGGCGCTTTGCTTGGCTCCTTCGGCCAGAACCAGCAACTCTGAAATGAAGGGCGATGGTTGGAGCGGTTTCTTCCCGCTCCCCCACACCGTGCTAGAACACATGAGGAAATCACGGGCTCGAGTGAAAGCGACATACGCCAGCCGCCGTTCCTCTTCCTCACCATGCAAACCGACATCGGCAGCGAACAGCTTCTCGTTGTCCATGAGCGTTTTCAAATCCGGAACGTTGAGGTCCCATTCAGGCAGGTCCTCCCGGTCGCCACGCAATGGCCAAGGCAGTGATTTTGCGCCCGTGCTCCAACGGTCAGCCCGGGTGCTCGGGAACGCCCCCATATTCATGCCGGGAACAAACACCACATCCCATTCCAAACCCTTGGAGGCATGCGCGGTGAGCAGTGCCACAGCATCAGGGTTGCTCTCAAGGGGCGTCATTTCCAGCCCGCCTTCTTCAGATTCTGCTGTTTCCAGCCACCCAAGAAAGGCATCCAAGTCTACCCTTTGAGCCGCCTGCATAAAGGTTGTGGCTGCGTCCGCAAAGGCATCAAGGTTACGACGGGCATGATGAATGCTCGCGCCGGGCTTGGCCGCTAGCTCAATGTCCAGCAGCATGGTCCGCTCCACCACACCGAGCAGGTTACTCAAATCCTCGGCGACAAAAGTGCGCAGCATGCGCAGCTCGTCTCGTAGCGTCAACATCCTGGCCCGCGCTGTGTCCGACAAGGGGCGTATTGAGTCCGGCCAGTAGTCTGCACTGAGATAATCCAGGGCTTCGATCAGCGATGAGGCGTCCACGAGGTCTGCGCTCACTACAACGTCCGGTGCACCTTCAGCGCCCCCTTCCGCGCCACTATCTGCGCTCTGGGTGCCGTGGTGCGAATCTGGTTCCACCTCACCGCGCAAAGCTGCGGCATTGAAGTTCACGCGGTTTTCGGCAGCCCACTTTCGGCGCCGAGCCAAGTGCCGTGCCCAGTCAGAAAATGCCATGAGGTCCAAGGGCCCAATGCGCCAACGGGCACCGGTCAGCAGCCGCATCAAGGCATCCGAACGTCCGGGATCGGCTATTACCCGCAACGTGGCCACCAGATCTACAATCTCCGGGGTACTCAACAACCCACTCAGGCCCACGGTTTCGTAAGGGATGCCACGGGCTTCAAAGACGCTCTGTAACCCAGCAAATTGCGCACGACGGCGGCACAGCACTGCCACTGTCATGGCACCTTGGGTCCCGCTGCGGTGAGTGAAATCCCCCTTCCGGTCCAGGATTTCATCGGCGATGGCTTCTGCCTCAGCTATTTCGCTTTCATAGCGAGCCAGTACTACTTCCCCGTCGGGTGCGTTGGGTTTCTCGCGCAAAGGTGACACGACTACCCTGGGACCGGCGGCATCCCGCTCTTCCGAAGTTAGCCCAGCCCCCAGTTTGGCGTTGGCCTTGCGGGTCTGTGCTTGGGCAAGTTCTGCAGACATAACATTGGCGGTGTCGAGAATATGGGCTGAGTTTCGCCACGCGATGGTGAGTTCGGCAGTCGGTGCGTACCCGCCGTCGGACTTGAGGAAAATTTCGGGAAAGCGGAACAGCTGCCCGGCAGATGCCCCACGGAAGCCATAGATGGACTGGTGGGGATCGCCCACAGCCGTCACGGGGTGCCCGGATCCGAAGAGCTCGGCGAAGAGCTGCAGCTGAGCGTGTGAGGTGTCTTGGAATTCATCCAGCAACACCACTTTGTACCGCTGACGCTCCACCTCGCCGGCGTGCGGGACTTCTTGGGCGATCTTGGCCGCCAACGCCACTAAATCGCCGTAGTCCAAAACGTTACGACGCCGCTTGGCTTCGGCATATTTTTGGACCAGCTCCACCACCGAACCACGGGTCCGCAAAACATCCAGCTGTTTGTTGACCAGGGCGGTGCGCGGTTTGGTGGTCTCGGCGATGTAGGGCAGGGCGTCGAATCGTTCCAGATAAGCCGCGATGGTTTCCTGGACTTGCTCGGGCTCTTGGAGGTGCTCAGCACATTCCCCCGCCAGATCCATGACGGACTGAATCAGCGTCGATTTGGCAGCCGTGAAGTGTTCATGAGCGCCGTTGTGGGCTTCCACCACCTCGCTGGCCAGTTGCCATGCCTCCGCGGCGCCAAGAACCACGGCATCACGTTCGATCCCGAGGCGCAGTCCGTAGTCGGTGACAATGCCGCTGGCGTAGGAATGGTAGGTGGAAACCTTGGCTTCCAAAGCATCCTTAGCTGCTGCGGCCGGCGCCAAGTCCACCTCACCAGAGCCCGCCAAGGTACCCAACTTGGCCAGCTGCCCGCGGATACGGGACGCCAACTCACCGGCGGCTTTGCGAGTGAAGGTGACACCGAGGATCTCTTCCGGCAGCACCAGCCCGTTGGCCACTAACCACACCACGCGATCAGCCATGGTGGTGGTCTTTCCTGACCCGGCTCCGGCAATGACGAGCAGCGGTTCCAGAGGCGAGCAAATGATGGCGGCCTGCTCCGGTGTGGGCGGGAATTGCCCCAACAATTCGGCCAATTCATACGGGCTCAAGGGCTGTGAAAGTGTCATTCGGTGATTTGTTTCCCTTCCGGGCACAGCGGGCAAATAGTAGGCAGAGGGCATCCGTTACGTTCGGACCAGTCCGTGCCGTGGCGGGCGGGAAATACTGCTTGTGCCATCAGAAGTGCAGCTTCCATCACCTTGGCGGTGGGATCATTCTCGCTGCCAGGAACCATGGCTGGCTGATCCTGGGTCTTGACACTCTTGGTGCCATCACCCAGCGGCAGCAGGGCCGCTCCCCCGGAGCTAGATCCGGAGAACCCTGCGGCCTCGGCCAGTTCGGCGAAGCCGCCCGCTGTCACTGCCACTTGATAAGCACCCAGCTGCGGATGGACCAGAACTTGATCCTTGGTGGGTTTGGCGCGGCCGGTTTTGATATCAACCACCATCAGGTTCCCGTTGGAATCAGCTTCGAGCCTGTCCACCTGACCACGCAACCGCACCACGTGGCCCGGACTCCCCGCAGGAATTTCCGAAGCATCCGCGTGTAGGGTTTCTCGTTCCGGGGCTTCTCGTTCCACGGCTTCTAGTTCTGGGGCTGGTTCTTCGGCTGGCTCCTCACCCACTGGACCAGCAACCGTGCCAGGGATTTGACCAATATCTACGCTGAAGTCCTCTTCCACACCAATCAGCGTGCGTCCTTGTTGGCGGGCTTCCACCACGTACTGGGCCAACTTCCCCAGCATCTCTTGGGCACGTTTGTAGTCCACCTGGGTTTCCCATGAATCGGGCAGGCCCAAGGTGGGCCAGCGCTTGTCCAGTTCAGCCAGGTACTCATGTCCTGCGCCGTTCGGAATGTCCTGGGCGATGGCGTGAATGAGGGTTCCCAAGCTCCGCGCGAAATCGGTGGTTGCTTCCCCACCTGCAGCCCGGATAAACCAGTTCAGGGGTGATTTGAGAACCTCCTCCACTTTGGACGGGGAAACGTTGACTGGTTCGCCAGCAGGAACAATGGGGGCCTCGCTGCTCAGTGGCAACAAACCCCACCACTGCTGCGGATCAGCCCCAGGGATGTTTTCGTGAGCCAGCACGGCCAGCATTCGCCCAGCCTCCGGATTGGCATACATCTCCGATTCCTGTCGCAATTCAGAGACCAACGACCTCAACGTCATGGGCCGTGGGACCTGTTCCACTGGACGTACAGGATACTGCGATTCGCCCCCTGAATCAGTGACGGGAATGTACGGGGCGGCAAGGTCAATGAATTGTGAGGGCTGGAGATCTTGACCGGCCGCGGCCGTCAGGATCAGCTTTTGCCCAGCCCGTGAAATGGCAGCGGAAAAACTGCGCAACTCGTCGTAACGGATATCTCTAATGCGTGCCGCGGGCTCAATCTGCCGGGCCATCTCGGCCCCATTCTCCAGCACATCCACCAATAGCTGACTGCCCAACAGCTCCCCACGCAGCCGGGTATTGGGCCACACACCTTCCTGCAAGCCCGAGACAATGACCACCTGCCATTGACGTCCGGCAGCACTCGCCGGAGTGAGGATCTCCACCGCGTCGGTGCGCTGAGCGCGTGCAGCCAAAGTATCCATGGGCAGCTCCTGGCTCAGCAAATAATCCAGGAACTGCTGCGGGCTCGAGCCGGGCAGCTGGTCTACGTAACGTTCAGCTGTCTGGAATAACGCCATGACCGCATCCAAGTCCCTGTCGGCACGAATACCAGTGGGCCCGCCTCGCAACGCTTGGCTTTCCCACGTTCCGGAGCTGTCGCAGGCTTCCCAGAGCGCCCAGAGGACAGTTTCGGCGTTAGCTCCGGGCTGGGCTACGGCGTCAATGCCGGCGGCCACCATGGCAGCGATTCGGGTGGCGTTGGCCGCTTCCCATCCCAATGATGCCAACTTTTCCGGGTGTAGCAACGCCTCAACCAGCAGTTCGTCGCTGGCCCGGCCACCACCAGATTGCAATTCCTGTTGCCGCAGAGCTTGGCGTAAACGGCGCAATTGCAACGCCGTTGACCGCCCCAACCGGGAGGTCAACAGCGCCACAGACGCCTCGGCGTCGAGCTTCCCCGGATTAAGCGCCACCCCAAAAGCCTCCAATAGAGGGCGAACCGCCGGCTCGTCACGGACCGGGTTCTCCGCCACAGGCACCTTCACGGCGATGCCCAGCCCGCTCAGATACCGTTGCAGTGCGGCCAGGGCAGAACCCGTCCGGACGATCACTGCGATCTGGTCCAGGCTGTGCTTTTCAATGTGTTGCAGGTGCAGGATTCGCTCCGCCACCAGCCGTAATTCATGGACTTCTGAAGCCACCACATGCGCCCTGACGTACGACGCCGAGTTCCCGGCTGCTGCTTCCGGCCCACCTTGGCTGACCGGTTCCGGCCACGCAAGCTCGCGAGCTTTCTGCCCGCCGCGGATCTGGAAAATCCTTTCGGCAACCCCTGACCACGCGCCCGCAACAGCCGGACTCATCCTGTGCGAGGTGGACAGCACAAATTGTTGCAAGGGCTTTTCCTCGGTGCCCAGCGATTGGGCCAAGGTCGCCACCTTGTCCGGGCGGGCGCCACGGAATCCCTGCACCACAACGTCCGGAGCGGCCGCCACCAGAATGTCCTTGCCCCGGCCCACCAACTGCAGGAGTTCATGGACGCTCCTATTGGCCTCCTGGATATCGTCAACCACAATCAGTTCCAACCGGCTACGCTCGGCGGCTAGGAACTCCGCATCGAGTTGCAAGAGCGTGGTGGCTGCTGTGATGATACCGGCCGGGTCAAAGGAACCTGACTTGCCCCAATCCACCACATCCCGGTATTCGGAGTACAGCGAGGCTGCGGCCACCCAGTCGGGGCGACGGTTGGCAACGCCCAGCTGTGTCAGTTCCTCGGGTAGGAGACCGTATTCGATGACGCGGTCAAAGAGTTGCCGGAGTTCTTGCCGGAAGCCGCGCGTTTCTAAGGCATCTTTGAGCTCGTCGGGCCAGTTCGGGTCGGTGCCCAAGCCCATCTTGTGCCCGGCCAGCAAGTCCTTGATGATCAAGTCCTGCTCGGGACCGCTCATGAGCCGTGGCGGGCCGTCCAGATGTGGCATCCGGCCTGCCACAGTGGCCCGGCGCAGCAGATCAAAGGCATATGAGGACCACGTACGCGCTGGAGAAGTACTGATGCTTCTGGTGAGCCGAGCACTGAAACCGTCACGAAGTTTAGCGGCAGCTAACCGGGAAGGGGCCAGCAGGAGGGCACCCGCTGGATCAACGCCGTCGTGCTCCATCCTTTTGACTGCAGCCTCGATCAGCACCGTGGACTTGCCGGTGCCGGGGGCGCCCCAGAGCAGAACGGGCCCGGTGCCGGGCGCCAGATCAACGACAATTTGTTGGTCGGCACTGAGCGGCAACTCGGTCTTGATGCTTTGTGAAGGCTTCACCAAAACCAGCCGGGGCAGGGGTTGGAAGTTCTTGCTCACTGGCGTAGACCGCGCCGGGTGGGCGGATACCGGTCCATCATCCCGCGCGTCAGTAGTCAGCTGTTGCTCTGCCAGCTGGGCGTGCTCTGCTTGCGTGCTCATATGCCCAGTTCACCACGAGGCTCTGACATTCTGACATTCGTCTCCGCGGCGGAACTGGAGTCCATACCAGCAGCGGAATGCAGGGCCGCAGCGATGGCGTCGATGAGCTCAAACTCCGACTCTTGCGGGTTCCAACGAGCACTTTCCATGTCCACGCGCCACGGCGGGTTCTTGCCCGGCACGGCCGCCGCCGCGGTGTCGCCACGCAACGCCGTCGACTCTTGGCGATAGTGCTCCAGCGCCGTCCGCTCGTGGCACAGCGGAGCAGACCCACTGGCCCGGATCACCCGCCACCACGCCACAGCGCTGCCCTGGGCGGACATCACCGCACCCACTTGGCGCGGACCACCGCTTTCCAGCAGGGCAGCAATGTCGCCGTACGACAAAACCTTGGACTCTGGGATGAGCTCAGCCACCGCCAGAACTGCCTCAACATACTCCTCACGCATGTCTCCAGCGTAGTTTGTGCCACGGCTGAGCTGGTGAACGGGCCGTGGCTGCAATAAATGTCGGTGCCAACCGGTACCGTAAGTGTCATGACTAGCTGGAATATGCATCCTCGTGCCGCCTTTGATTTAGAAACCACTGGCAAGGATCCCCGCACGGCCCGGATCGTTACGGCCTCAATTGTTGTGGTCGATGAGGGCGGCACCGTGGTGGATACGCATGAGTGGTTGGCTGATCCCGGCATGGAAATTCCGGAAGAGGCTGCCGCCATCCACGGCATCAGCACCGAGCACGCCCGCGAGAACGGCCGCCCTTCAGATATGGTCACGGCCGAGGTTGGCGCTGTGCTCGCAACACTGTTTGCCAACAACATCCCCGTGATCGCTTTCAACGCCAGTTACGACTTCACCGTTCTGGCCCATGAGGCCCGCCGCCACAGTCTGTCCCAAATTACCGCGGCCCCGGTCATCGACCCGTTCATCTGCAACAAGAACGTGGATCGATTCCGCAAGGGCAGCCGGACACTGGTGGCGTTGTGTGAGGAATACGGGATCAGTCTCCAGGATGCCCACACCTCGGCAGCCGACGCCGAAGCCACGCTCCGACTGGCCGATGCGCTGGCGGCAAAATACAGCGCACTGCGCATCGATGTGATGGATCTGCACAACGCCCAGGTGGGGTGGGCCCGGGACCAGGCCGCTGATTTCCAAGCCTATTTGCGCCGTGTCAAGGACCCCGCCGCCGTCATCGAGGGCAATTGGCCCGTTCTGCCCTGACTTGAGGGCCCAAAAACCCGCTCATATGAGCTAAATCACAAAGAAAATCTGAGAGCCGAACAGCCTCCTGCGCGTCAGTCGTGCGCTCGCGCTGGCTAGGGCATGATCGCTGCCCTGATGAACGCCCCAATGTTCGCCGATTATTTCTTCGAACACCCTCTTTACTTCGCATTAGTTCGCATCCGCCATAATTTCCGGCGGGGTGACATAATTTAGTTCCGTTGGTTGAGTTCTGCTAAGAAACTCCTGAGAGTTTCTTCCCCGCACTCCCACGTCACGCTTATCCCACTCGGGCAGTCCTTCGGGTTGGGCTCCTGCAATGAAAGAGAATGTTTGATGAAGAAATCTGCCCTGAAGTGGCTCACAGCCGCCCCGGTCGCCGTTGTACTGGCTTTCACCCTCGCAGCTTGCGGCGGCGGCACGGATGCAACGAACTCCGCAAAGCCCACCGACGCCCTCGCCGGTAGCGACCAGGTCTCGCTGGATAAGTACACCACCGCGGATGTCACTGCCTTGGACAAGATCGACATTGCAGCTCTCGGTCTGACCACCCCGGGCACGATCTCCGTGGGAACGCTCTCCGATGCCCCGCCGAACATCTTCTTGAAGGATGGCGTCTTCACGGGTTACGACAACGAACTCCTCCGCGCCATGGGTGAGAAGCTGGGATTGAAGGTCGAATTCAAGTCCACTGACTTCTCGGCATTGCTTGCACAGGTTGAGAACAAGCAGTTCGACGTCGGATCCTCCTCAATCTCCACCACTGATGCTCGCCGCAAGAACGTTGGCTTCACCAACGGTTACGACTTCGGCTACATGGCAGTGGTTGCCAAGACAGATTCAGCCATCAAGGGCTTCGCCGATCTGAAGGCAGACACCCGCATCGCAGTCGTCACCGGCACCGTCCAGGACGACTACGTCTCCAATACGCTGAAGATCGAACCGGTACGCTTCGCCGACTACAACACCGCCTACGCGAACTTGAAGAACGGCCAGGTTGACGCCTGGGTTGCTCCTTCCCAGCAGGCCACCGGCCAGGTGAAGGAAGGCGACGACACTGTCATCGCTGAAGAAGTTGTCAACACCCAGAACTTCACCGCTTACGCCGTAAATTCCGAAAACACGGCTCTGACCGACGCCCTGAACTCCGCACTCGATGCAGTCATCGCTGACGGTACTTGGTCCGAACTGACCAAGGAGTGGTACCCCACACGTCCCATGCCCGAAGACTGGACCCCGGGCTCCAAGGCCGTCGTAGTTCCGAAGGCCTAGTAATAAATGGATGTACTTGAGCAACTCGCAAAAACGTTTTTCGACTGGGAGGCAATGGGGGCAGTAATCCCCGAAATGCTGACAGTCGGACTACCGAACACCTTGATTCTGGCCGTCACATCGGCCATTATCGGGTGTGTTCTGGGCATGATCTTGGCGGTCATGGGCATTGCCCGCAATCCCATAGCCCGCTGGATTGCCAGGATCTACACGGACATTTTCCGTGGCCTACCTGCCATCTTGACCATTCTGCTCATCGGTCTTGGCTTGGGTCCGGTATTCCGCATGCTGACAGGCAGCACCAACCCCTACCCTCTGGGAATCTTGGCGCTGTCCCTCATGGCCGCGGCCTATATTGGTGAAATTTTCCGTTCCGGTATTCAAAGCGTCGAAAAGGGTCAGCTCGAGGCATCCCGCGCTCTGGGGTTCAGCTACGGCTCAGCCATGACACTGGTGGTCATTCCCCAGGGAATCCGCCGTGTTCTGCCAGCGCTGGTGAACCAATTAATCTCTTTGATCAAGGATTCTTCGTTGATCTACATGCTAGGTCTGCTCGCCAGCCAGCGTGAAATTTTCCGCATCGGCAACGATTCTGCAGCCAATACAGGAAACCTCTCCCCCTTGGTAGCCGCTGGACTGCTGTACCTGTGCCTGACTATCCCGCTCACCCACTTGGTGAACTTTATGGACAAGCGCATGCGTGAAGGCAAAGCTCAGAAGGTTGAGCCTGACGAGGCCGCTGCAGTCATTGGAAAGGGAGCCTAGCCCATGAGCGAATTTTCATCAGGATCCCTAACAGCCACAAATATCCATCTGGCTTTCGGCTCCAACAAAGTGTTGCGTGGCATTGACCTGCACGTACCCAAGGGCACCACGGCTTCGGTCATTGGCCCTTCGGGATCGGGCAAGTCAACGCTATTGCGCGTCATGAACCGGTTGATTGAACCAGATCAGGGCGACATCCTGCTAGACGGCATGTCCGTCCTGCAGGACAACCCGGATGAGCTCCGCCGTCGTATTGGCATGGTGTTCCAACAGTTCAACTTGTTCCCCCATAAAACGGTGCTGGACAATGTGGCGTTGGCGCTCATCAAGATTCGCAAGATGCCCAAGGATCAGGCTCGCGCCAAGGCCATGGAACAGCTGGATTTGGTGGGCTTGGCTCACAAAGCTGATGCCCGCCCCGGGAACCTGTCCGGTGGCCAGCAGCAGCGTGTGGCAATTGCTCGCGCGTTGGCTATGGAGCCCGAAGTCATGTTCTTTGACGAGGCCACTTCGGCACTGGACCCCGAGCTGGTCAAGGGCGTTCTGGCGCTCATGACTGATCTATCCAAGGGCGGCATGACCATGGTTGTGGTGACCCACGAGATGGGCTTCTCGCGCAACGTCTCCGACACCGTCACCTTCATGGATGGCGGCGTGGTGGTTGAGACCGGTCCACCGGATCAGCTATTCACCGAGCCGAAGACGGACCGTTTGAAGGGCTTCCTCTCAGACGTCCTCTAGCGTTTTTTGTGGGCCTGGATTGGCTCGCTCACCGGATCGTCGGTGCAGTGAGCCTCTCCAGGCCTACAGTTGTTTAAACGCGTTCCAGAGCCTCGTGCGGTCCCTGTGGAAGTACGACGGCGATTCCCTCACCTGGGCTGATGACGCCGCCGGTGAGAACCGCCCCCATGACGCCTGCCCGGCGAACTAAGGTCCCGCCGTCGTCGTAGCCAACGAGCTCCTTCAGCAAGCCTGGTTGGAAGTTCTCGATCTGGGCACAAGGATTACGCAGACCCGTCAGCTCCACTACGGCGGATTCGCCCAGGTGCAGACGCGTGCCGCGCGGGAGTGCCAGCAAGTCGATGCCCTGAGTGGTCACGTTCTCCCCCAGCTGGCCAGGGGCAACGTTGAACCCTTTCGGCGCCAACCATTCGAAGAGCTCTTGCTGAATCAGGTGCACCTGGCGCAAATTCGGCGCCGTGGGATCTGCTCGGACTCGGGAGAGGTGCTGCACTGTGACGCCGCGGTGAGCATCGCCAACCACGCCAAGCCCTGCTTCGAGATCAATCTGCTCCACCGGTTCCTTGCTGAAGCGGTGGGCAGTGTCTCGGTGGACTGCGGCAATCTGCACAATAGTGTTCACCCGGTTAGTCTGGCATATCTTGCTTCTTCTTGAGGTGGCCAAGTTGGTGCGCCCATGACGCGGTTCCGTCCACTTTTCTTATGCGCCGGACTCGGCCGTGGGTTTGGCGTATAAACGAAGTCCACTTTGTTTATACGCACGCCAACCCCGGCTAGAGTGCGTCACTTTCATTGCACCGCAATTCGAGAGGTCCGGGCTGCGTATAAACAAAGTGGCACCACTCGACCGGAAGCAGTTTCTCAACGGCGCCGCGGAGATGAAAATGCCGCCGTTTCCACGACTAATCTAGGCGTGAACCTTGACAGATAGCGGAAACGGCGGCATTCGCGTGTCGATCACGCGTGTCGATCACGCGTGGACCCTCGGGCAAGGACCCGAAAGGCTACGCGGTGGCCCCTGCTGCTGCTTTCGCCGCGGCCGGCAGGGCCTCAAAGATGCGGTTCATGGCGGCGTCGTCGTGGGCGGCTGAGAGGAACCAGGCCTCGAAAACGCTCGGCGGCAGGTAGACCCCGGAATCCAGCATGGAGTGGAAGAATGGCGCGTAGCGGAACACTTCCTGGGCCTGTGCGTCGTCGTAGTTGTGAACGCCGTTCCTCGAGGTGCCAAACGCTACGGAGAACAGGCTGCCAGCGCGCTGGATCGAGTGGTCAACGCCCTCGGTGGCCAACGCAGAAGACAGTGCAGCTGAGAGTTCTAGAGAGCGGGCATCCACCGCGGTGTAGACGGAAGAGTTGGCTGCGGTCAGCGTGGCCACACCGGCCGCCATGGCCACCGGGTTTCCGGACAACGTGCCTGCCTGGTAGACCGGGCCCAGTGGGGCCAGGTAATCCATGACGTCGGCGCGGCCACCCAAAGCAGCGGTGGGCAAACCTCCACCGATGACCTTGCCGAAGGTGAATAGATCAGGGGTCCAGCGCTCAGTTGACTCAGCAGAGCCGCCGGTCAGTCCCCAGTAGCCTGCTGCGCCAACCCGGAATCCGGTGAGGACCTCGTCCAGGATCAATAGCGCGCCGTGGGCGGTGGTAATGCGTGAGAGGCCCGCATTGAACCCCTCCCCCGGTGTCACAACGCCCATGTTGGCCGGCGCAGCCTCCGTGATGACGGCAGCAATCCGGTCACCTTGGGCGGCGAAGGCGGCCTCTACGGCAGCCAGATCGTTGTACGGCAGCACCAGCGTTTCGGCAGCGGTTGCGGCAGTGACACCGGCAGAACCGGGCAGCGCCAAGGTAGCAAGGCCTGAGCCTGCTGCCGCCAGCAGCGAGTCCAGGTGACCGTGGTAGCAACCGGCAAACTTGATGATCAGGTCCCGGCCAGTGAATCCGCGGGCCAGGCGCACAGCCGTCATGGTGGCCTCGGTCCCTGTGGACACCATGCGTAGACGTTCGACGCCGGAGACTCGCCCCTGCACCAAGGCGGCCAGTTCGCTTTCGGCCGGGGTGGAGGCGCCAAAGCTCAGTCCGTGATCCACGGCGGCGTGCACGGCTGCCAGCACATCCGGGTGCGCGTGGCCCAATAGTGCCGGGCCCCAAGAGCACACCAGATCCACATAGTCGCGGCCGTCAGCGTCGGTGAGGTAGGCGCCCTTGGCGTTGACCATGAAGCGCGGTGTACCTCCCACCGAGCCAAAGGCGCGCACGGGTGAGTTCACCCCACCGGGCATGAGGGTCTTGGCGCGGTCAAAAAGTTCCTGCGAGGAGGTCATGAAAATTCCTTGGCTAGAGGCAAATTGCTCAGGGCTAAATACTAAGGTGACAGATAGAAAAGAAGTGTTAGTTTTCGCGCAGCCAGCCGGCCAGTTCGGCCGCCCAGTAGGTGAGAATCATGGAGGCACCGGCGCGTTTGATGCTCAGCACCGATTCCTCAATGGCCGCGCGGCGGTTGATCCAACCATTTGCTGCGGCTGCCTCGATCATCGCGTACTCACCGGAGATTTGGTATGCGGCTACGGGTACGGGGCTCATTGCTGCCACATCGGCCAGAATATCCAGGTAGCTCATGGCCGGCTTGACCATGATGATGTCCGCGCCCTCGGCGAGGTCCAGTTCAACCTCGTGGAGGGCTTCGGTGCGGTTACCGGGGTCCATTTGGTAGGTGCGGCGGTCGCCGTCGAGCTGTGAATCAACGGCTTCACGGAACGGACCGTAGAACGCTGAAGCGTATTTGGCGGCGTAGGCCAACACAGAAACTTTCGAGAAACCTGCGGAGTCCAGTGCCTCGCGAATCACGGCAACTTGGCCGTCCATCATGCCCGACGGCGCCACCACGTGCGCCCCCGCCGCAGCCTGCGCAACAGCCATTTTGGCGTAAATCTCCAAGGTGGCATCGTTATCCACCTGGTCAGCGGAATCCAGCACTCCGCAGTGTCCGTGGTCGGTGAATTCATCCAGGCACAGATCGCTCATGATCACCAGATCATCACCCACGGCCGCGCGCACATCCCGAATGGCCTTGTTCAGAACGCCAAAGGGATCCAGACCAGCAGTCCCGGTGGCGTCGCGTTCCGCCGGAATCCCGAACAGCATGATGCCGCCCAACCCCAGCGTCACGGCCTCACGTGCAGCGGCCACCAGCGACGCCGTTGTATGTTGCACAACGCCCGGCATCGAGGTGATGGGCTTGGGCTCGCTGAGGTCTTCACGAATAAACACGGGCAGAATCAGGTCCGCAGGCGCCACTGAGTATTCGCTAACCAACCGTCGCATGGCGGCGGTGGTGCGCAGGCGGCGGGGGCGGTGCTGGGGGAAACTCATGAAGACTCCGTAACTTACTGGGTTAGAAAATTAGTGTGGGCCCGGGCCAGCGCGGCCACGATGCTCTCAGGCGTAGGGTGTGTGGCGGTCGCGGCAACCACCATGCCCAATCGCTGAGCTTCGGCCTGCGTGGGCGGACCGATGGCGATGAGCAGACAGTTCTGTGGCAGCGGCGCCATGGTGGCCGCCACTCTGCGCGCTGCACTTCCCGAGGCAAGTACGACGGCGTTAATCGCCCCCTGACGGATCTCCCCTGCCGCTTCGGCCGGGTTGAGCAGCGGGTAGTCCGCTGAGATGGGGCTACTGCCGGAGCGGCCGGTCAACGTAGCCGTCAGCCGTAGCTCAGGTTTAGCCGGGTAATCCACGGTCTTGTAGGCCGTGACAATTTCTGGCGCCCAGCCCTGGGCGGACAGGCCCTCCACGAGGGTGGGCTCGGCGATATTGGATTGCGGCAGCAGGACCTTATTGCTGGCGTCGGTGGAGGGACTGAACTCGGGCCAGAGGGCCACGAGGCCCGCCGCGGACTGTAAGTCCACCGGCGCTAGGACAGCGTGGACTCCCTCTGCCGCCAGGACGGCAACAGAGGTGGGGCCGATAGTTGCCACGGAGGTGGACGCCGGAATCAATGCTTCCAGCGACGTTCCTGCCGCCGCGCACCATTGCTTCAGTGCCCGCACAGTGGTGATGGAACTGATCACCAACCAGCGGTAGTCCCCCGCAGCTAACCGTCGCAGCGAATCCCCGAGAACCTTTTGCTCGCCCATCTCAAAATCAATGACGGGGACCAAAACCGGTTGCGCACCAGCCGCGGCAAGCGCGTCTGCCATTGCCCCGGCCCGGTCAGCACTTCGGGTTACGGCGACGCGCAAGCCCGAGAGAGATCCGGCCGCGCCACGCCTGCCGTCGCCGCTTTCGATCATTTCGCGGTGCCGGCCAAATCCGCCAGGTCACCCGCACCGGCAGCGAGGAGTTCCTCGGCCAGTTCTATTCCGAGAAGAGTTGCACCGAGCTTCGTGAGCCCATCGGTAGCCTTCTTGAGTCGCATTGAGCGGGTGCCATCGAGGGAGACCACAATGGTTTCCAAATAAAGCATGGAGCCCTTGCGGTGGGCTAGGGCACCGACCGGTGCGCTGCAGCCAGCTTCGAGGCGGGCCAGCAGAGCACGTTCGGCGGTGACGGCCAAGCGCGTGTCCTGATGGTCAATCGCGGAGAGCGACTGCCCCAACACCCCTGTCAGTTCTGCGTCAGCAACGCGGCATTCCAGCGCGAGAGCGCCTTGACCGGGGGCCGGGAGCATGATGTCGGATTCCAGGAATTCGGTGACGGTATCGAGCCGCCCAATCCTTCCCAGACCAGAGGCTGCAAGCACCACTGCATCCAGATCAGCTACTTTGCCATCCACGCGTTCGGCGTCAGGGTTACCCGGCAAGCCGGGGACCCGGGCCAGCCGGGTATCCACGTTGCCACGAATATCCACAATGAGAAGATCCGGACGGGTAGCCAGAAGCTGAGCTGCGCGGCGCGGGGAACCCGTGCCAACCGAGGCGCCAACAGGCAATTCGGCAAGCTTGAGCCCGTCGCGGGAGCACAGTGCGTCCCTGGCATCAGCACGCACAGGAATCGCGGCCAATGTCAGGCCGGGCACTGCTGCGGTGGGCAGATCCTTCAGTGAGTGGACAGCCACATCCACTGTGCCGTCCAAAACAGCCGAGCGCAGTTGGGCGGCAAACACACCAGTGCCGCCCATTTGAGATAGCGGACCGGTGAGTACATCGCCGTCGGTCTTGACGGGCACAATCTCCGTTTCAAAACCTCCCACGGCGGCGAGCTTCTCAGTGATCTGTCCGGTCTGGCTCAGGGCCAGCTTGCTTCCCCGGGTTCCAATTTTCACATGTGCCAGTGTCTCAGCCACGACGATCAGGAACCAGCCGGCGAGGAGACTAGGCCTACGGTGCTGCCCACTTCTGAGATGGCGGGCTTTTCTCCACGGAAGTTGGCGCAGCAGCCTGGATTGCACACATCGAACCACGGACCCAGCTTTGTCATGGCCGGGCGCTCTTCAATGTGGTTTTCAATGGTGCGCTCACAGATCAAGTCCACCAAGCCGCTGACAAACTTTTGGTGTGTTCCCGGTGTTGGGGAACGGTCAAATCTCAGGCCCAACTCGGCGCATGTTTCTGCGGCTTCGGTATCGAGATCCCACCGGACCTCCATGTGGTCGCTGACAAAGCCCAACGGCACCACAACAACACCCTTGATGCCAGCCGCGGCCTGCTGCGCCAAGGCATCGTTGATGTCTGGTTCCAGCCACGGCACATGCGGGGCACCTGAACGGGACTGGTACACCAGTGACCATTCCTGGTCCGGATCAACCGCGGCCATGATGGCTTCGGCTGCGGCCAGGTGCTGCGCCACATAAGCCGAGTTCTCGGTGAACGCGCGCAGTTCCAACTCGGAGTTGCCCGAGGCTTCGGCATCCCGAGTAGGGATTGAGTGCGTGGCAAACATGACGTGTACGGGAGCTTCCGGAGTACCAGCGGCGGCCAACTCGGCCCGCACCTTGGCCAGCGAAGCAGTAGTGCCTTCAATGAAAGGCTCAACAAAACCGGGGTGGTCAAAGTACTGGCGGACCTTATCCACGGCTAGCTTGCCGTCCAAACCGCTTTCGGTCAGGGCGATGCCAATGTCTTCGCGGTACTGGCGGCAGGAAGAGTATGAGGAGTATGCGCTGGTGGTGACCATCAAGAGTCGGCGATGACCGGCGTCGTACGCATCCTGCAACACGGCGGGGATGTAGGGATCCCAGTTACGGTTGCCCCACAGCACGGGCAGGGCGATGTTGCGGGCTGCGAGCTCGACTTCCAGCGCCGCCTTCAGCGCACGATTCTGTGCGTTGATGGGGCTAATGCCACCGTTGGCACGGTAGTGGTGGCTGACTTCTTCGAGGCGCTCGTCGGGGATACCGCGGCCACGGGTGACGTTGCGCAGGAACGGGATGACGTCATCTTGGCCTTCGGGACCGCCAAAAGATGCCAGCAAAATGGCATCGTATTCGGCGGGCGCTACTTTACGGTTGTTCATCGCAGAACCTCAGCAATCTCGGCTGCCTCAACGAAGCGGCCGGTGTAGAAGGGTACTTCTTCTCGTACGTGCAGGCGGGCATCGGAGTAGCGCAGGGTACGCATCATGTCCACCAAATCGACCAGGTTGTCCGCTTCCAGGCCCAGCAGCCACTCCCAGTCGCCCAGGGCGAAGGCGGAGACGGTGTTGGCCTGGACCTGCGGGTATTCCCGGCCCAGCATGCCGTGGTCACGCAGCATCCGGGAGCGGTCCTCGGCGGGCAAGATGTACCAGTCGTAGGAGCGCACAAACGGGTAGACACAAACCCAGCCCTTGGCGCCGTTGGGGCCCATGTAGCTCGGTGCGTGGGACTTGGCGAACTCTGCTTCGCGGTGCACGCCCATGGCGGACCAGGCAATGTCCGTGGCTGCGAACAGCTCGGTGCGGCGGATGCTGCGAATGGCCCGCTGCAGGCCTTCGGCCTCGGCGCCCACCAGCCACACCATGATGTCGGCATCGTTGCGCATCGCGGAAACGTCGTAGGCTCCGCGCAGGGTGATGCTTTCGGTGGCCAGCGAGGCAACGAGTGCCTCGAATTCGCTCACCGCTGCTTCCCCGCCCGTGAAGGATCCGGTCCGCTTGAACACGGTCCACAAAGTGAACGGAGTCTCGGCAGGAGTTTTAGTGACAGTTTGTGCAGAAGTGTGGCTCATGAGTTCAAGTTTGCACCCATTGGCCCGAAAGCTTAAATCGTAGTTCTCTACAAAGCGTAGAAAGTGCTCAAGCTCACACTCGACCAGCGGCGTCCACCACGGCGCGCACCTGCCGGCGAGTGCCGCTGACTACCGCTGCTAAGCCGTTTCCACTCATCCATGCCCCAGTCAGCACCAGCCCTGGAACATCGTTGGCGAGTGCGTGAACCTTGGCGATTTTCCCCTGATGCCCGACGGCGGCGAACGGCAATGCGCCCTGCCAGCGGACAATGTCCGAGCCTAAGAGATCCGATTCGGTGACGGGAATCCCCAAGAGTGTTGAGGCGTCGCGCAGGGCCGTAGTGACCAGGTCTTCCTCGCTGGGTGTGCGGGCGGTGAGGCGGACGGCGTCGGCCGGTTTTATGCCAGCACGGCCGTAGGACAGGCGCAAGATGTGAGTTCCGGGGCCGGTGGCATCAGCCAGCCATTCCCACTTGGCGGTGGCGTGCGTGAGGGCCTTGGCGCGGACACCATCCACCTCAGGGGCTACCAGGACGCCTGTGCCGCGCGGTGCCGAATCGAGTTCAGGAACATCCACCACCAGAGTGACTAGCCTGATATCGGGGCCCGGCGCCGGGGCAAAAGCGTTCAGGTTGGGGACTTCTTGCCCCAGGAGCTTGACCGCAGTGGGGCCGTCGGTGGCCACCACCAGCAAGTTGGCGGCTTCGAATCCGCGTTCTGTGCCGTGCTCCCAGTCCACGATCCAGCGCAACGGCTCATCGCCGTCGTACGCGGTTTCAGTCTTTTTCGGTTCCTGCGTATCGCCACGGTAAATTGCCTTGATGCGGTGCCCGGAATGCATGGCGACGCCCGCTTTTTGCAACGCCGCAACGAGGGCGCTGATGAGCGTATGCATGCCACCTTCCAGCCCACCCACGGCGGAACCGGGCTTGCTGCCTCCCGCTCGCTGGGCGGCGACGGCAGCGGCGAGGGAGCCGTGTTCGCGGATGCCCGCGCGCAGCCCCGGGGCCACCATGTCAACGTCCAGCAGTTCCGGATCAGCCGAATGTACGCCCGCAACAACGGGTGCCACGAGGCGTTCAAGCACCCGCTTTCCCATCCTGTGACGGACCAGATCTGCCACACTACTCACGGCCTCGGTGGTGCCAATGGTGACGGGCATTTTGGCGTCCAGGGCGGCCCGGAGCACACCGGCGGAACCCAGCGCAGCCTTAACCTCAGGCGCCGTGAGATCTGATGGGATCCCCAGGATTCCCGTGCGCGGCAACGGCACCGGTCCCTCGGGTAGCCACACCCAGGCGCCGGCCGGGTCAGGGGTCACGATCTTGGACCCCAGACCCAGCTCGGTGGCCAGATCCGCAACAGCAGTGTTCCGCGTCGCGAACGATTCCGCTCCGCTATCAAGCTTCACTCCAGCCAGTTCATGAACACCAACGCAGCCGCCCCACGCGGAGCCGGCCTCGTAAATGCTCACTTGGAAACCGGCCGCCTGCAGATCCAGCGCTGCCACCAACCCGGAAATTCCGCCACCCACCACCACTGCCTGGTTGGGAGCCGGATGGCTCTGTGGCTTCTGGGCCTTAGCTGCGAGTCTGCGGTTTTCCATGGTCTCCCCTTTTGCGACTGGGACGGTTTGCGGTGCGGGCCAATCTAGCGTGGGCCAAATCTGACCTAGATGCTAGATGGAGTGAATCAATTCAACGAGGCGAGTCAGGACGGCCGGATCGGTTTCCGGCGGCACTCCATGCCCCAAGTTCACCACATGTGAAGGCGCCGCGGAGCCAGCCGCCAGCACTTCGCGAACGTGTTTCTCCAGCACCTCCCACGGTGCGTTGAGCAGGGCCGGATCAATATTGCCCTGCAGCGGCACCGAACCGCCAAGACGGCGGTTAGCCTCATCCATCGGCAGCCGGTAATCAACGCCCATGACGTCCCCGCCTGCCGCGTGCATGGCCCCCAGCAGTTCGCTGGTTCCGGTGCCGAAGTGGACCAGCGGAACGCCAAGATCGCGGACGTGGTCAAAGGCCCTGGACGACGCCGGGGCCACATGTTCGGTGTAGTCGGCCAGTCCCAGCGACCCCGCCCAGGAATCGAAGAGCTGACCGGCGCTGGCGCCAGCTTCCAGCTGGGCGCGCAAGAACTTGCCCGAGGCGTCGGCAGCCCAGTTCATCAGTTCTTCCCACAGCTCAGGCTGCGCATGCATCATGGTGCGCGGGCCCAGATGGTCGCGGGAGGGTTTGCCTTCCACCATGTAGGCGGCCACCGTGAACGGGGCCCCGGCAAAACCGATCAGCGGAGTGTTGCCCAACTCGGCGACTGTCAGCGCAACAGCTTCGCGGATCGGATCCAGGGATTCATCGCTCAGCTCGGGCAGCGCAGAAATGTCCGCGGCGGTACGGATGGGCTTGTCCAGGACCGGACCAACGCCGGGAACAATGTCCACGCCCACGCCAGCCAGCTTGAGCGGAATGACAATGTCGGAGAAGAAAATGGCTGCGTCCACGCCGTGGCGGCGAACGGGCTGGAGGGTGATTTCAGCGGCCATGGCCGGCTTCAGGCACGATTCCAGCATGGTGGTACCCACCCGCAGTTCGCGGTATTCGGGCAGCGATCGGCCTGCCTGGCGCATGAACCAGACGGGGGTGCGGCTGGGCTTTTCACCTCGATACGCGGTGATCAGCGGGGAATTGGCGGTGCGGCCATCCATCAGGGGGTGGCTTGGGCTCAGTGTCATGGCACCACCCTACATAGCCAATCTGAGTGGCTTTTGTGCACAAGCTGTCACCGTAGGAGGGTGCAGCAGTTGCGTCACCGGTAATCAGAATCACACTTTTTACTGACGGTCTGTGAGTTCTTGTGCATAAACTCCCAGCTTGGGGGTCTACCATATTGAAATTGTGGTCCTTTTTTCGCTCGTCGCCTCTCATACCTCCCTTGATCTGGAAACCGTTGCCCGCCTCAGTGCCGGTGCCGCGGCGGTCAGTGCTGAGCTCTGCGCTGGCAACAATCCAGTAGCGGGACTGGTCTCACTGACCACCTGCAACCGCTATGAGTTGTATGTTCAGGCCAGTAGCGGCGAGGACGTTGAAGCGGCACGCAGCACGGCCATCGAAGCCATTAGCCGGCATTCCGGCCTAGCCGAAACCCACGTTTCCCAAGCTTTGGCGACCCTGCAGGGCGATGCTGTGGTCCGTCACTTATTCGCCGTCAGCACGGGCTTGGACTCCGCAGTGGTCGGCGAACGTGAAATTGCCGGCCAAGTACGCCGCGCCTTGGGTTCCGCTCAGGAATTGGGTGTCACCACCCCGTCGCTGGTGCGGCTCTTCCAGTCCGCCGCGAAGACCGCCAAAGAAGTGGGCGCCCAGACAGCGCTGGGCCGCCGTGGCATGTCCATCGTCTCCGTGGCATTGGACCTCGCCGCCGAACTCCAGGACGCTAGCGCACCTTCTGCCGGCGAACTCCAGGACGCTATCTCACCTTTTGCCGGCGTGTCGCCAAACGCTAGCGCAGCAGCCAGCTCGCTGGCCGGAAAATCAGCGGTACTTTTTGGCACGGGCGCCTACGCCGGGGCGGCCATGGCCCAGCTGATGCAGCGCGGCTGCACCGACATTTCCGTGTATTCCTCCTCCGGCCGGGCCGACGCTTTCGTGGCCTCACGTGGGGGCACCGCCCTTGATGAACACTCACTCCCCTCAGCGCTGGCACAGGCCTCCTTGCTGGTGGGCTGCAGTGGCTCAGGGCAGCAAATCACACAGGCTGATTTGGCACAGGTGCGCCACACCGATTCACCGCAGTTGACGGTGATTGACCTTGCGCTGACTCATGATTTTGACGCCGATGTGGCTACTCTTCCCGGCGTGGACCTGTTGACGCTGGAGACCGTGCGGCAGGCGGCCCCGGCCGAACAGGAGTCCACCTTGGCCCAAGCCTCGGCCATGGTGGCCGATGCTACGAAGAACTTTGAGCAGGCTCGTAACGCGCGCTCCCTTGATCACGCCATCGTGGCTCTGCGCCGGCACACCATGAGTGTCTTGGATGACGAGCTGGCCAAGGTCCGTAAGCAGCACGGTTGTAATGCCGCCACCGCCGAGGTGGAATTTGCCATGCGCCGGATGGTCAAACAGCTGCTGCATGTGCCCACAGTCCGCGCGAAGGAATTGGCAGCCGCGGGCGATTCCGAAAGCTACCTGGCCGCGTTGGATGTCCTGTATGGGCTCAAGCTTTCACCTGAAATCATCGGTTCCGCACTGAATTCAAAAGTAGAGACCGACGGCGGACCCGTCGCCTCCTCCGACTCCCGCACCGAAACGGCCACGGACACCGAGGCAATCGCCTAGCCTGCGCAATACTCGCGGCCTGCAGCCCACGGCCCGACCGCCACACCCGATTATTCGAATAGTGCGTATCTGGTTAGCTCAGCTTGCACATTGAGCTCAAAAAGTAACCTCCACCAGACCTACTCGTCGCTGAACCGCTCTTGGCCTTCCGATACGCGAAGGTAGTCCGGCATATCTGCAGTCAGTCTTACCGGAATTCCCTCCATGCCAGCCTCGAGTGTGCACTTGCTGTACGTTTCAGGACCGAAAACGCCCAAAAGCGTACAGCAACTGCACACTCGAGGTGCGCAGACTTCTTGGCGCCACCGCTGATGGCCTATCTGGAGCTAGCCGGATATCCATTACCCGAACTATTAGCCCCGAATTAGCCGAACGCGTTAACCCCGGTCAGTTCCGCGGACAGTTCCCAGAGCCTCCGGGCGCTTTCCGGATCAATGGCGTGAGCGTCCACACCGGCAACGTTGGCTAGCTCCGAGGCGGGGTCGGTGGGTGCGGCAATGTCACAGTCTTCGCAGTAAACCCCGCCACGTCCATCAAGTAACGGTGAGGTGGCAGCCCACACAGATGTGGCGGCACCCTGCTCCGTATTCTTGAAACCCTCACGCAGCGTGCCCTGGGCATCCATCCAGCCGGCAGCCACCATTTCTTCCTGTGTCAGGTGCCGCTGCAAACCCGTCATGATGCCACCCGGGTTGACGGCGAACGCCCGCACCCCGTGCTCAGCACCTAGTGCATCCAGTTCAATAGCAAACAGACTATTGGCAGTTTTTGCCTGCCCGTAGGCCTCCCATTTGTCGTACCCGTGAGTGAATTGCGGGTCATCAAAGTTAATCCCGGAACGTTTATGCCCCGTAGAGGACAAGGAAACCACGCGTGCACCATCAGCGGACAGTACGGGCCACAGCTCGTTGACGAGCGTGAAATGACCTAAATGATTGGTGGCAAATTGCGCCTCCCAGCCAGGCCCAACGCGCGTCTCCGGGCACGCCATGATGGCTGCATTATTGACTAAAATATCCAGGCGCCGCCCCGAGCCAAGGTACGCAGCAGCGAACCGTTTCACACTGTCCTGCGAGCCAAGATCCATCTCAAATACGGCCACACCACCCAAGTCCGCCGCCGCGAGTACTCCGCGGGCATGATCAGCCCGGCGCGCCGGAACACTGACTTCCACCCCCGCACCGGCCAGTGCCCGCACGGTCTCCAAGCCCAACCCCGAGTAGCCGCCTGTCACAATCGCCGCGCAGCCCGACAAATCCATCCCCTCCATCACCGAGGCTGCCGTACTGTAGTGGCCAAACCCGGAATTCAAGGGAATTTGCGGGGTTTTTGGAAGGTCATTGCGACTCATAATGCGCCTCTTCGCTGGCTGCCGGATCCTCCATGCGTGAGGAAACTCTTAGCCCGAAATGTACTCCTGTGGGCGCTATTTGTCGCTAGCAGCAGCCCAAGCGTCCATCCCACCATCAAGATGGACGACGTCGGCAAAACCGGCTGCGCGCAAGCTCGCCAGTGCTTGGGCCGAGCGGGTACCCGCCTTGCAATGCAGGATCATGGGGACGTCTTGCGGCAAGGCTTCCAGCGCGGATCCGTCACGGATACCGGCCAAGGGAATGAGGATGGAACCGGGGATCCGGGCTATCTCAAATTCCACTGGCTCCCGTACGTCCACGAGTACAAAGTCTTCCTCGCCTTGCTCCCGGCGAGTCAAGCGTGAGGCGAGCTGGTCCACGGAGATGAGATCGGCGTCGTTCTTCTGGGCAGGAAAAAGCCCGCAGAAAATTTCATAGTCAATGAGCTCTGTAATGGGCGGCGCGGCGGGGTCTTTGGAGATGCGAATTTCGCGCCATCTGGCGGTGAGCGCATCAAAAATCAAGAGCCGGCCCAGCAAGGACTGGCCGATCCCGGTGATGAGTTTGACCGCTTCGGTGACCATCATGGCCCCGATCGAGGCGCACAACATACCGAAGACGCCACCCTCTGCGCACGACGGGACGGTGCCGGGGGCCGGAGGTTCGGGGTAGAGATCGCGGTAATTGGGGCCGAATTTGTCCCAGAAGACGCTGACTTGGCCATCAAAGCGCAGGATCGAACCCCACACGTAGGGCTTGCCAAGAATCGCGGCGGCGTCGTTGACTAGGTAACGGGTGGCGAAGTTATCGGCGCCGTCGAGAATGATGTCGTAGTCGGCGAAGAGTTCCAGCGCGTTGGAGGAATCGAGGCGGAGCTGGTGCAAGATCACCGTAATGCCGGGGTTCAGTTCCAGAATGGAGTCGCGAGCGGATTCAAGTTTGGTGCGTCCAATGTCATGCACGCCGTGGATGACTTGGCGTTGCAGATTGCTCAGCTCAACGCTGTCGTCGTCAATGATGCCCAGCGTGCCAACTCCGGCCGCGGCCAAATACAGCAACGCCGGAGAGCCTAACCCGCCGGCACCGATCACCAGCACCCGGGCATTGCGCAGCCGGCGCTGGCCATCCAAACCAATTTCAGGGATCAACGCATGGCGTGAATACCGCTCCAGTTCCTCTTCTGCCAGCGGCGGACCCGGCTCCACCAACGGACCCAACGGTGCCTGGTGTGCAGATTTACTCGTGGTCAAGGGTTGAATCAAGGAAACCATACTTAGTAATCTAGTCCTGCTTGCAGAGGACGGCTCATTACCGGCCGGTAGAATGACACAAACCGCCCTACGCATCCGCTACGGGCAACGTCAGGGAAAGGCCGCCGTCATGACTTTGGATTCAGCCGCGAAGGATCCTCGCGTGTCACGGGCGCAGCCCAGCCGCATGCCGCGTGATGAACGCCGAGCACAACTGCTCGCCTCAGCCCTGGAAGTTTTCGTCAACCACGGCTATCACGGCGCGGCCATGGATGAAATCGCCGAAACCGCCAAAGTCAGCAAACCTGTCCTTTACCAACACTTCCCCAGTAAGCGGGAACTGTATTTGGCGCTGCTGGACAGCCATTTGGCAGCGTTGACCACCATGTTGCTGGCCGCCTTGAATTCCACCACTGACAATGACTTGCGCGTGCAGGCAGCCATCAAGGCCTACTTCGAGTTCATGGCCAATGACGATCAGGCCCACCGGTTGGTCTTTGAATCCGATCTTGTCAATGACCCAGAGGTGGCTGCGCGTCTGGAAACGTTCAACGCCAATTACGCCGACGCTATTGGCGCTGTCATCGCCGATGACACCAAGCTGCCCCCGGTTGAGGCAACTCTCCTGGGCCGTGCATTGGCTGGCATGGCCCAGGTCAGCGCACGTTACTGGCTAGAAGAAAGCGGCGATCTTGACCTCGAGGTGGCCAGCGATCTGGTCTACCGTTTAGCTTGGCGCGGAATTAGCCGCTTCCCCAAGGAATCCTGACGCGACTGCCCCTAGAGTGGTTGTTATATCCATCTAAAAGCACGCGTGCATCAAGGAGATAACTGTGGAAATTAAGATCGGCATCCAGAACGTCAACCGTGAAATCATCCTTGAGTCCGGCCAGAGTGCGGACGACGTCGCCAATCAGGTCTCTGAGGCACTGACCAAGGGCACCGAGCTGCGTCTTAAAGACGAAAAGGGCCGTGTGATCATTGTTCCCGGCAACGCGCTAGGCTACGTTGAAATTGGTGGCGAAAAGGCTCGCGGCGTCGGATTCGGCGCCTTCACAGATCCCACCTCGTAGAGACGGAAATACTCATGGTTGCCCTGGTCATTATTGCCCTCACAGCAGGTGCTTTTGGCGCAATAGCTTGGGCGGTCAGTAAGCATCGTTCAACATTTGGTGCGGTACTGCCTGCCGGGGCCGCCGTGGCCGCCTCATTGCTGGTGTGGATTCTCACCATGGCACTGGGCCTGAACAATGACAGTGCCACTGCGTGGATTCCGTGGATTCTATCCATGGTGGTCGGTGGGGCCGTTGCTTGGGCCACCGCCACATTTGTGGGTCGTGCCCGCCACGCCCAGCAGGTGCAGCGCAGCACTGCGATCCTGCAGCTTCACTGACAGCGTTTCCCCCAGCAGAAACCACTAAATCCGCGCCCGTCCCCCACATCCGCCCCGTCCTACGACGCGCGGATGTGGGGAGCGGTGGCGGATTTTCTGGACTGGGGGCGGTGCTCAGGTCCTGACAACCAGATCTGGCCTGGCCATCGCCCCTGCCTCCACTGCCGCAGCCGAAATGGCACGCGCCAAAGCTATGTCACGAGCGGTAATCTGTCCGCCAGCGTCATGGGAACTGGTAGCGATGAACAAGGTGTCATAGCGCCAATCCACATCTGGGTGGTGGTTCGCTTTTTGGGCGAGTTCCCCAATGGTGGCGAAGAGTTTCAAGGCAACGGCCGACGTCGGACATTTCAGGACCGTGCGCAGGTCACCGCTGTAACGCCATTGCGGCAGCGATTCCATTTCCTTGTGGATCCTGGCCCAGGTCAGCACATCATCTGGGGAAGCCATCAGCGTATCCTTTCAGCGATTCCACGCGCCTTGGCCCCCACACCCAGGTCTTATAAGTCGGGGCGGCCAGCCATCGCTGACGAGGCCAAGGCATGCGCCCGCTTAGGAATCCGGCCGCCCTGTGATGCAAGTCTGCCACCGATGACCGCGTGTTTAAAGGCTTCAGCCATGACTATTGGATTCTGTGCGCGGGTAACCGCCGTGGCCAGCAATACTGCGTCACAACCCAGCTCCATTGCCAAGGCGGCGTCGGAGGCGGTGCCGATTCCGGCGTCGAGCACTACGGGCACGGAAGCACGGGACACAATCAGCTCAATGTTGTGCGGATTGAGGATGCCCAGTCCTGTGCCAATGGGGGCTCCCAACGGCATGACGGCAACTGCACCGAGCTGCTCCAAGCGCAGCGCCAGGACGGGATCGTCATTGGTATAGGCGAAGACTTTGAAGCCGCGGTTGACCAACTGTTCGGTGGCCTCGGCTAGTTCCAGAGCATCGGGCAGTAACGTGTGTTCATCGGCCACTACCTCCAACTTCACCCAATCAGTCTCCAATGCTTCCCGCGCCAGTTCAGCCGTCATGAGCGCTTCGCGGGCTGTGAAGCAGCCAGCGGTGTTGGGCAGGATGCGGATGTTGTTTTCCAGCAGCAGCTTGAACAAGTTGGTGCCGCCTCCTGCTGACTCATCCACCGAGTAGCGGCGCATGGCCACGGTGGTCAGCTCGGTCCCGGAAGCCATCAACGCAGCACCCAGGCCGCTCAGGCTGGGGGCGCCGCCGGTGCCCATGATGAGGCGTGAGTTCAGAGCCACCCCGTCAATCACCAGGGCGTCATTGCGGGTCAATATTTCAGTCATGGCGTTCACTTTCGGAGTGGGGAAGAATCAGTGTCAGTCTGTGGGGTCTAGTGAGGCGGCGTCACGCGCGAAGGCACCTCAGCCGCCTTGGACTGCGGCGACGATTTCCACTTCATCTAGGTCTTCAATGGCGGTGGCGGCCCACTGGCTGCGGGGCACTATTTCTTGGTTGCGGGCAACAGCAACACCGAGCCGCCCGCCGTCGGCCGCTTGACCAGTAGGTAGCAGTTCCCGTCCTGTCATGATTGTCACCAGGTGGGCCACGGTGGTTCCCTCCGCATGAGACTCGGTGGATCCGTTGAGGTTGATCGTGTTCATAGCGTGCTCCTAAGCGGTGGCGGGGTGGCCGGGGCCGGCTGTACGCGCCGGGCTAAGTGTGGGTGAAAAGCGGTCCGGACGGAAGTGCTCCCACGCCAGATCCGTGATGTTCCCCAGCAGTTGGCGCACAATGATCGCGGCAATGGGGGTCAGTAAAACACCGTGACGGAAGAAGCCGGTGGCAATGATGAGGCCGGGAATGTCCCGCCCGTCGGATCCGGAGACGCGGCCCAGCAGTGGCGCGTTGTCCGGGGTTCCGGGGCGGGCACGGGCCATGCATTCAAGGAGCTCCAGTTCAGCCACGGCGGGCAGTAGCACTTGGGCATCGCGCAAGAGTTGGTGCACTCCCCCGGCGCTGACGCCCGCGTTGTGATCCTCACGGCTGGTGGCTCCAATGACCACAGTGCCATCCTCGCGAGGCACAAGGTAGACCGGCAATCCACGCACCATGCCGCGGATGGTGGCCGTGGTCAACGGGCGTAAATGTTCCGGAACGCCGAGGCGGAGAATGTCACCGTACACGGGGCGGATGGGCAAATTCAGTCCGTCCGGCAGGCCCGCCAAGGCAGGTGAACCCAGCCCGTTGGCCACAATCACTTCCCGTGCGTGAACCTCGCGGCCATCGTCCAGCAGCACGCCGGTCACCCGTGAATGTGTGTTGCTCGGATCCTGATGCAAAAGAGCGGTGGCTGTTTGTTCAACAAAGCACGACGCCGATGAACCTCGCGCAATCTCCCCTGCGGCCAACGCTGCCCGCAGCGCCGCCGCCATGGCGCGCGGATCAACCTGATGATCTGCCTCGACCTTGTAGGCGCAGGAAATCTGCGGGCTGATCATGGGCTCCAGCGCCCGGGCTTCACGAATGCTCAGCTGCGAAACCTCCAAGCCATGGCTCAGTTGCACATCACGTAAATCTGAGAGGGCTTGGCGATCAGCAGGGTCCCCTCCCAGGACCAAAGTCGCGGAGGTGTTGAAGCCTGTAGGCAGGCCGTCCGGGAGGGAGCTCACGAACGCTGGCCAGCGGGCCGCCGAGGCCAGCGTCAACTTCAGCAAGGCCTCTTCTTGGTAGTGCAGCTCGCTCACCGGTGCCAGCATTCCAGCCGCAGCAAAGGTGGCCCCGGTGACGGGAGCGGGCTCAATGACGGTGACGGAATGGCCGGCGCGTTGGGCTTCCCACGCGATGCCTAGGCCAATGATTCCGCCACCAATGACGGCCACCTCTGTGGTCAAAATTTCTGGCGCAACAGCGCTCACAGTGCTTCCTTCCCTACGCCGGCATGATCCGGATCAGGTTCTGGCGCCCGCATGGGGCGCTGTTCGGTCGGCGCAATCGGCGCCCTCTCAGCCAGCTTCACTGGCTCCCGCGGTACTGCATTAGTCTATGAGATATGACCCAAACTTCTGCCATCCCCGCTGCCGCCGCCGCTATTTCCACCCCAACGTTACAAAGTGCTCGGCTCTATTTGTGCACGGATGCGCGCAGCAAACAAGGAGATTTTGCTGATTTTCTGCGGGCCGCCTACGCCGGTGGTGTAGACATCATCCAGCTCCGCGACAAGTCCATTGAGGCGGCGCAGGAGCTGGAGTTGCTGGCTGTTTTGAAGTCCGTGGCGCAGGAATGTGGCAAGCTCTGGGCCGTGAATGACCGTGCCGATCTTGCTTCCTTAAGCGGTGCGCCCGTGTTCCATATTGGCCAGAAGGATCTGCCACTGCCCGCAGCGCGTTCGCTCGTGGGCACGTCTGTCTCAATAGGCCTCTCCAGCCACGATCTCTCACAGGTTTCCGCCGCTGCAGCCGATCCCAACACCGACTATTTTTGTGTGGGCCCGCTCTGGGCCACTCCCACTAAGCCGGGCCGGGCCGCAGTGGGGCTTTCCCTGCTTGAGCACGCCGCTTCCCTGGCGACCACTAAACCGTGGTTTGCGATCGGCGGGGTGGATCTGTCCAACGTGGATCAAGTGGTGGCTGCCGGCGCCTCCCGGATTGTGGTGGTGCGGGCGATTACCGAAGCTCAAGATCCTGCGAAGGCCGCCCAAGAGTTGCTCTCCCGGCTCCCCGCGCTAGGGTAATATACGTGGCGGCTACTCATCGGTAACTTTCGCTGCGGCAGCGGCTGGCGCACTATGCTCCAAAGGAGACCCATTTATCTTTTTCGAGGCGGCCAGCAATGACACAGCGATCCACGTTTCCGCACCAGAGCAAGACCCTGAGCTACGAGGACCCCGCCCCCTATCTGGCCGAGGTGTTTGGCCTGCCGGGCGTTGAACAACTACAGGCGATCATTGACGGACGCTTCCCGGCACCGCCAATCGCCAGTCATTTCGGCATCGAATTCCTCACAGCCAGCGTCGGGGATGTGCTGCTGGCAGCCACTCCTGATGCCTCGCACTACAACCCCATCGGCTCCATCCACGGCGGATTTGCTGCCACACTGCTCGATTCGGCGTGTGGCTGCGCCGTCCAGTCAACGCTGCCTGCCGGGGTTGGCTACACCACCTTGGAATTGAAAGTCTCCATGCTTCGCGGCATCACCCGGGACACCGGGCGCGTCACCGTCCACGGCTGGATCACCAAGCCTGGCAGCCGGGCAGCCTTTGCCGAGGCTGACATCCGCGATAGCGAAGGCCGGGTCCTGGCCACCGCATCGAGCACGTGTCTGGTTATGGCTGGCTGAGCGCTGCCCCTCCGAGCCTGCAGTCATACGCACTACTCAGGCGCAGTGGAGCGTATGAGTGCACATACGCACCAGTAACTTCAAGTGGTGCGTATGAGTACACTGACTCCACGGATATGGTGGTCGGCATCTGTCGCCCACACCATTGGAGCCCGCAGCCAGAGCACTGCCCCACACACGCAGGCGGAGCCAGAGCTAGGCCAAGGCTTCAACGGTCAGGGCAACTTTGCGCAGCAGCGCGGCTAATTGCGCCCGCTCCTGAAGGGTAAGCCCAGACAGCATGGCCGCGTCTGCCTCCAAGAAGCGCGGAAACTCCCGGTCAATGAGAGCCTCACCCTTGGCCGTGAGCTGCAACAGGACCACCCGACCATCGTGCTCCCACGGCAAACGCTCGATCAATCCGCGCTTGACGAGCCGTTCCGCATTTTTGGTGGTGGAGGCGCCGCTGAGCATAGTTGCGTTGGTAACTTCGCTGGCACGCAGGGGGCCATTGCCGCGAGCCAAGGTGCACATGACATCGAATTCAGCCCGGGTAATGTCCGCCGACTGCAACGCACGGCCAGCTTCATGGGCCGACAGCGCCCCAATTCTCCCAATGCGTCCCATGACTTCGATACTGGAAACATCTAGGTCCGGGCGCGATATCTCCCAGCCCTGCCGCGCCCGATCAACAAAATCCATCGCCCCTGCTTTCATAGTTCCAGTCTAGAGACAACACTCACAGGCCTAAATCTATTTTACTAGTAAAATAGATTGTAGAATGGACGGATGACCACAACCACCCGATTCCGCCACACCGGCGCCGCACTGGCCCATCCACTCTCGCGCTCCGCCTGGCGCGAAGCCTTTGTTGTGCGCCCGGCCGATGCCATCTTCACCACGGCCATCAAAGTCGGAATTGCGGCCACCCTTGTGCTCATCACCGGTGGTCTATTGGGTCAGCCTCAACTTGCCGGCATGGCAGCACTAGGGGCCCTAACCAGCGCCTTTGGACGCTATCAGCCGTACCGCAGGCTGGGTCGCATGATGGCAATTGTTGGTGCTGGCATGGTTATCGCCATGGTCATCGGCACCCTACTCGGCGCTGCGGCAGTGCCCATGCTGATTCAAATAGTGGTCCTCTCCGTACTTGCAGGGCTGGCCGCGCACGTCTTCTTGGCGTTCCGCATCTCAGGTCCCGGCGCCGTCATTCTAGTATTCGCTGCCGGAGCCGGATCGGGATTCACACACAGTTACGCGAGCATGCTCGGCCCCATCGTCGCCATCATCATCGGAGTATTGGTTGGCTGGCTTACGGCCATGGCGCCGGCTCTCTGGGTACCGATGGCGCCCTCCCGACTGGCTGTTGCGCGGGCCATCGCCAATATTCTTCGCCTAGAAGCGGACGACGCCGGCCCCCTGCGGGCCGCTGCCAAGGCCAGTTTGCGCTCGGCCCGGGAATCGGTGACGGTCAGTGCCGGGACGTTGCGCACGTCCAATTCACGTTCTGTGAGACTCCATCAGGACGCGGCAACACTGCACCTGCTTCTGGATGAAGCCGAAGCTGCGCTGGGATTCTTTGAGTCCTCCATTGACGGCTCCCATTCTGAAGCTTTTAGCCGCTTGTCCCAGCACGAATCCGAGCTTCGAAAGATCCACGGCATCCCACCCGCTTCAGCACCACTGAACTCCGCAATGTCAGCCACAGCTCCCACCCGGAGCCTCGTGCCGCAGGGATTCATGGAATCAGCCAAGGCCGAGCTGAGCGCTAGGGCCAGCATCCACCAAGCCCTTCGCATGGCCGCAGCCGCCGCACTCTCGGGCTGGGCCGCCGTCGGACTTGGCCTGAATCATCCCCTCTGGGCCACTATGGGTGCCATCGCAGCGCAGCAGGGCCTGAGCTATGCCACCACCGTGCAGCGCAGTATCCAACGTTTGGTTGGTAACGTGCTCGGCGCCATCGTGGCAGTAGGGATCTTATCGCTGGCCTTGGACTTCTGGCCCTCCGTGGTTCTCGTCATCATTCTCCAAGTGATGGCGGAGCTTCTGGTGCTCAAGAACTACACTTTGACCACCATCGCGGTGACCCCCATGGCACTGATCATGACCGGGCTGGGCACAAATTTGGGTCCGGACGCCGCAGTGAGCCGCGTCGCCGATACTCTGGTGGGCGTGGTGATTGGTACCGTCGTTGCGGCCGTCAGCATTTCCCGGTCCGACAAGCAGCATCTACCCGCCGGCACGAGTGGCCCCAAAAACTAGAGTTCGGAACGTTTGGACTCCCGGCAACGAAATTCGATCCGGGCACGCGTTGACCATGCTCTCATCCATGAGGGGCTACACAGTTTAAGATCGGAACATCTCAACATCCACGGCCCTGAAAGCCAAAAGTTGAAGCCACTTCTTGAAACCAGGCAGGGAAACTTGGTTACGTCCCGTGAAGTGGTGTAGTTTCCCGTTGCTTGGCATCGAATTTCTGATGTGAAGAGCCATCGTGCGATGGTCAGTGAGTACCGATCAAAGAACTCACAAAGGAC
>NZ_JBTNDB010000019.1:0-81886 GCF_054511175.1 Arthrobacter sp. Sr24 | reverse complement strand
AAGAAGAGGAAAAAGAGGGAGGGAGAGGGGGGGGGAGAAATCACCCCCCCCCCCCCCCCCCCGCCGTCGTACTTTAACAACGCTAGCGCACCATTGGTGTGTTTTTTTGGAACGCTATCCCATCGCTACATGGAGTAGTGGCCCTCGCTATACATGGCGAGTTTGTCGTGAAGGGCCAGTTTGAAGTCAGTTGAGGGGTAAGTAGTGTTGTCCACAACACTGCTCCACGAGGACGCTTGCGGATGGTGCTGTGACAGGGAGGCTGACCCCCCAGGGTGGGCGAGCGTGAAGGAATGCCGTCATGGCGGTCAAAGCTGGCCCTCGGGAAGTTGCAGAGCATGCCGCCAGCCACGCAGACGATATGGTGACGCCCAGATAGAGCAGCTTTGACGGCCATGGTGCGGGGCGGAAGAAGAACGGAATTGAGGCGGAGGCTCGAATGGCATCTGCAACGGATTCGGTCTCTGGATCGACGCCCACCAAATGCTCATATTCCCACGGCAACCGGATCATGAACCCCCGAGAATCACCTAAGACGATGACCACAAGCGTGTAGCGCTGCAAAGGTCGTAACGCGCTGTTGGGACCCTGTTCCTTAAAGCCCACCCAGGTGTGTACCCCCTGCTTCGCCAACATTTGAACGAGCCGCTCGTAGAGGAAGTCAGCAGCGTAGAGGCATGGGTAAAAAGTAGGTATGAGATGGGGCCCAGCACTGGTAGGCGAGCCAAAATGGCCTTCTTCGCTTCTCTTCCAACTGCGAAAAGTCCTGGCCGCCGGTAGTGACGTTGACACACGCAATGCTGGTCCCTGGGCTCTGCCATCTTCAAGGACCTGAACAGCAGGTGACACGGCCTATCTTGCATCTGCCGGATACTCCTGAGCGGGGCCTAGGGGGGAATGATCCTGGGGGAGTGAGATGCCAAGGGAAAGTTGGGCTGCATCACGGCGCCAGATCTACACCGATTTCAGAGCATGGCTTAACCCGTGGTAACGTAATTAGTAATTGTTAGTGTGGCAGTGGATAAGAGCGTGTATTTTTTAGCTTCGGCGAAGATTGTGCATGCAGGTCCGGGTTGTACGGTTCTTGTACAGCGAATGCCACATTTTTGCATGCCTAGGCGCTGTGAAGTCGCCAAGTTTGCGACTACCAGTAAAAAGGCTTTCCCCGGCGGCTGTTATAAGTGAGCGTCGGGGCCAGCAACACGAGAATCCACTCGAGAAAACAACGGAGAACACGAAAGTGCCTACGATTAACCAGCTGGTCCGAAAGGGCCGGACACCCAAGGTCACAAAGACCAAGGCTCCCGCATTGAAGGGTAGCCCCATGCGTCGCGGCGTTTGCACGCGCGTTTACACAACCACTCCTAAGAAGCCGAACTCGGCTCTGCGTAAGGTTGCACGTGTGCGCCTCAACGGCGGCGTGGAAGTTACTGCTTACATCCCCGGTGTAGGTCACAACCTCCAGGAGCACTCCATCGTGCTCGTCCGCGGAGGCCGTGTTAAGGACCTTCCCGGTGTTCGTTACAAGATCGTCCGTGGCGCATTGGATACCCAGGGCGTTAAGAACCGCAAGCAGGCTCGTAGCCGCTACGGTGCAAAGATGGAGAAGAAGTAATATGCCTCGTAAGGGTCCGGCCCCCAAGCGGCCGCTAGTTGTAGATCCCGTATACGGCTCCCCCTTGGTCACTCAGCTGATCAACAAGGTTCTGGTAGACGGTAAGAAGTCCACTGCAGAGCGCATCGTTTACGGCGCACTCGAAGGTGTACGCGAGAAGACCGGCGCTGATCCCGTTGTTGCCTTGAAGAAGGCCATGGAGAACATCAAGCCGAGCCTTGAGGTTAAGTCCCGCCGCGTTGGTGGCGCCACCTACCAGGTTCCCGTTGAAGTCAAGCCCGGTCGCCAGACCGCTCTTGCTCTTCGTTGGTTGGTTGGTTACTCGAAGGCTCGCCGCGAGAAGACCATGACCGAGCGCTTGCGCAACGAAGTTCTGGATGCCTCCAATGGTCTTGGTGCCGCTGTAAAGCGTCGCGAAGATACCCACAAGATGGCAGAGTCCAACAAGGCCTTCGCCCATTACCGCTGGTAACTAGAGTTATGAGGCTGCCGGCGGCAACCCCGCCGGCAGCCTTCAGCTCATCTTTAGACAAAGGGAGAAACCGTGGCACAGGACGTGCTTACAGACCTTAATAAGGTCCGCAACATCGGCATCATGGCTCACATCGATGCTGGCAAGACCACTACGACTGAGCGCATCCTGTTCTACACGGGTGTGAACCACAAGATCGGCGAAACCCACGACGGTGCTTCGACGACCGACTGGATGGAACAGGAAAAGGAACGCGGCATCACCATCACGAGCGCCGCCGTGACCTGCTTCTGGAACAACAACCAGATCAACATCATTGACACCCCTGGCCACGTTGACTTCACTGTCGAGGTTGAGCGCTCCCTTCGCGTGCTCGACGGCGCAGTTGCTGTCTTTGACGGCAAGGAAGGCGTTGAGCCCCAGTCTGAGACCGTTTGGCGTCAGGCTGACAAGTACAACGTTCCGCGTATCTGCTTCGTCAACAAGATGGACAAGCTCGGTGCTGACTTCTACTTCACGGTAGACACCATCATCAACCGCCTCGGTGCAAAGCCGTTGGTTATGCAGCTGCCGATCGGTGTCGAGAGCGAATTCACCGGCGTCGTCGACTTGCTGACCATGAAGGCCTTTGTCTGGGCCGGTGACTCAAAGGGTGATGTCACCATGGGTGCCGCCTACGAAGTCCAGGAGATCCCTGCGGATCTGCAGGAAAAGGCTGAAGAGTACCGCGCAGCCCTCGTTGAGGCCGCTGCCGAGTCCTCCGAAGAACTCATGGAGAAGTACCTCGAGGGCGAAGAGCCCTCCATCGAGGAACTGAAGGCTGGCATTCGCAAGCTGACGGTCAACTCCGAGATCTACCCGGTGTTCTGTGGTTCTGCATTCAAGAACCGCGGCGTTCAGCCGATGCTCGATGCTGTCATCGACTACCTGCCGAACCCGCTGGATGTTGGCGCCATGATCGGTCACGATCCCCGCGACGAGTCCATCGAGATCAAGCGCGAGCCGAGTGAGACAGAGCCGTTCTCGGCTTTGGCTTTCAAAATCGCAACGCACCCGTTCTTTGGCCAGTTGAACTTCATTCGCGTGTACTCCGGCCGTGCGGTCTCCGGTACACAGTTGATGAACTCGACTAAGGGCAAAAAAGAGCGTATTGGCAAGCTCTTCCAGATGCACGCCAATAAGGAAATGCCGGTCGAAGAGATTCACGCCGGCCACATCTACGCAGTGATCGGCCTCAAGGACACCACAACCGGTGACACCTTGTGCGATCCGGCCAACCAGGTTGTTCTGGAATCGATGACCTTCCCCGCTCCCGTGATCTTCGTTGCCATTGAGCCGAAGACCAAGGGTGACCAGGAGAAGCTGTCTACGGCTATCCAGAAGCTCTCCGCTGAGGACCCGACGTTCACCGTCAACCTCAACGAAGACACCGGTCAGACCGAAATCGGCGGCATGGGCGAGCTTCACTTGGACATCCTTGTGGACCGCATGCGTCGCGAATTCAACGTTGAAGCTAACGTTGGCAAGCCGCAGGTTGCTTACCGCGAAACCATTAAGCGCGCCGTTGCTAAGCATGACTACACGCACAAGAAGCAGACCGGTGGTTCAGGTCAGTTCGCCAAGATCCAGATCGCCATTGAGCCTTTGGATACTGCCGAAGGTGAAATGTACGAGTTCAGCAACAAGGTCTCCGGTGGCCGTGTTCCTCGTGAATACATCCCCAGCGTTGACCAGGGCATCCAGTCTGCATTGCCTGACGGCGTGCTGGCCGGTTACCCGATGGTTGGCATCAAGGCTACGCTGCTTGACGGCGCGTCCCACGATGTTGACTCTTCCGAAATGGCCTTCAAGATCGCCGGACGTATGGCGTTCAAGGAAGCTGCCCGGATGGCTAACCCGATTCTGCTTGAACCGTTGATGGAAGTTGAAGTCCGCACCCCTGAGGAATACATGGGTGAAGTAATCGGTGACATCAACTCACGTCGTGGCCAGATGCAGTCCATGGAGGATGCCAGCGGCGTCAAGGTCATCAAGGCCCTGGTTCCTTTGTCCGGCATGTTCGGTTACATCGGTGACCTGCGGTCCAAGACCCAGGGTCGTGCCGTGTACTCGATGAAGTTCGACAGCTACTCTGAGGTTCCGAAGGCTGTTGCCGACGAGATCATCCAGAAGGCCCGCGGCGAGTAGTCGCAATCTTTGTTTGGGTCTGTTCCGGCCCTAGGTTGGAACAGACCCAAACATCAAGCAATTTCTTAAATATCAAAAGCCCCCAGTAGACTTATTTTGATTTCAGCGGCGAACAGCGTCGCTGAGAGTAAGTTTTCTAAATGTTTCTAGGAGGAACCTGTGGCAAAGGCAAAGTTCGAGCGGACCAAGCCGCACGTTAACATCGGCACCATCGGTCACGTTGACCATGGTAAGACCACGTTGACTGCTGCCATTTCCAAGGTACTGTACGACAAGTACCCGGATCTCAACGAGCAGCGTGATTTCAGCTCCATCGACTCGGCGCCGGAAGAGCGCCAGCGTGGTATCACGATCAACATCTCCCACGTTGAGTACCAGACCGAGAAGCGCCACTACGCACACGTAGACGCCCCCGGTCACGCTGACTACATCAAGAACATGATCACCGGTGCTGCTCAGATGGACGGCGCTATCTTGGTAGTTGCTGCAACTGACGGCCCGATGGCTCAGACTCGCGAGCACGTTCTGTTGGCCCGCCAGGTTGGCGTTCCCTACCTGCTGGTCGCACTGAACAAGTCCGACATGGTTGACGACGAAGAACTCCTCGACTTGGTCGAAATGGAAGTTCGCGAACTGCTCTCCTCACAGGGCTTCGACGGCGACGAGGCACCTGTTGTCCGCGTTTCCGGCCTGAAGGCTCTGGAAGGCGACCCTGTATGGGTCAAGTCCGTTGAGGACCTGATGGAAGCCGTTGACAACAACGTTCCTGACCCCATCCGCGACAAGGACAAGCCGTTCTTGATGCCGGTTGAAGATGTCTTCACCATCACCGGTCGTGGCACCGTTGTTACGGGCCGCGCCGAGCGTGGCACCTTGGGCATCAACTCTGAGGTTGAGATTGTTGGTATCCGCCCGGTCCAGAAGACCACGGTTACCGGTATCGAAATGTTCCACAAGCAGCTCGACGAGGCTTGGGCCGGCGAGAACTGTGGTCTGCTGCTCCGCGGCATCAAGCGCGAAGACGTAGAGCGTGGCCAGGTTATCGTGAAGCCGGGTTCCATTACCCCGCACACCGATTTCGAAGCCAACGTCTACATCTTGGCCAAGGATGAGGGCGGTCGTCACAACCCGTTCTACTCCAACTACCGCCCGCAGTTCTACTTCCGCACCACGGATGTTACCGGCGTCATCACCTTGCCTGAGGGCACGGAAATGGTTATGCCTGGCGACAACACCGAAATGACTGTCGCGCTGATCCAGCCGATCGCCATGGAAGAGGGCCTCGGCTTCGCTATCCGCGAAGGCGGCCGCACCGTTGGTTCAGGTCGTGTCACCAAGATCATCAAGTAATTTTTGATTACTTAGATCTATAAAAGAAGGGCTCCAGCTTCGGCTGGGGCCCTTCTTTGGTTTACACATAAATGTTCGACGCCGTCACGCGCCTTTTGCAGCCATAGGCACCTTGGGCTGGTGCAACTAAAGACCGGCACCAATGTTGGTGCCGGTGTTTTGAGTGGGATCATAGCCTTCGCTCTGGGCTATGCCGTCTACAAGTTGCTGCACCAGCTCAATGTCCTGAGACTGGCCGGCGTCGAACGCCAAGTCGACCGCCAAGAGGATGATCCCTGCAAAGACGCCCACGCCAACTAATATGGCGATGAGGGTGGCCCTTCGGGGATTGAATGGGCATCCGCGAAGGTGACAGCGTACGCGTAGCCTTGTTTGCCAGGACTGCTGATATTGCCCTGGCTTCTTCAACGGTGCCAAACTCTTGTACCTAATGCTGTGCCGTGTGCCGTGTGCCGTGTGCTGTGTGCCATGCCCTGTGCCATGCCCTGTGCCATGCCCTGTGCCCAAGCCAGCAGAACCAAGAGGTCTTCGGTGGCTGAGGGGTCCGGCGCTTGACTCCTCGATGGGCCTCGCGCCGTCATGCAATAGAACTTTTAGGGCTAGCCCGGTATCGAATTCGTGCGTCGTTATTTGAGGCCTTGCCAGTGATTGCGGCAAAGTACGGTCAACGTGTGAACCTTATGATCGGACATGTATTTCACCTGTGATGCTCTGGTCATTAGCGTCAAAGGGTGACTTGTGGAACGTTGCGGCATTGATCGAAGTTTCGGCGCCGCCACCAACCTTCAGCGAGGCACCTCTTGCGTCAAAGTCAACCAGATTGGTTTCAGAGCAGGCAACTGAATTTGCCTGCAGCGTCACACCGGAAGCATGGTGGATATTTTCTAGATCGCCTGCCACGTCAAGGTTGCTGCCTTTGGATTATGCGTTCTTCCGATACATCACTACGACCTCTGGCCTCATCAAGGCATCGCGCTTGTAGCAGCCAGGCTTCTCGCGACAGCTTTGCCGGCAGGAGCTGTTCTCGCCGCGGTGATTTCGGCTCAACCTGTAAAAACAGCGCTTATTGTTTCTGCGTGGCGCCTCCTACATGGCGTCAGTTGCTGTCATGGGTGGAGCCGGCGTCGTTGCTCCCGTGATGTGGCCCGTGCCACCGTACTGCTTCTGCTGGTCCTGAGCGTGGCTGTCGGTGCGTGGTACTGGATACGTCCCGGCACTGCTGAGATGCGCTGATACTGGCTGGTAGTCACTGCCGCCTCCCTGGTGACAGCAAGTCCGGTTGACGGTGATGCGGGCAGCGGCATCCATGCGAGCATGTGGCTGGTGGCCGCAATGGCGCTAATTCTTGGAGCACACCGCATTAAACGCACAGCTTTGACGTTGCCTGGTGCAGTGCTGGTCGTTGCGGCTGCCGTCCTGGTTCGGTTCCAGACTCTCGGGCTAACGGCTCACCCCGGTGTCTCCGCCGTGGCCGGCTTCCTGGTGGTCATGGGCGTGTTGTACCTGCTCCGTCTCCTCCCGTTGTATGCGGCAGGGCAGTCGGCGGCCCCTCGCAGCGCCCTCGTATCCGTTCCTTCTGGCTGGCGGCATGATCTTTGCAAACTGGAGCATGGCGCACGTGGACACGATCATCTATGTCGCTGGTGCTTCACCATCGTGGCGGGTTTGAGCAGCGTGGAGGCATCCGAGCCTGCACGGTGGATATTGGCCGATGTCGCGGTGTTTGCAAGAACACTCGCGCGGTTCATCGCCCGCCCGGTCCACATCTACCTGAGCCCGTTCTGGGCAGTCCTATGGTGCGCCGCTGCTGGGGGAGTAATGGCCTTGATTCGCTACCTGCGACGTCTGTTGATTGCGGGCAGAAATATGCTCATGGTTGCCGTGGGAATGAATCTCGCTGAGCGGGTCTTCACGATATGGGGTGCGCTCGGTGTGGCGACGGCCGTGCTCTGGTATTTATGCGGCTTTACTTAGCTGATGCTGGCGATCCTGGCCCTAGCCTTGACTGCCATCTGCCATCTGCCGTTTGAACCGGGAGAAGCCAGACCCCATACCCAGCGCCAAACCCCGTACGACGACGTTCCCTCCTGCACTTCCTATCGGAGGGTACGCGCAGACCCACCTAGCTAACGGCGCCCACCCATGTGCCCACCCGGGTCCTGATACGGGTCCAGATTCGGGTCCAGATACGGATTCAGGCACAGGTCCGGACAGCAATAGCCCAGACGGCAATAGTGGAGACGTTCATCACAGGGACGGAGTCGGATACTTGAACTGAGCCGTTCTGTGAGCCGATCGGCGGGCCGCACTGGGTAAGTTGTGGCGGAGCTAACTCCATCACCGATTGGTGTTTGGCGCCAGAATCCGGCATACTTATTGAGTTGTTCAAGTGCCTTTTCGTGTCCCGGTCGAGATAATGCTCGATGCAGGGTCCAAGCTAAAGCCCAAACATGACAAGCCCTCCACATAAATGGTGTGGGTACGTGCGCGAATTATTCGCGACACGCCCGACCGCGGGGGGCGGAGCTCCGATGGATTGAGGAACCCGGATTTATTCGGATTCAGTTCATTTGTGAGCGTGGCTGTGAGTGCCACAGATTGACCCGGAAAAGTAAACAGCGTTTACGTCAACAGCATCGCTTCTACAGGTTGCTTCGTTACAGGAAAGAGAGTCACGACGCCATGGCGGGACAAAAAATCCGCATCCGGCTGAAGTCATATGACCACGAGGTTATTGATGTTTCAGCCCGGAAGATCGTTGAGACGGTCACGCGCGCAGGCGCAACGGTAGTAGGCCCCGTGCCGCTGCCCACCGAGAAGAACATTTACTGCGTAATTCGTTCGCCTCACAAGTACAAGGACAGCCGCGAGCACTTTGAAATGCGCACGCACAAGCGTCTAATCGACATCATTGATCCCACGCCCAAGGCAGTTGATTCGCTCATGCGTCTCGACCTGCCGGCCGACGTGAACATCGAAATCAAACTGTAGGGAGGTGCTGAGAAACTATGACCGCGACCCGAAACACTAAGGGCATCCTGGGCACGAAGCTCGGCATGACCCAGGTCTGGGACGAGAACAACTTGCTTGTTCCCGTAACTGTTGTCCAGGCCGATTCCAATGTCATCACTCAGCTGCGCAACGCAGAAGTTGATGGCTACACCGCTGTTCAGATCGGCTACGGCCAGATCGATCCTCGTAAGGTCACCAAGCCGCTGGCTGGTCACTTCGAGAAGGCTGGTGTCACCCCCCGCCGCCACGTCGTCGAGCTGCGCACTGCAGACGCCGACACCTACACCCTCGGCCAGGAGCTCTCCGTTGAGATCTTCGAAGCCGGCCAGAAGGTCGACGTCGTCGGTACTTCAAAGGGTAAGGGCTTCGCCGGTGTTATGAAGCGTCACGGCTTCCATGGCGCCCCGGCCTCTCACGGTGCTCACAAGAACCACCGTAAGCCCGGTTCCATCGGAGGCGCGTCCACCCCTGGCCGTGTTTTCAAGGGAATGAAGATGGCAGGCCGTATGGGTGCTGAGCGCGTAACGACCATGAACCTCACGGTTCACGGTGTTGACGCTGAGAAGTCTCTACTGCTGATCAAGGGTGCCGTTCCCGGCGCCCGCGGCTCGGTCGTCCTGGTACGCACCGCCGTGAAGGGAGCATAAGTAAATGACTACTGTCAAAGTAGATCTGCCTGCTGAAATCTTCGACGTTCAGACCAACGTGCCCTTGTTGCACCAGGTTGTCGTAGCTCAGCTTGCTGCCGCCCGTCAGGGTACTCACAAGACCAAGACCCGCGCCGAAGTTTCTGGTGCTGGCCGTAAGCCGCATGCACAGAAGGGTACCGGCCGCGCCCGTCAGGGTTCTATCCGCGCCCCTCACATGACCGGCGGTGGCGTTGTCCACGGTCCGACCCCTCGCGATTACAGCCAGCGTACGCCCAAGAAGATGAAGGCTGCTGCTCTCCGCGGCGCCCTGTCTGACCGCGCACGCAACGGCCGTATCCACGTAATCTCTGAATTGGTTTCCGGCACCACGCCGTCCACCAAGGCTGCAAAGGCTGTTTTGGCCGCCGTTACAACGCGCAAGAACTTGCTCGTTGTCATTGAGCGCGCCAACGACGCCACTGCACTGAGCGTACGTAACATCACCAACTTGCACGTTCTCTATGTTGACCAGCTCAACACCTACGACGTACTCGTTTCTGATGACATCGTCTTCACTCAGGCTGCATACGACGTTTTCGTTTCCGGCCGTGCCGCTTCTGAAGCTTTCGCTTCGAGCATGCTGTTGGTTGAAGACCTGGTTTCCGAAGATTCCAACGATGAGGCTGAAGGCACCATCAAGGGCAACAAGGACTCCATGAAGTACCACGTGCCTGGTTCACGCTGGTATGACGCCACTGAGGCTGAAGTTTGGTTCACCACGGTTGAGGACGCCAAAGCCGCAGGCTTTGTTCCCGCCGGCGGCGAAGCTGCCCAGACCATTAAGGAGGACGGCAAGTGAGCGCCGTTACCATCAAGGATCCGCGCGACGTAGTGCTTGCACCCGTCGTCTCGGAAAAGAGCTACGGCTTGATCGACGAAGGTAAGTACACCTTCTTGGTTGATCCCCGCTCGAACAAGACCGAGATCAAGCTGGCCGTGGAGAAAATCTTCTCCGTCAAGGTCGACTCGATCAACACCATCAATCGTGCTGGTAAGCGTAAGCGCACCAAGTTCGGATGGGGACAGCGCAAGAACACCAAGCGCGCAATTGTCTCCCTTCGCGAGGGCACGATCGACATCTTCGGCGGTCCGCTTTCATAAGCGGAGACCACTTTAACGAGGAAATATACTATGGGAATCCGTAAATACAAGCCGACAACCCCGGGCCGTCGTGGCTCGAGCGTTGCCGACTTCACAGAAATCACGCGGTCGACGCCGGAGAAGTCTCTGGTCCGTCCTCTGCCCAAAAAGGGTGGCCGTAACAACACCGGTCGCATCACGACTCGTCACAAGGGTGGTGGCCACAAGCGCCAGTACCGCTTGATTGACTTCCGTCGTCACGACAAGGATGGCGTAAACGCACGCGTTGCTGAGATCGAATACGATCCCAACCGCACCGCACGCATTGCCCTCCTGCACTACGTTGATGGAACCAAGCGTTACATCGTTGCACCGAACAAGCTCAAGCAGGGCGACTTCGTAGAAGCCGGTCCGGAAGCTGATATCAAGCCTGGCAACAACCTTCCGTTGCGCAACATCCCCGTGGGTACTGTTATCCACGCTGTGGAGCTGCGTCCCGGTGGCGGTGCCAAGATGGCTCGTTCAGCTGGTGCCTCGGTTCAGCTCGTCGCCAAGGAAGGCAAGTTCGCCCAGCTGCGTCTGCCCTCCGGCGAAATCCGCAACGTTGATGCGCGCTGCCGCGCGACCATCGGCGAAGTTGGTAACGCTGAGCAGTCCAACATCAACTGGGGTAAGGCTGGCCGTATGCGCTGGAAGGGCGTACGCCCGACCGTCCGCGGTGTTGTCATGAACCCGGTCGATCACCCGCATGGTGGTGGTGAGGGTAAGACTTCCGGTGGACGTCACCCGGTTAACCCGAACGGTAAGCGCGAAGGCCGCACCCGCCGTCCCAACAAAGAGAGCGACAAGCTGATTGTTCGTCGCCGCCGTACTGGCAAGAACAAGCGATAGGAGCCTGGAGACATGCCACGTAGCCTGAAGAAGGGTCCCTTCGTTGACCAGCACCTCTTTGTAAAGGTAGCTCGGGAGAACGAAAACGGAACCAAGAACGTAATTAAGACCTGGTCCCGCCGCTCGATGATCGTCCCCGATATGTTGGGTCACACGATCGCCGTGCACGATGGTCGCAAGCACATCCCCGTGTTTGTCACTGAGTCGATGGTCGGGCACAAGCTCGGCGAATTCGCCGCAACGCGGACTTTCCGCGGCCATGTCAAGGACGACCGTAAGGGCAAGCGCCGCTAGGCGCTTGTCATTACGGCAAAGACGAGAGAGAGATAGCAATGGAAGCCAAGGCAAGTGCGCGTCATCTGCGCGTAACGCCTATGAAGGCCCGGCGCGTCGTCAACCTGATTCGTGGCAAGCAGGCGAATGAGGCATTGGCGATTTTGAAGTTTGCCCCACAGGCAGCTTCGGAGCCGGTCTTCAAGGTAGTCCAGTCCGCAGTGGCTAACGCCCGCGTTCTGGCTGATCGCGACAGCATCGCGTTCAACGAAAATGATCTGTACATTAGCGAAATCTTCGTTGATGAAGGCCCCACCATGAAGCGGTTCCAGCCGCGAGCACAGGGCCGTGCATTCCAGATCAAGAAGCGCACCAGCCACGTCACCGTGGTTGTCGCTACACCCGAGAAAGAGGAGGTTCGCTAAGTGGGACAGAAAGTAAACCCGCACGGATTCCGTCTCGGGATCACCACGGACCACCGTTCACATTGGTTCGCGGACAGCAACAAGCCCGGTCAGCGTTACAAGGACTTCGTAAAAGAAGACATCCAGATTCGCGCACTCATGTCCACGGGCATGGACCGCGCCGGTATTTCCAAGGTTGAGATCGAGCGCACCCGTGACCGTGTACGTGTGGATATCCACACCGCACGCCCCGGTATCGTTATCGGTCGTCGTGGAGCAGAAGCAGACCGCATCCGCGGCGAGCTCGAAAAGCTCACCGGCAAGCAGGTTCAGCTGAACATCTTGGAAGTCAAGAACCCGGAAGCTGATGCTCAGCTCGTTGCCCAGGGCATCGCAGAGCAGCTGACTTCACGTGTGGCATTCCGCCGCGCAATGAAGAAGGCCATGCAGTCCGCACAGCGCACTGGCAGCGTCAAGGGCATCCGTGTCGCTTGTGCTGGTCGCTTGGGTGGCGCTGAAATGTCACGCACCGAGTTCTACCGCGAAGGTCGTGTGCCCCTGCACACCCTGCGTGCCAACATCGATTACGGCTTCTTCGAAGCCAAGACCGTGTTCGGCCGTATTGGTGTCAAGGTCTGGATCTACAAGGGCGATGTCACGTCCAAGGAACTGGCTGCTCAGGCAGCTGCTGCTCCTGCTCGTGGCCGTGGCCCGCGTCGTGACGGCGATGACCGCGGAGCCCGCGGTCCCCGCGCCGGTGGCGACCGTCGTCGTAACGACCGTCCTGAGCGCACCGAGGCAGCTGCCGCGGTTGAGGCTCCTGTAGCTGCAGAGGTTGCGGCTCCGGCAGTAGAAGGAGGAGAGGCGTAAATGCTTATCCCACGTCGCGTAAAGCATCGTAAGCAGCACCACCCCGGTCGTTCGGGTCAGGCTACTGGCGGCACCACGGTTTCGTTCGGCGAGTGGGGCATTCAGGCCCTTACCCCGGCCTACGTCACCAACCGTCAGATTGAGTCTGCTCGTATTGCCATGACCCGTCACATCAAGCGCGGCGGTAAGGTGTGGATCAACATCTACCCCGACCGTCCCTTGACGAAGAAGCCTGCCGAAACCCGCATGGGTTCCGGTAAGGGTTCACCCGAGTGGTGGATCGCAAACGTCAAGCCGGGCCGAGTTCTCTTTGAACTCTCCGGTGTATCAGAAGAGGTAGCACGCGAGGCATTGCGCCTGGCAATCCACAAGCTGCCGTTGAAAGCACGCATTGTGCGTCGCGAAGGTGGTGAGTAGAGATGTCAATTGGTTCCAAGGAACTTGCCCCTGCACAGCTTGACGGGTTCGACAGTGCACGTCTTGTCGAAGAACTCCGTAAGGCTAAGGAAGAACTGTTCAACCTGCGCTTCCAGTCCGCAACCGGACAGCTGGAAAGCCACGGTCGTTTGCGTGTTGTAAAGCGCGACATCGCCCGTATCTACACAGTCATGCGTGAGCGCGAACTGGGCATACGCCCGGACGTCGTCGCTGCCGCACCTGTGGAGAAGGCCTCCAAGAAGGCTGACAAGGAAGCCAAGAAGGCCTCCAAGAAGGCTGTAGCAACAGAGGAGGACGCCAAGTGAGCGATTCTGTAGACAACACCGAAAACGGCGCGGAGACACTCGTACGTAACGAGCGCAAGAAGATGCGCGGTTACGTAGTTTCCGACAAGATGGACAAGACCATCGTTGTTGAGGTTGAAGACCGCGTAAAGCACGCGCTTTACGGCAAGGTTCTTCGCCGCAACAAGAAGGTCAAGGCCCACGATGAAGAGAACAGCGCCGGCATCGGCGACCTGGTCGTCATCAGCGAGACCCGTCCGCTGTCTGCAACCAAGCGTTTCCGCCTGGTTGAGATCGTCGAGAAGGCTAAGTAAACAATCTTTAGCTTTGTGCTAACGAGAGTGAACTAAAATGTTGGGCCCGTTGCCACTTGTGGCGACGGGCCCAACATTATTTAAAGGACATCTTTTTTCATGCACGACGCCGGCACCTGGCGTGGCCGGATCGGGGTGGCACCAGCGCACCGAGCAACCCCGCAGGATGTGGGGGCTTTGTGGGCGAGGTAACGCATGTGGTTAGCCCGCGGCGTAAGGTGTGGTAGCGACGCCGTGCTAAGCTTGTCTATTGCTGCGCCTTTTCTGTGCCGCCGTTTACGGCAGTGTCAGTCGGTGCGCAATTTCCTCGTAAATACCTCGTGCCACTACAAACTGCCATCCGGAGCGTGAATTTTCACGCTACAACCCGGGACGGAAAGTGGAGCTGGCATGAAGTGTTTAGGCGTGTTTTGGCAAAATCCAGGCACGTCAAGAGACATCCCGAACAATACGTTCCGCAAGGCTTGTGCACAGATACTTTGTGTTCAAGAACCAGCGCGACGAACAGGAGATACTAGTGATTCAGCAGGAGTCGCGGCTTAAGGTCGCCGACAACACGGGGGCCAAGGAAATCTTGACCATCCGCGTTCTCGGTGGATCTGGGCGCCGCTACGCAGGCATTGGCGACACCATTGTCGCAACCGTCAAGGATGCAATCCCCGGCGGTAACGTAAAGAAGGGTGACGTCGTCAAGGCTGTCATCGTTCGCACCAAGAAGGAACGCCGCCGTGCGGATGGTTCCTACATTAAGTTCGATGAGAATGCAGCTGTCATTCTCAAGACTGACGGGGACCCCCGCGGTACCCGTATCTTCGGCCCGGTTGGCCGTGAACTTCGTGACAAGAAGTTCATGAAGATCATCTCGTTGGCTCCGGAGGTGCTGTAACACATGGCAAAGATCAAGAAGGGTGACCTGGTTCAGGTCATCACAGGCGCCAAGGCAGAGCGTGGCGGCGACCGTGGCAAGCAGGGCAAGGTCCTGAAGGTCTACACCGAAACCAACCGCGTGTTGGTTGAAGGCGTAAACCGTGTCACCAAGCACACCAAGGCTGGCCAGACCGAACGTGGCACCAACACTGGTGGCATCGAGACCGTCGAGGCACCCATTCACATCTCTAACGTTGCTGTAGTGGATCCGTCCACGAAGAAGCCGACTCGCGTTGGTTACCGCACCGAAATCGTTGAGCGCGATGGCCGCAAGCGTGAAGTACGCATCCGCGTTGCCAAGACCTCGGGGAAGGATCTGGCATGAGCGCCGCAGTAGCAGAGAACACACCCAAGATCACACCTCGCCTGAAGGCCCGCTACGCAGCGGAAATCAAGGCTGGTTTGGTTGAGGAGTTCAAGTACTCAAACGTTAACCAGGTTCCGCGCTTGGTCAAGGTAGTTGTCAACATGGGTGTTGGAGATGCCGCTAAGGACTCCAAGCTCATCGACCACGCTGTCCGCGACCTCACCGCCATCACCGGCCAGAAGCCTCAGGTTTCCAAGGCTCGCAAGTCGATCGCTCAGTTCAAGCTGCGCGAAGGCATGCCGATTGGTTGCCACACGACTCTCCGTGGAGACCGTATGTGGGAATTCCTGGACCGTTTGGTCACGCTGGCTCTGCCCCGTATCCGCGACTTCCGCGGCCTCAGTGGCAAGCAGTTTGACGGCAACGGCAACTACACCTTCGGTCTGACCGAGCAGGTTATGTTCCACGAGATCGACCAGGATTCCATTGACCGCCCCCGCGGTATGGACATCACCGTCGTGACCACAGCCAAGACCGATGACGAAGGCCGTTCCTTGCTCAAGGCACTCGGCTTCCCGTTTAAATCCGAAGATAAATAATCTACGTAACAGGTCCGTTCTGCGGGTTCAACGTTTGGAAATCTGATTTTCACGCCTTGATGCCACGCGAAGGAAACCGTTACGAGGAAGGGCAAGCGCCCAAATGACAATGACAGATCCTGTCGCAGATATGCTTACGCGTCTGCGCAACGCAAACTCGGCACACCACGACACCGTGACCATGCCGTTTAGCAAGCTTAAGGGCCACATCGCCGACATCCTCAAGGCACAGGGTTACATCTCTGCCTGGAAGGTTGAAGACGCTGAGGTTGGCAAGAAGCTCACCATCGACTTGAAGTACGGCCCCGCACGTGAGCGTTCAATCGCTGGCCTGCGCCGTATCTCCAAGCCCGGACTGCGCGTTTACGCGAAGTCCACAAACCTCCCCAGCGTTTTGGGTGGTTTGGGTGTCGCTATTTTGTCGACGTCTTCAGGTCTGCTGACCGACCGCCAGGCTGCCAAGAAGGGCGTGGGTGGGGAAGTCCTCGCCTACGTCTGGTAGTAGAGAGAGAAGGGAAAGAACTTATGTCACGTATTGGACGTCTCCCCATCTCTGTGCCTGCCGGCGTTGAGGTCAAGATTGAAGACAGCCTTGTTTCCGTCAAGGGCCCGAAGGGATCGCTGCAGCTTACTATTGCCAGCCCCATCACGGCAGCTATTGACGAAAACACCATCACCGTTAGCCGCCCCAACGATGAGCGCGATTCACGCTCACTCCACGGTTTGACTCGCACCCTCATTGACAACCTGATCATCGGTGTCACTGCTGGCTACGAGAAGAAGCTGGAAATTGTTGGTACCGGTTACCGCGTAGTAGCCAAGGGCAAGGACCTCGAGTTCGCCCTAGGCTTCAGCCACCCGGTCATCATTGAAGCACCGGAAGGCATCACCCTGGCCGTAGAGAGCCCCACAAAGCTCTCTGTGTCAGGAATTAGCAAGCAGCAGGTGGGCGAAGTTTCTGCCAACATCCGTAAGCTGCGCAAGCCCGACCCGTACAAGGGTAAGGGCGTTCGCTACGCTGGCGAGATCATCCGCCGCAAGGTCGGAAAGGCCGGTAAGTAACCATGGCACTATCCATAAGAGGAAAGTCCAAGGCCGCAGCACGCGGCCGCCGTCACCTGCGTGTGCGCAAGCGCATCAGCGGCACCACTGTGCGTCCGCGCCTGGTCGTCAACCGTTCAGCTCGCCACGTATTCGTTCAGGTTATTGATGACACCCAGGGTCTGACCCTGGTGTCCGCATCAACCTTGGAAGCAGACATGCGCGCGTTCGACGGCGACAAGACCGCCAAGGCAAAGCGTATTGGTGAGCTTGTTGCAGAGCGCGCCAAGGCTGCCGGCATTGACGCTGTTGTCTTCGACCGTGGCGGTAACCGTTACCACGGCCGTGTCGCAGCTATTGCTGACGGTGCACGTGAAGGCGGGCTGGCACTGTGACCGAAAACATTAACAAGGAGAACACTGTGTCAGAAGCAACTGCAGCTGACGGTGCGGCGAAGACTGAAGCAGCTGCAGGCGCCGATGGCGCTCGTGGCCGTGGCGGTCGCGACGGTGCTCGTGGAGGCCGCGAAGGCGGTCGCGACGGTGGCCGTGGCCGTGGTCGTGACGGTGGGCGCGAGGCTGAGAAGAGCCAGTTCATCGAGCGCGTTGTCAACATCAACCGCGTTGCCAAGGTTGTCAAGGGTGGTCGTCGCTTCAGCTTCACCGCTTTGGTAATCGTCGGCGACGGTAACGGCATGATCGGTGTTGGCTACGGTAAGGCTAAGGAAGTTCCTGCCGCTATCGCCAAGGGTGTTGAAGAAGCCAAGAAGTCCTTCTTCCGCGTTCCCATGGTTGGCAAGACCATTCCTCACCGCGTACAGGGTGAAGCCGCTGCAGGCGTCGTCATGTTGCGTCCGGCTGCAGCTGGTACCGGTGTTATCGCCGGTGGCCCGGTTCGCGCCATCTTGGAATGCGTAGGCATCCACGATGTCCTGTCCAAGTCACTGGGTTCCTCAAACGCCATCAACATTGTTCACGCAACTGTTGCTGCTTTGAAGGGCTTGGAAGACCCCAAGGCTGTTGCGGCTCGCCGTGGCCTGCCTTTGGATGAAGTTGCTCCGGCTGTGCTGTTGCGCAATATGCAAAAGGCGGGTCTGTAATGACTACACCGAAGAACATTCAGGTTTCCGAGAACAAGCTGGAAATCACTCAGATCAGGGGCCTCGTTGGCGCCAAGCAGAACCAGAAGGCCTGCCTTCGTTCACTGGGTCTCAAGCGCATCGGTCACACCGTTGTCCGCACAGCAGACGCAGTGACCGTTGGCATGATCAACACGGTTCCGCACCTGATCAAGGTTGAGGAGACTAAGTAAAGTGGCTACTGACAAGACTGTAGAAACTGCTGAGAAGCAGAATGCGCTCAAGGTCCACCACCTGCGTCCCGCACCCGGCGCCAAGACGGCTAAAACCCGTGTTGGTCGTGGTGAAGGATCCAAGGGTAAGACCGCAGGCCGCGGTACCAAGGGTACCAAGGCTCGCTACCAGGTAAAGGCTGGCTTTGCTGGCGGCCAGCTGCCGTTGCACATGCGTCTGCCTAAGCTGCGTGGCTTCAAGAACCCGTTCCGCGTTGAGTTCCAGGTTGTTAACCTGGACAAGCTGAACGAGCTCTTCCCCGAAGGTGGCGTTGTCACCGTCGAGGCACTCGTTGAAAAGGGTGCGGTTCGCAAGAACCAGCCCGTGAAGGTGCTGGGCACCGGCGATATCACCGTCAAGGTTGACATCACGGCCCACGCATTCTCCACAAGCGCAATCACCAAGATTGTTGCTGCAGGTGGAACCACCACCGAACTGTAAAAGGTTCAAAATGCGCACATCTAGCGACTAGACTCTTGGTGGGCGGAGCTCATGTTCCGCTCACCAGGGGTCTTTCGTTTTATGCGAAAGTTTCGGAATGCTTGGATCAGCCAAGGCTGTTATCCGTAACGGTTCCTTTGCGAGCTGCATCACCGACTAGAATCAATCCTTGGGCTTCAGTTGAGAAGCCACTTCATCACTACACGTCAGGAGGACGCTTGCTTACCGCATTTGGCCGCGCCTTTCGCACGCCTGATCTGCGACGCAAGTTGTTGTTCACGCTGGGAATTCTTGCCATCTTCCGCTTGGGCGCTTTTATCCCCTCGCCTGGAATTGATTACCGAAATGTCCAACAGTGCGTGAATGCAGCTGACACTTCTCAGGGCATTTACCAGCTCGTGAACTTGTTCAGCGGCGGCGCCTTGCTCCAGGTTTCCATTTTTGCTTTGGGAATCATGCCTTATATCACGGCGAGCATCATCGTTCAGCTGCTCCGCGTAGTGATCCCCCGTTTCCAGGAACTGCACCTTGAGGGTGCCCAGGGGCAGGGACAGCTCACCCAGTACACGCGTTACTTGACCATTGCACTGGGACTGCTTAACGCCACCACTTTGGTGACTCTTGCCCGTTCAGGCCAGCTTTTCGCTGGTTGTGGCGCTGCAGGGACACCTGGCGCGTTGATCCCCAACGACAACCTCATCACTATCTTGTTGCTCATCATCACCTTGACCGCCGGTTCCGGTTTGATCATGTGGATGGGCGAGCTCGTGACTGAAAAGGGTGTCGGTAACGGCATGTCCTTGCTGATCTTCGTTGCCATTGCCGCAATGTTCCCGACCTCTTTGGGCGCTATCCTGAAGACTCAGGGCTGGGGTACCTTCCTGACGGTTATGGTTGTGGGCCTGGTGGTTGTTGCGCTCGTTGTGTTCGTTGAGCAGTCGCAGCGCCGCATCCCTGTGCAGTACGCCAAGCGTATGGTTGGCCGCCGCACCATGGGCGGCACCAGCACCTACATTCCCATCAAGGTCAACATGGCAGGCGTTATCCCGGTCATCTTTGCTTCCTCGATGCTCTACCTGCCGGCTTTGATTGCCCAGTTCGCGACACCTGCGAACAGCACCGAAGTTCCCCTCTGGGTCGAGTGGATTAATAACTATCTGGTTCGCGGCGACCACCCGCTCTACATGCTGATCTACTTCATACTGACTATTGGTTTCACGTACTTCTATGTGGCTATTACCTTTAACCCTGAAGAAGTCTCAGACAACATGAAGAAATACGGTGGCTTCATCCCCGGTATTCGTGCCGGTCGCCCCACACAGGACTACTTGCAGTATGTAATATCTCGCATCACGCTTCCTGGTTCGATGTATCTGGGTATTGTTGCTCTGATTCCACTGATCGCTTTGGTTATGGTCGGAGCAAACCAGAACTTCCCATTCGGCGGCACCTCGATCCTCATTGTGGTCGGTGTTGGTCTGGAGACAGTCAAGCAGATTGATGCGCAACTCCAGCAGCGCCACTACGAAGGGTTATTGCGATGACAAGAATGCTGATTATTGGACCTCCCGGGTCAGGAAAAGGCACGCAGGCGGAACGCATTTGTGATGAGCTCGATATTGTCGCGATCTCCACAGGTGACATCTTTCGGGCTAACGTCAAGGGTGAAACGCCTTTGGGCCTGGAAGCCAAGAAGTACATGGACAACGGAGACTTTGTTCCCGATAGCGTCACAAACCGGATGGTTCGTGATCGGCTCGCCCAGAGTGACGTTGCTGAAGGCTTCCTCTTGGACGGCTACCCGCGCACCTCACCCCAGGTGGATGAGTTGGATGACATTCTGGCCGTGGCAGGTGCCAGCTTGGACGTTGTAGTCCAGTTGACCGCCGACGACGAAGAACTCGTCAAGCGCCTCTTGGGCCGTGCACTGGATACCGGACGTAGCGATGACACTGAAACGGTGATCCGTCACCGTTTGGATCTCTACCGTGAGCAGACTGAGGTTGTAGTGTCTCGCTATGCGGAGCGCGGCATTTTGGCCAAGGTTGATGGTTTGGGTGAGATGGACGATGTGACATCACGTGTCATGGAAGCCATCCGAAAGTCAAAGGGCGAAGCAGCTTAGCAACGCCACAGTATTGTCAATCCCTGCTGTTCTGGCAGCGGTTGTGAAGGAGGGCTCCTTCCCGCACTACGGGGAGGAGCCCTCAACTTTTTATAGCGAAAGGATTCTTTCATGGCATTTGGCCAGCAAAGAATTGAATACAAGACCATCGATCAAATGCGCATTATGCGCCGCAGTGGACTGATCCTCGATGCAGCGCTGAAGACCACCTTTGCAGCTGTTGCACCCGGTGTCACCACGGGGGAGTTGGATGCGATCTTCGCCGGGGAACTCAAGAAGGCCGGAGCTAAGTCCAACTTCCTGGGCTACCACGATTTCCCCGCCACAATCTGCACCTCTGTCAATGAGGAAGTTGTGCACGGGATCCCCGGCTCACGCGTGCTGGAGGCCGGGGACTTGATCTCCATCGACGGCGGCGCCATCATCGAGGGCTGGCATTCTGACTCGGCCCGCAGTGCCATCGTCGGTGGGCCCTCTGCCGAGGACCCTGCTGACCGCCGGCTCAGCGACATCACCGAAGAGTGCATGTGGGCTGGCATCGCGGCGATGGCCTCGGCCAAATATGTGGGAGACATCGGCGACGCCATCGATGATTACGTCACCTCCCAGCCTGGCAAAGAACTCGGCATCTTGGAAGACTACGTAGGCCACGGCATCGGATCGGCCATGCACATGCCCCCGGATGTGCTCAACTACGCCTCCAAGCACCGCGGCCCCAAGCTCAAGCACGGCATGTGCTTGGCGATCGAGCCCATGCTGGTTCGTGGTGGACTCGACACCATCACCCTCCAGGACGACTGGACGGTTGTCACTGCCGATAAGGCACGGGCAGCACATTGGGAGCACTCGGTGGCCGTACACGCCAAGGGTATCTGGGTTCTCACCGCGGACGACGGTGGGGCGGAGCGGCTAGCGCCGTATGGCGTCACCCCGGTCTCACTGGACTAACGCTCGCGTCCTATCACTTTCAACCCCGGATCCAGACTTCTCTGGAGCCGGGGTTGAACTATTTAACTCCTATTTGCCTGTTGTCCACTTCACCGCCACACATTGTGACACTGCGCTGAGTACCTTGGTCGAAGAAGCCCAAGGGACTGGTACAAAACCTGACACAGTCCTCCTTTAAGACCACAAAGAGGAGAGCAACTCCATGCGCATCTTTGCCCACCGTGGCGTATCAGCTCACTTGCCTGAGAACACGCAAGCGGCCTTCGCGCGCGCAATTGAACTTGGTGTGGACGGCATAGAACTCGATGTTCACCTGTCTGCGGACAATGTCCCAGTGGTCATCCACGACGACACCGCCGACCGCACCACCAATGGCACCGGCAACATCAACGAATTTACCGCCCGTCAACTGGGACTGCTCGATGCCGGTGCTGGTCAGCCAGTTCCCACCCTCGCCCAAGTGCTTGACATGGCGGCAGGGAAACTGTGGGTCAATATTGAGCTCAAAGACGCCGACGCCGTAGAACCCGTAGTCCAGGTGGTCAGTGCGATTCCTGGACTGGAGTGGTTTGCTTCGTCCGCCGATTGGGGCGCCCTAGCAGAACTGCGCCGACTCCTCCCAGCTGCCACCATCTATCCGCTGTGTGTTGGCAACTTGGAAAAACTCGGGTTCACCGACGCTGGGGATGACGCCCGCGAGCAATTCGCTGGCCGCGGACTGAGCCCAGCCATTGATTTTGCCGTCAAAGAAGGCGCACAAGGAATCTCCGTTTGGGAGGGCGGTCTGGGCCAGGACGACATTGTCACCATCCATGATGCCGGACTCTCGGCATGGGTCTGGACGGTCAATAATCCGGCGCGTGCCCGTGAACTGTTGGCTATGGGTGTCGACGCAATCTGTACCGATGATCCGGAACTGCTCCAGCAGAGTCTGCAATTTGCAGCATTGGATCGATAGCAGTGCCACAACTAGCCACTGCCCCAGCCGGTGCAAAGCTGACCGGCGGCGATACGATTCCGCAGCGTAAACCACGCACTCCGTGGAAAGCGTGGCTGCTGTTCTTGCTCTTCGCCGGACCCAATGTTGGCCTGCTAATCCTCTTCACCTATAAGCCGTTGATTCAGTCGCTGCAGTACTCGTTGCTGCAATGGAATATTGGCTCCGCCACCGCCCGATTCATCGGTCTGGATAACTACGTGAGCTGGTTCAGTGATCCGACCACGGCCAACGTCGTTCGGGTCACGGTGATTTTCACTCTGGCGACCGTTGGCGGCGGCATGGTGCTGGGCCTATCGCTGGCGCTGCTGCTCAACCGCAAACTTCGCGGTACGGGACTGGCCCGAACGGTCGTCGTCGCGCCATACGTCTTGTCCGGAGTCGCCGTCGGACTTCTGTGGCTCTTTGTGTTTGACCCCAACTTTGGTGTTCTCGGGGCCATGCTGGGCGCTATAGATCTGAGCTCGCCGGATTGGTACAACGATCCGACGTGGGCGCTGCCCATGCTGATTGTGGTCTACCTGTGGAAGAACGTCGGCTACGTTGCACTGATCTATTTAGCCGCGCTGCAAGCCGTTCCGCGGGACCTGATCGAAGCCGCAACCCTTGACGGGGCGGGAGCCTTTGCCTCGTTGAGAAATGTGGTGCTTCCGTTGCTGGGACCGACCACTTTCTTTTTGTCAGTGACCACGTTGCTGAGCTCCTTGCAATCCTTTGACATCATCCAGGCGATGACGCAAGGCGGGCCGCTGGAAGGCACCACCACCATGATGTACCAGATCTACCGGGAAGGATTCGCTACCGGTCGGGCTGGCTACTCCTCAGCGATCGCCACCGTCCTGTTCGTGGTGCTCCTGATCATCACAGCTGTACAGATGCTATTCGTTCAAAAGAAGGTTCACTACTGATGCGCTCTGATGTGTTAGACCGGCCCGTTACCAAGGGCTCTGAGCGAAAGAGTTCTGACCGGCGCAGCTCTGATTCCGGCCTCGGTGGCAGTACCTCGCGGCCCAGAGTAGGCGGCTACGTGCTGATGGTGGTTGCTGTTGCCGCCATGGTCCTGCCGCTGGTCTGGATGATGCTGGCCAGCTTCAAGCAACGCGATGAGATCTACACAGTTCCCATCCAGTGGCTGCCCGCCAGTTTTGAACTGTCCAACTACATCGCCGCCTTGGAAGCTGTGCCCTTTGGCAACTTCTTCATCAACTCCCTCATCACCACGGTGGTGGGAGCGACGCTGAAGATCACTCTTGGTCTCACCACGGCTTATGCGGTGGTGTTCTTGGAGTTCCCTTTCAAAAAGTTCGTCTTCGCGTTGGTGGTGTTCGCGCTCCTGGTGCCGCAGCAAATTGTGATCATCCCTAACTACACGCTCGTGTCAGACCTCGGCTGGATCAACACCTATCAGGGACTGATCCTGCCGGGCCTTGCCAGTGCCTTTGGCACCTTCTTATTCCGCCAACACTTTCTGACCCTTCCCATCTCCATCTTGGAAGCGGCAGCCTTGGACGGAGCCAGCCATTGGCGCCGACTGTGGAGTTTTGTGGTGCCCATTTCCGCACCGACTATCGCCGCCGTCGCCCTTGTCTCGATTGTCTCCGAATGGAACGAGTACCTCTGGCCGCTGCTGGTGGTGGACAGGGCCGAGATGATGACCCTGCCCGTGGGCCTGACATTGCTGCAGAACAACGACGGCGTGACCAACTGGGGTGTGCTGATGGCCGGCACCGTTCTCATCACCGTCCCAGTGCTGATCGTGTTCTTCCTGCTTCAGAAACGCATTGTCACCGGGCTCACTTCCGGTGCCGTCACCGGCTAAGCGCCCGCAGCTTCTTCATTCTTTTCCGTACGCTTTTACACCCGCCTCTTCTACATTCATGAGCAACCCAGCAACCGTGCCCTCCGCAGCCTTGCGAGAGCGGCAAATTATCCAAGGAGATCAGCATGAACGCTTCACCCTTTGCCAACCTGAATCGCCGCCAGCTACTGCAACTGGCCGCCCTCGTGGGTGGTTCGGCAGCTCTGGCAGCATGTGGTGGACCCGCCGTCGGACAGGCTGGTGGCGCTGCCACTGACGAGGCCATCGACTGGAAGGGTGTCACTGCCGCCAAGGAGATCACCTGGTGGTCCAACCACCCCGGCACCTCCAAAGACCTTGAATCCGAGCTCATTAGCCGCTTCAAGGAGGAGACAGGAATCCAGGTCAACCTCGTCACCGCCGGCGCAAACTACGACGAAGTGGCGCAGAAGTTCCAGGCATCCTCAGGTGCCAGCAACATTCCTGACCTGGTGATTGCCAGTGACGTATGGTGGTTCCGCTACATGATCAACGGTCAGATCCTGCCGCTGGATCAGTTGGCGCAGCACCTTGAAATGGACACCGCGGACTTTAACACCACTCTTTACAACGATTACGAATTCGGTGAAAATCACTGGGCCATTCCCTACGCCCGTTCCACCCCGCTCTTCTACTACAACAAGTCCGTGTGGGAGAAGGCCGGATTGCCTGACCGTGCACCCAAGACCTGGGCTGAATTTGATGAGTGGGCCCCCAAAATTGCCGCTGCCACTTCCGTGACGCCGCTGGGACTGGGCAAGGGAACTTCCTGGACCGCGTGGTGGTTCTGCAACATGCTCTGGGGTGCGGGCGGTGCTTACTCCAAAGACTGGACCATGACCCTGGATACTCCAGAAGCCCTCGAAGCGGCCAAGTACCTGCAGAAGATTGTGTACGAGGACAAGAGCGCTGCCGTTACTGCGAAGGACCAAGTAGCCGATTTCGGTGCAGGCCTGACCGGGTGCACCATTGCCTCCACCGGGTCCCTCAGTGGCATTATCGATGCAGCCAAGTTTGACATCGGAACCGGATTCCTGCCCGAGGGCGTCCAAGGGGCAGCCTGCCCCACCGGAGGCACCGGCTTGGCAATCCCCGCAGGAAAATCACCCGAGCAGCAGTTGGCCGCCGGCATGTTCTTGAAGTTCTTGACCAACGCTGAGAACACTGCGTATTTCTCCTCCAATACCGGCTACATGCCGGTGCGTACCTCCGCTGTGGAGGGCGAAACCATGAAAGCTGTTTACGCGCAGCAGCCGCAGTTCCGAACTGCTGTTGATCAGCTGGCCACAACTCGTGTTCAGGACTGGGGTCGCGTGTTCGTTCCCAACGGCGACAAAGACCTCACCACAGCCATTGAGAAGATCATGCTCCAGCAGGCAGATCCCGCAGAAGCGTTCACCACGGCCGCTGCCTCCATCACCAAGTCCTACGAGGAAAACGTCAAGCCCTACCTCTAAGCGTTCTGGCCGTTTTGGCCCTGTGCCGGGCTGGCCCGCAGCACACCACGAGAAAAACTGCCCCTAACCGGGATTACTCTCCGCGTGTGCTGTGGGCCAGCTGGCGTTTGTGCTGAACGTGAGTCTTAGGGTTTCGGGCCCCCGTGGTGAATGTCAGTGCCCCGGTAGATAATCAAGGCACGCAGTAAGTGCAGCTCATCACTAGCGGCAAAGGAGTTCAGCAGATGAACATTGGAAATGCCGAAGCACACAGAGACGTAAGTACTCAAGGAAGTGCAGTAGGAAACGCTGAACCGGGCTCGTACGGAGCCATCACCGATGTGCCCGGTATCCGAGTGGGTCAGGCCCAACGCCACACCGGCGGATGGCTAACCGGTGTAAGCGTGGTCCTACCGCCGCCAGACACCATTGGGTCGGTGGATGTCCGGGGCGGAGGCCCCGGCACTCACGAGACCGATGCCTTGGATCCTTCCACCATGGTCTCCACCGTTGACGCGATAGCGCTGACCGGGGGCAGTGCTTATGGGCTGGCGGCCGCCGGGGGAGTGCAGCGATGGTGCGAGGAACAGGGTCGCGGGTTCCCTGTGCCCGGAGGCGTCGTGCCTATTGTCCCGGCTGCTGCCATTTTTGATCTGGGACGAGGAGGTGACTTTACCGCCCGGCCAACCCCGGACATGGGTTATGAAGCGGCACTTGACGCTGCTGGGTCTCCGGAAGGGGCCGACGTCGTCCGTGGGAATGTGGGCGCCGGGACTGGCGCCGCCCTGGGGGCCGGACAGTTCAAGGGCGGGCTGGGAACAGCTTCGGTGCGGCTGACGGGGGAAAATGCCCACATTGTGGTGGGTGCTCTCGCAGTGGTCAATGCTGCAGGCATTCCGTGGAGGCCGGGAGCTCCTACAATCCCCGCCGGAGACGGGCTGAACACCACGCTGGCCGTGGTTGCCACGAATGCCACGCTCACAGTAGCTCAAGCCCAGCGCACGGCCACCGCCGCACATGCTGGAATGGCGCGGGCACTGAACCCGGTGCACACCCTCGCCGATGGGGATACGATCTTTACTCTCGCCACATGCGCGCAATCATTGGTGGTCGACCCCAAGCTTCCCGTGGGTTCTCTGATTGAGCTGCAATCGGCCGCGGCGGAAGCGGTTCGGCTGGCGATCTTAGATGGTGTGGCTTGCGCAGAAGAAGTGCAAACCCCGGTGGGGATACTTCGACCTTTCGCGGCGGGGGCGCCGCAGAGCTCAATTTAACTTATTTGACTATTTGCACTATAGTGGGTTGTTGGTTGTCTGTGCCTGCCCAATTATGGGATGCGCACTTGCGAACAATAATTAGTAGTAAATCCAATGCCGGACTGAAACGGCTCCCACAGGAGCTTTCTAAGACGGCGCAACAAAGTTAGCGGAGGATATGGCCAAGAAAGACGGGGTCATTGAGATCGAGGGCGTTGTGACGGAAGCGCTGCCCAACGCGATGTTTCGTGTTGAGCTGACGAACAAGCACATCGTTCTTGCCCATATCTCAGGAAAAATGCGCCAGCACTACATTCGTATCCTTCCTGAGGACCGAGTTGTGGTGGAGCTGAGCCCGTACGACCTAACCCGTGGTCGTATCGTCTACCGCTACAAATAACCACAACTGCAATCACGCAAAGGAATGCCATGAAGGTCAAGCCGAGCGTCAAGCAGATCTGCGATAAGTGCAAGGTGATTCGCCGTAACGGTCGAGTCATGGTGATCTGCGAGAACCCGCGCCACAAGCAGCGCCAGGGCTAATTTCTCTTCTTCAGGAGAAACCCCGGGCTTTTGCTCACGCAAGTAAATTAATAAGGCAGCACAAGTTGGACGAAGGCGGAGCAATCCGCAACCGTGTCAACGGACCCCTGGTCGGAGGCCAGGGCCGCATCGATAAAATATGCGGGTGTACTGCCTACGACCTCCGGTTTACACATAGGAGAAGCCAAATATGGCACGTCTCGCTGGCGTAGACCTTCCCCGCGAAAAGCGGCTGGAAGTAGCGCTTACATACATCTACGGCGTGGGCAAGACCCGTGCAAAGAATGTCCTGACCGAAACGGGTATTTCCCCGGACGTCCGTGTCAAGGACCTTTCTGACGCTGAACTCGTTCAGTTGCGTGACAACATCGAGGGTAACTACAAGGTTGAGGGTGACCTTCGCCGCGAAGTAGCAGCTGATATCCGCCGCAAGGTTGAAATCGGCAGCTACCAGGGTATCCGTCACCGTCGCGGCATGCCCGTGCATGGCCAGCGCACGAAGACCAACGCACGTACCCGCAAGGGTCCGAAGCGCACCGTCGCAGGCAAGAAGAAGGCCGGCAAGTAAAACCCGCTCGCCAGCTTGAAAGGTTGCCTTATGCAGCTGTTTCAGATGTTGGCAAGCGTGGGCTTTAGCCTATGCCGTCCCCTCATTAAACTTTAGTAGGAGAATAAAATGCCCCCAAAGACTCGGGGCGCGGTTCGTAAGCCGCGTCGCAAGGATAAAAAGAATATTGCGCTGGGCCAGGCGCACATCAAGAGCACCTTTAACAACACCATCGTTTCCATCACGGATCCGAACGGTGCTGTCATTTCATGGGCTTCTGCCGGTGAAGTTGGCTTCAAGGGCTCGCGTAAGTCAACTCCGTACGCTGCACAGATGGCTGCTGAAGCAGCTGCCAAGCGCGCACAGGAGCATGGCCTTCGCAAGGTTGACGTTTTCGTAAAGGGTCCGGGCTCGGGCCGCGAAACGGCTATCCGTTCGTTGCAGGCTGCTGGCCTCGAAGTTGGCTCCATCTCGGATGTCACTCCCAGCGCCCACAACGGCTGCCGTCCGCCCAAGCGCCGTCGCGTCTAACGAGAATTAAAGCTACAGAGTTGGCCTTCACTACGGTGGGGGCCAACTCCGCCGCCGTTAAGTCTCGTCAGCCGCCATTTCCACTACCTGTGTTGCGTCATATAGCGGATGCTCGCTGAAAGGAAAACCCAGTGCTCATTGCACAGCGCCCCACCCTATCTGAAGAGGTAGTTTCCGAGAATCGCTCACGGTTCATCATTGAACCGCTGGAGCCCGGCTTCGGTTACACCTTGGGAAATTCACTGCGTCGGACCTTGTTGTCCTCCATCCCTGGCGCTGCTGTCACCAGCATCCGCCTCGATGGTGTCCTGCATGAGTTCACCACGGTTCCCGGTGTGAAGGAAGATGTCACTGAGATCATCCTGAACATCAAGGGCCTGTCCGTGTCTTCGGAGCATGACGAGCCCGTCGTCGCCTACCTGCGCAAGCAGGGTCCTGGCGTCGTTACGGCTGCCGACATTGCTCCTCCGGCCGGTGTGGAATTCCACAACCCTGACATGCATATCGCCACACTGAACTCGAAGGGAAAGTTCGAACTCGAACTGACCATCGAGCGCGGTCGCGGTTACGTTTCAGCAGCTCAGAACAAGAACGTAGATCAGGAAATTGGCCGTATCCCGGTTGACTCCATCTACTCACCCGTTCTGAAGGTGACCTTCCGCGTGGAGGCCACCCGTGTTGAACAGCGCACCGACTTTGACAAGCTGATTGTTGATGTAGAGACCAAGCAGGCTATCTCCCCGCGGGATGCCATTGCCTCTGCCGGCACCACGCTAGTTGAATTGTTCGGTTTGGCTCGCGAGCTGAACACTGCCGCTGAAGGTATTGAGATTGGTCCGTCCCCGACGGATGCCGCTCTTGCCGCAGACATGGCCCTGCCGATCGAGGATCTGGACCTTACCGTCCGTTCCTACAACTGCCTCAAGCGTGAGGGCATCCACTCCGTGGGTGAACTCGTTGCTCGCTCCGAGGCTGACCTGATGGACATTCGTAACTTCGGTGCGAAGTCCATTGACGAGGTAAAGGCAAAGTTGGTTGAGCTCGGTCTCTCCCTGAAGGATTCCCCTCCAGGATTTGATCTGGCCGCCCGTGCCGCAGCCCTTGATGAGAACGACGACGCTTTCGGCGACGACGAACTCTAAAGTTCGAACAACAAATTTTTTAGTCGCCTGGGCGGATGTGTTTGACACATCCGCCACAGTGCGGCTGACACTTGAGGAGAAACACCATGCCTACACCCGCTAAGGGTCCCCGCCTCGGAGGCGGAGCGGCTCACGAGCGCCTAATGCTCGCGAACCTGTCCGCCGCTCTGTTCGAGCACAAGCGGATCACCACCACCTTGACCAAGGCCAAGCGCCTGAGCCCCTACGCAGAGCGACTGGTAACTTTCGCAAAGCGTGGAGACTTGTCATCACGCCGCCGCGTTCTCGGCCTGATCAGCGACAAGGGCATTGTCCATGAGCTGTTCACCGACATCGCCAAGGCTGTAGAAAACCGCGACGGCGGCTACACCCGTATCACCAAGATCGGCAACCGCAAGGGCGACAACGCTCCCATGGCTGTCATCGAACTCGTTCTGGACCCGGTCAGCGCTAAGCAGGCCGTTGTGAAGGAAGCTACCGCTGCTGCCGCCAAGGCTGCCCCGGTTGAAGAAGCCCCGGTTGAAGAAGTTGTAGAGACCGAAGTTGTAGCTGACGAAGCTGCCGCTGAGGAGACCAAGTAAGACCTAAGCGAAAGCTTAGAATTTACTTAGAAGGACCTGTCGCCCTGCTGGGTGACAGGTCCTTCTGCATGTCCGGAACTTGCCCGACCCCTAGAATTGAGCCATGCATAATCCGAAATTGACCCCCGAATACCAAGGCTTGATTCGGGCACGCCTGGACATTGCCTACGATGGCGGACCCTACAGCGGGTGGGGTATTCAGCCAGTTGAGCGCACTGTACAGGGAGTGATTGAGGAAGCTTTGGCCGTCATAGTGCGCCGTCCTGTCAGGCTTACTGTGGCCGGACGCACCGATGCCGGCGTCCATGCCCGCGGTCAGGTCGCTCATTTTGACCTGACCCCGCTGGAATGGGACGGGCTTCGGCGCGGGCATGATCTATTACCTGAAGCGTCGCTTCGAAGGCGCCTGAACGGGGCCCTGGGGATGGTGTTGCGCGAGTTGCGGGGGACTGTAGAGATTGTTGACGCGTCACGAGCTCCAGTGGGCTTCGATGCCAGGTTCTCCGCGCTGTGGCGGCGTTACAGCTACAGGATCGCTGATGGCTCTACGCGGAAAGACCCGTTGCAGCGGGCGCTGACGTTATGGCACGAACGCGATCTTGACGTTTCATTGATGAACCAGGCCGCGGTGCCCATGTTGGGGCTGCAAGATTTCCGAGCTTTCGCTAAACCCCGTGATGGCTCGACAACTGTCCGAACGCTGCAGCGCTTCGACTTTGAGCAGGACTCTGACGGTGTGATTAACGTCAATGTCCAAGCTGACGCCTTCTGCCACAACATGGTGCGTGCCCTACTAGGAGCTTCGCTGCGGATCGGTGAGGGACAGGAGTCGCCCGCGTGGATGTATGAGCGATTAATGGCGGGAATCCGGGACGCAAAGTCGGTTTTAGCGGCTCCCCACCCGCTGATCCTGGAGGAAGTTCACTACCCGCACGAGACCGCCATGCATGAAAGAGCCGTCCTCACTCGAACCCGAAGGGCCGTTCCTGAGCCCGTTGTGTGAAGAAATCCGGGCTTGCACGTACCCCCGCTTTGACCCGGGGTCATTATTAAAGGTATCGTGGATAGTCGTTGTGCGTGTCCTATCTCGATACCACGCGCCCGTTACAGGTCCGGTTGCAGGACTACCACTGAATGGGCGTCATCGGGAAGTGTAAGGATGACTGGTGTTAGAGCCCTCACCTCTGTTCCGGTAAACGCATAGATAGCAGGTGTCAACCATCTGTGACACCACCTAAGAACAAGAAACGAAGGCAAAAACCGTGCGTACGTATACCCCGAAGCCCGGCGATATCTCCCGTCAGTGGCACATTATTGATGCCAATGACGTTGTCTTGGGCCGTCTTGCCAGCCAGACCGCAACACTGCTGCGTGGAAAGCACAAGCCGACCTTCGCTCCCCATATGGACATGGGCGATTTCGTCATCATCATCAACGCCGAGAAGGTTGCCCTGACCGGCGCCAAGCTCGAACAGAAGCGCGCTTACCGCCACTCCGGTTTCCCGGGCGGCCTCTCAAGCGTTAACTATGCAGAACTGCTGGAAAAGAACCCGGTTCGCGCAGTGGAGAAGGCCGTAGCCGGCATGCTCCCGAAGACCAAGCTGGGCAACGCTCAGATCAGCAAGCTGAAGGTCTACCGCGGCGCCGAGCACCCCCACGCAGCTCAGCAGCCTCAGACTTTCGAAATTACCCAGGTCGCCCAGTAGTCCTGGCCACCGCCTAAATCATTAACCAAGGAGAATCGTGGCTCAGAACACTGAAGAGCTGAACACCGAGGCCGTTGTGGCCGAGGAAGAAGTTTTGACTAGCTACACGAGCGAAAGCTCAGCTGCAACTGATGCAGCACCCAAGAAGGAACGCCCGGCACTGACTGTCTCAGGCGCAGCTGTTGGCCGTCGCAAGCAGGCAATCGCCCGCGTTCGCGTCGTACCCGGCACCGGCAAGTGGGTTGTGAACGGCCGCGAGCTGTCCAACTACTTCCCGAACAAGCTGCACCAGCAGGAAGTAAACGATCCCTTCCGCATCCTGGATCTGGATGGTGCCTACGATGTTTGGGCCCGCATCCACGGTGGTGGCCCCTCGGGCCAGGCCGGTGCATTGCGTCTCGGTGTTGCTCGTTCCTTGAACGAGATCGACGTTGAGAACAACCGCGCCATCCTGAAGAAGGCAGGCTTCCTGACTCGTGACGCTCGCGTCATCGAGCGTAAGAAGGCTGGTCTTAAGAAGGCTCGTAAGGCTTCGCAGTACTCCAAGCGCTAAATATTACCGCTTACACAAAAGCCCCGCTCACCACGAGCGGGGCTTTTTTGTCCCCAAATCCCTGACGCTATCTCACCTTTGGTGTGTTTTTCGCGGACGCTATCGCACCTTTGTGATTTTTCTGCATAACAAGTCCTAGTGTGCAGCATTCGTTCAGGTGCGATAGCGCTGGGCAGATTGACACCATTGCTGCGCTAGCGTCGCCAGGGATGGCACCATTGCTGCGCTAGCGTCTGGGGGAGGGACGGTGTGGCCGAGGGCATGCCGACGGCGGAACGGATTTCCCGTTTCATGATTTAGACTGAACAGGATGTCAAGATTATTTGGAACAGACGGTGTCCGCGGTTTGGCCAATGGCCTGCTGACGGCTGAATTGGCCCTATCCCTCGCACAGGCTGCTGCTGTGGTGCTCGGTCATGAACAGATGAGCGAGGGTAAGCGCCCTCGTGCTGTGATTGCTCGTGACCCCAGAGCCAGTGGAGAGTTCATTGCTGCTGCCGTAGAGGCAGGCTTAGCAAGTGCTGGCGTAGACGTTTACGACGCTGGCGTACTGCCCACTCCAGCGGCTGCCTTCCTCATTGCTGATCTGGGTGCCGACTTCGGGGTTATGATCTCGGCCTCGCACAACCCGGCGCCGGATAATGGAATCAAGTTCTTTGCTCGGGGTGGCAACAAACTCCCCGACCACGTTGAGGACGCCATTGAGGCACAGTTGCAGCTCGCCCCCTTCCGTCCGGTGGGCGTAGATGTGGGGCGAATCCAGCGCTTCTCGGATGCCGAAGACCGCTATGTGGTGCACCTGCTCGGGACCTTGCCGCACCGCCTGGATGGTCTGAAGATCGTCTTGGACTGTGCTCATGGAGCGGCCAGCGGTTGCTCGCCTCAGGTATTCACAGATGCAGGGGCACAGATCACAGTTATTGGCGCTGACCCTGACGGCCTGAACATCAACGACGGTGTTGGCTCCACACATCTGGGACTGCTCCAGGAAACGGTGCTGGCTACCGGGTCGGATCTTGGGATCGCCCATGATGGAGATGCCGACCGCTGCCTTGCCGTGGATCACGAAGGCAACATCATTGATGGCGATCAGATCATGGCTGTTCTGGCGCTGGCGCAGAAGGCTGCCGGGGAGCTGAAGGACGATGTCTTGGTAGCCACCGTCATGAGCAACCTTGGCCTGAAAATCGCGCTGCGCAACGCTGGTATTACTATCCGTGAAACAGGCGTAGGCGACCGTTACGTGCTCGAAGAAATGCGCCGCGGCGACTACACTCTCGGTGGTGAGCAGTCCGGGCACGTTATCTTCTCCAAGTACGCCACTACAGGTGACGGCGTGCTGACTGGTTTGCAACTGGCTGCCCAGGTTGCCAAGACCGGCAAAACCCTCAAGGAATTGGCTGGTGTCATGACTAAGCTTCCCCAGGTCATGATTAACGTCAAGAACGTGGACAAGAGCAGGGCCGCTTTAGTGCCGGCCATCAATGCTGCCGTGGCCCGGGCCGAAGCAGAGCTGGGTGACACCGGTCGTGTGCTGCTGCGTTCCTCAGGAACAGAAGCGCTGGTACGTGTCATGGTTGAAGCCGGAGACATTGAAACCGCAGAACGCATTTGCGATGACTTGGTCAGTGTGGTCAAGGCCGAGCTTTCGTTCTAATTTCTCGCTTCAAAGTTCTTGCAACGAAAGAAGGTGGCCATCCCGTGAGGGATGGCCACCTTCTTTCGTTTGTGTTCAGGGTAGTTGTCGTTAGTGCTGGCCGCCGCTGGGCGTGGTCTTGAGTGCATCGCGGATTTCGGTGAGCAGGAGGATCTGCGGATCCACGGCTGCTTCCTCTTCCTTGATGCCAAGTTTGGCGTTGCGTCGGGCGATCATGTGGTTCATTGGGACTACAACTATGAAGTAGATGGCGGCAGCAACAATGATGAAGTTCACCAAGACGGTGAGGAAGACACCGAATTTGATGTCAACTCCATTGATGGTCAGGATTGCGAAACTGTCAAAGTCGGTGGAACCGACTAGTGCTGCGATAAGCGGCATCAGGATGTTCTCAACGAGGGAGTTGACCACTGCCCCGAAGGCTGCACCGATGACGACGGCGACGGCAAGGTCTACGACGTTGCCCTTCATTATGAAATCTTTGAATCCCTTTAGCATGCACTCAAGCTACCGCACTCTTGATGAAACTGGGTGAATACTGGGTGTATTCGCGGGAAAACTATTTGTAGCCCTATTTGTAGCCGGGGGCGCCGGGAAGCCCCAGATACTCTTCGTAGCTGTGGAAGCCCCGAACCAACATGTCCTCAGCGACAGCCACACCCACATAGCGAAGATGCCACGGCTCGGCCGCATATCCAGTCGTTGATTCAGAACCAGGACCATAGCGAACCACAAAGCCGTGTTCGTGGGCATGAGCGGCGACCCACTGGGCCCCGGCTGTCTCCGCAAAGCAGGAATGGAATTCACAGGCCGTACCAGCGCCTGCATCACCAATGTCCATAGCTAGTCCGCTCTGGTGCTCGGAAAATCCGGGCCGGGCCGAGGTGGTGTCAGCTGTCGCCGACCCCTTGGTGGCCACGTAGCCGCGGTAGAGGCCCATCTGCGTGTCATAGGAGCGGTAGCTGCTCAGCAGACTTAGCTGCACTCCCTGTGCTGCTGCAGCGGTGAACATGCGTTCGGCGGCCGTGGCGGCTTCGGCACGTAGCAATCCAGGCTCCCCAGATCCCTCGGGTATCGCCGGAACTATAAGATCCGACGGCGAATACTTCAGCGGGGCTAGCGCGTGATGTTTATTAACCAGCACCAGGGGACTCTTGGGATTGAAAATGTTCAGCAGCGATCGATCTTTCGGAGTGGATGCCCCTGAAGCAAAAGCCTTGTGAACGGGTGAATCTTTCGCCGCGCCCTTGATCAAGGGAGGCGTGGGTGTGGCTGAAGGGGGCAGAGGAGTCGCAGAGCCGCCCGACACGGCAAGCTTCGAGGCAGCACTCGATGATTCGCTCGCAGACGGCGAAGACCAAGACGTCGAGGAAGAGGGGGAATCGGAAGAGGAAGCAGTTTTTGCTGGAGTAGACAGCGGCGAACTAGCAGAAGGCACCCAAGGAGTGCCCGGCGTCGTGCGCAGAACTGTTGAGAGGGCTGGTTGTGGACCGGCGACTGGCTCGGTGGAACCTGCCAAGCCGAGGGCCCCTCCAACAACCAATGCGGCACCCACACAAGAAAGCATGACCCCGCCGGGCCGCGGCCATGAGAACTCGCGGCGCAGGCGTTCGCCGGGTGACTGTCGGGGGCGGCGTGCCTGGTGGAATCCCACAACGGGCACTAGACCTTCCTCAACAACATGCGTCGGATGGAATGGTCAGCGTCCTTGGTGAGCACCAACTGGGCGCGGCCGCGGGTGGGCAGCACATTCTGGAGCAAATTGGGTTCGTTGATGCTCTTCCAAATTTTCGAGGCCGTAGCGGTGGCCTCGACATCGGAGAGGTCTGCGTAGCGCCGGAAATAGGAATCCGGATTTGCGAACGCGCCACTACGCAAGGAACGGAAACGGTCGATGTACCACTGCTCAATGTAGCTGGTTTTGGCATCCACGTAGATGGAGAAATCGAAAAAATCACTCACGGCCAGGCCGGAGCGTCCATCGGTGCGGGGGCGGGCTGCCGCGAGCACATTCAGGCCCTCAACAATGAGGACGTCGGGGCGGCGGACCACCACTTCCTTGTCCGGCAGGATGTCGTAAGTCAGGTGCGAGTACATGGGGGCGCGGACCTCTTCGGCGCCGCTCTTGATGGCGCTGACGAAGCGTAACAAGGCTCGGCGGTCGTAGGACTCCGGGAACCCCTTTCGGCCCATGAGACCACGGCGCTCAAGCTCGGCGTTGGGATAAAGGAAGCCGTCGGTAGTGACTAGTTCCACATTGGGAGTGTCGGGCCAGCGGCACAGCATCTCCTTGAGGACGCGCGCCGTTGTGGATTTGCCCACAGCAACGGAGCCGGCAACACCAATCACGAAAGGGGTGCGGGAGCCGCGCTCGCCTAGAAAAGTGGTGGTGGCGCTGTGCAGGTGACCGGCCGCGCCAACGTAAAGGTTAAGGAGGCGGGAGAGGGGCAGATAGACATCGTGTATCTCTCGCATGTTCAGTTGGTCCCCGAGTCCACGGAGCCGCTGAACATCGGATTCGTCTAGGGGCTGCTCAATTTTATTGGCAAGACGAGACCACGTCTGGCGGTCCAGCTCCACGAAAGGAGAGGCACTGACGCCGTTGCTTGGCTCGGTTCTTTGCGCTGTCACATCTGCAATTCTGCCTTGTTTGGGGTGAGGTGGGAAACGAGACCCAGATAACAGTGTCTGGGTCGAGACATATTTTCAGGGCCGAACACTAGGAAGACGTAGAACGTCCTTTGAATTCCGCGGGGCTTATGATTGTTTTTCATGTGTGGAATTGTGGGATACGCCGGCACCGCCCCGGCTCAAGGTAGTGCGTCAACGACTGGCCAGCGTGCCCTAAAAGTGATTGTGGAGGGTCTGCGCCGGCTGGAATACCGCGGCTACGATTCCGCCGGAATCGCTGTGGCGGGTGCAGAGGGCATCGCCATGCGCAAGAAGAGCGGAAAGTTGGTCAAGCTGCTCGATGAGCTGGAAGCCAACCCGCTGCCGGACGCATCTGCAGGGATCGGGCACACCCGTTGGGCAACGCACGGTGGTCCCACCGACGCCAACGCCCACCCCCACGTTGTGGCTGGCGGGAGCTTGGCCGTGGTGCACAACGGCATCATTGAAAACTATTCACGACTCAAGGCCGATCTGCTGGCCCGTGGCCACAGCTTCGCTTCAGAGACTGACAGCGAAGTAGCCGCCACGCTTCTCGGCGAAGCCTACGCCGAGTTGGAGGCCTCTGATTCAGAGTCCTCGGCTTCAAGCTCAAACACTGACGCGCACGACGCCGGAGCCTCCGATGGCGGTCGGCTCGCCTTGGCCATGCGCCAGGTTGCGCAGCAGCTCGAAGGCGCCTTCACGCTGGTGGCTACGCACGCCTCCCAGCCAGGTGTAGTGGTTGCCGCCCGCAGGAACTCACCTCTTGTTGTGGGTTTGGGTGAGGGCGAAAACTTCTTGGGTTCGGACGTTTCCGGATTCATTGACTACACCCGTCGGGCCGTGGAACTGGGCCAAGATCAGGTAGTCTCCATCACCGCCAACTCGGTGGAAATCACCGACTTCCACGGCGCGCCTGCGCAGGGCAAAGAATACTTGGTGGACTGGGATGCTGCTGCCGCTGAAAAGGGTGGCTACCCCTCCTTCATGGAAAAGGAAATCCATGACCAGCCCGACGCCGTAGCGCAGACCCTGCTGGGACGCACCGACGGCGAAGGTGTTCTAACCTTGGATGAATTGCGCGTTGATCCGTCAGTTCTGAAATCCATCAACCGGATCATTGTGCTGGCCTGCGGCACCTCCGCTTATGCCGGACAAGTTGCCCGGTACGCCATCGAACATTGGTGCAGGATCCCCACCGAGGTGGAGCTGTCCCATGAGTTTAGGTACCGGGATCCCATCGTGGATGAGCGCACCCTGATCGTCTCCATCTCGCAGTCCGGGGAAACCATGGATACCCTGATGGCTGTTCGCTATGCGAAGGAACAGGGTGCAGTAACGGTCTCGATCTGTAATACCAATGGTTCTACGATTCCCCGCGAATCCGATGCCGTGCTGTACACGCATGCGGGCCCGGAAATTGCTGTGGCCTCCACCAAGGCATTCCTAGCCCAGATCACCGCCACCTACCTTCTGGGCCTGTATTTGGCACAGTTGCGCGGGAACCTGTTCCAGGGCCAGATCAAGGACATTCTGGCTGAACTGGCCAAGACCCCGGCCAAGATTGCTGACGTGCTGGCCAATGCTGAGCAAATCAAGAGCCTTGCCCGCAGCATGGCTGACACCCGCACCGTGCTCTTCCTGGGGCGTCATGTGGGTTACCCCGTTGCCATGGAAGGCGCCTTGAAACTCAAGGAACTGGCCTACATCCACGCCGAGGGCTTTGCTGCAGGTGAACTCAAGCATGGTCCCATCGCGCTCATTGAAGAAGGCCAGGCCGTTATTGTGGTGGTTCCTTCGCCGCGTGGCCGCGATTCCCTCCACGCCAAGGTGGTTTCCAATATCCAAGAAGTTCGTGCCCGCGGCGCCATGACCATTGTGATTGCTGAGGAAGGGGACCTCTCGGTACAAGACCATGCAGAGCATGTGTTCTACATTCCCGAGACCAGCACCCTGTTGGCACCGCTTTTGGCCACGGTTCCGCTACAGATCTTTGCGTTGGAACTTGCCTCGGCCAAGGGATATGACGTGGACCAGCCGCGCAACCTTGCCAAGTCTGTCACCGTCGAGTAGCAGTTCGAGCCGCGGCGCCTCATGACCCAGTGAACGGGTGAGTCAGCGCGTGGGGGATAGGGTGGAGCCATGATTATTGGCATTGGTGTAGATGTAGTTGACATTGAACGTTTTGGCCGCCAGCTGGAGCGCACGCCCGGGCTTCGCGAACGTCTCTTTGTGCCGGCTGAGCGTGGCCTGAATACCCGCTCGCTCGCTGCACGTTTCGCCGCGAAGGAGTCTGTGGCCAAGGCGCTGGGTGCTCCCGCTGGTATGAACTGGCAGGATTGCTGGATTGGGCTAGATGAGCACGGGCCCACCATTAACGTCAAAGGCACCGTGGCAGCCGTGGCGAAATCCAAGGGCATCAAGCACTGGCACTTGTCTATGAGTCACGACGGCGGTATTTCCACCGCCATGGTGATTGCCGAAAGCTGATAATGATCAGCGCCTACACCGCCACCGCGATCCGCGCCGCTGAGCAGCCGTTGTTGGCTGCTGGACACGGTCCGGAGCTGATGCGCCGGGCAGCGCACGGGCTGACACAAGGCGTGGTGAAGGTCTTACGGGCACGCGGGCGCCGCGTGTACGGGGCGCGCGTGGTGGTGCTGGCCGGGTCGGGCAACAACGGTGGTGATGCGCTCTATGCTGGGGCCGCTTTGGCTGCCCGTGGTGCACGCACGACGGCGGTTCTCACCGGCGCTCGAACCCACGCGGAGGCGCTGGCTGCTTTTCGGCGCGCGGGAGGGCGCTGCGTTACTCAGGAAGACGCGGCGTCAGCGGAGCTGTGGGACGAAACCTTCTGGGACGAAGCCGTGCGGGCCGACGTGGTGCTGGACGGACTCTTGGGCACGGGCGGGCGCGGGGGCCTACGCGGCGCCGCGGCTGAACTGGTGGCCCGGTTGCAAGATTTGACAGGCAGAGACCGGCCCGCCGTGGTGGCCTGCGATCTGCCCAGCGGTGTGGACGCCACCACGGGAGCCGTTCACGGGCCTGTGTTGCGAGCCGACACGACCATCACCTTCGGGGCGCATAAGAGTGGGCTGCTCGTGGCGCCCGGAGAACAATTCTGCGGCACTGTGGAGCTCGTTGACATTGGAATTACTGAGTTCCTTGAAGATCCTGTGATGTTTCGGCTCGAAGCTGCTGACCTAGCGCAACTTCTCCCTCGCCCCGCGGCCGCCGACCACAAATACACGCGCGGGGTGGCGGGCGTTATTGCTGGTTCGCCGCAGTACCCAGGTGCCGGATTGCTGGCTGTTTCGGCGGCTTCGGCGTGCGGCCCCGGCATGGTTCGGTACCTTGGCCCCGCATCCATGGCGGCTGCCATTCATGGACGCAATCCAGAAGTGGTTTGCTCTGCGCAATCGCCACGGCAACTGCATGTTCAGGCGTGGCTAGTGGGACCTGGGATCGACGGCGACGACGCTCAAAGAGACCGGGCCGCTGCTGCCATCGACTCAGGGTTACCCACTGCGGTTGACGCAGGCGCACTGGAGCTAGTAAGCCCGGCCCAAGGGCAGGCAAACTCTCATTTGATCCTCACCCCGCATGCCGGCGAGCTGGCAGCCATGATGTCCCGTGCCGGAATTGGGGTGGACCGTGCCAGTATCGAGGCGGAACCACTTGCTGCGGCACGCGCGGCTGCAGATTTACTCGGTGCTGTGGTCCTGCTGAAGGGCGCCACCACGGTGGTTGCCGCGCCCGATGGCACGGTGTTCACGCAGGCCAACGGTGCCCCGCAGCTGGCCACCGCCGGGAGCGGAGACACGCTGGCCGGGATCCTCGTTGCACTGCTGGCCATGGCCGCTGTTACGGTGAAAGTTGGGAAGCCTCGCGAGCTTGCACCCACAGGTCTTGCACCCCACGAGCTTGCACGCACAGCTGCTCTGGCGGCGGCGCTGCACGGTGAACTCTCTCAGGTTGACGCTGACGCTCCGCTAAATGCCGGACAGCTGGCGGCTCGCATCCCAGACGTTTGGGCACGGTTGTGCCAAATAAAACAGTAGTTAGAGCAACACTTTTTAGCTGCGCTTCCTATTGAAATCACGGGGTGGGCGGAGCCGCCGAAGAGCCCGCTCTCACCGACTGCTGTCTGCCAGGTGGGACGGCTGCAACAAGCGCCCCCCGTGCTCCGACGTCGCAGGTTCTTTGGCGGACTGCCCTTGGGGCGCGGGGACGACGGCGCGCTGCCGGATATCGTGTTGCTACAGCTATACCCAAGGCCAACCAGTGGTGGATGTACGCTTCCCTCAAGCTGTTCAACCGAGGCGACAATGCGGTGGACTTCACACTCCAAGGAGCGGGCCATGCCGCGCATTCGGTGCTGGTGATGCGCGCTCCGGATCGCGACTAGACACAGATCACAGTTCTGCGTTGAAACGTGGCAATATAGAACGTATGACCTTTCACGCCGCGGAGAACCGCTATGAAACCATGCCCTACCGCCGAGTCGGCCGCAGCGGACTGAAGCTGCCTGCCATCTCTTTGGGTTTGTGGCATAACTTTGGTGACGACAAGCCCTTTGAGATCCAGCGCGATATTCTGCGCCGGGCCTTCGATCTGGGTGTGACTCACTTTGACCTGGCCAATAACTACGGCCCGCCAGCAGGAAGTGCCGAGACTAACTTCGGCCGTCACTTCAAGGATGACTTTGCCGCGCACCGCAATGAACTGATTATCTCCACCAAGGCTGGCTATGAGATGTGGCCTGGCCCGTACGGCGAATGGGGCTCACGCAAGAGCCTGCTGGGCAGTCTGGACAGCTCGCTGACACGCATGGGCCTGGACTATGTAGACATCTTCTACAGCCACCGCCCGGACCCGGAAACTCCCATGGAAGAAACCATGGGCGCACTGGATTATGCTGTCCGGTCCGGCAAGGCCCTGTACGCGGGTATCTCCTCCTACACACCCGCACAGACTCTAGAAGCCGCTCGCATACTGAAGGAAATGGGTACCCCGCTGCTCATCCACCAGCCCTCCTACTCCATGCTCAACCGCTGGACCGAGGACGGGGAGCCGAACCTTTATGAAACGCTCGACGCCGTTGGGGCCGGCTCCATCGCCTTCTCGCCTCTGGCTCAGGGTGTGCTGACGGACCGTTATCTGAAGGGTGTGCCCGCCGATTCTCGCGCTGCCAAGGAGCACTTCCTGTCCGAGAATGATCTGACGGAAGAGAAGATGGCGCGGGTTCGCGGACTCAACGATATTGCTGCCGGACGTGAGCAGTCGTTGGCGCAGATGGCCATCGCCTGGATTCTGCGCGATCAGCTCAAGGGTGCCCCGGTGACCTCAGCTTTGGTAGGCGCTTCCAGCGTTACCCAACTGGAGAACAACGTTGCCGCCATCAACAACCTTGAGTTCAGCGAAGCCGAATTGAGCGCGATCGATGAGTTCGCCGTCGAATCTTCCATCAATAGGTGGGCGCAGAAGTAGGATCAGGCACGCTTTCAGTAGCGAAAGCAAGTGTTTGTGACAAAATAACGAGACATTGTTGCCCCGAGGGAACAAAATCGGGGCAACAAGAGTTGACTAGAATGGTTAAGGCGCCGTAGGGGCGTCAGATCCGGCCAAGTAGCCGTGCGTCGTGTCTTTATGTGAAGCGTGAAGTCGTGCGTCGACCCATCACCGCAGAGTGTGCGCCGGATCCGTGTGATTTTTATGAAGGAGTTCCGTGTCCAATCATCCTATTCGGGTGGCCATTGTCGGTGTAGGCAACTGTGCCTCATCCTTGGTCCAAGGCGTCCAGTACTACCAGAATGCTGATGCCAGTGTTAAGGTTCCCGGCCTGATGCACGTTGAATTCGGCAAGTACCACGTCAATGACGTGCAGTTTGTGGCCGCTTTTGACGTTGACAGTAAGAAGGTCGGCCTAGATCTCTCTGACGCCATTGGCGCCAGCGAGAACAACACCATCAAGCTTGCAGACGTCCCCAACCTGGACGTTCCGGTCCTGCGTGGGACCACTCTTGACGGTCTGGGCAAGTACTACCGCGAGACCATCGTTGAATCAGACGCTGAAGCTGTGGACGTTGTGGCCGAGTTGAAGGCCGCCAAAGTCGACGTCATGGTTTGCTACCTGCCCGTCGGTTCCGATGCTGCCGCCAAGTTCTACGCCCAGTGCGCCATTGACGCTGGCGTGGCCTTCGTCAACGCACTGCCTGTCTTCATCGCCGGCACCAAGGAATGGGCCGACAAGTTCACCGCCGCTGGTGTTCCGATCGTGGGAGATGACATCAAGAGCCAGATCGGTGCCACCATCACGCACCGTGTCATGGCCAAGTTGTTCGAAGACCGCGGCGTGGTCCTGGACCGTACCTACCAGCTAAACGTTGGTGGCAACATGGACTTCAAGAACATGCTTGAGCGTGACCGCTTGGAATCCAAGAAGATCTCCAAGACTCAGGCCGTCACCTCCAACACCTCAGCCGTGTTGTCCGCTGATGATGTCCACATTGGCCCGTCCGATTACGTAGCCTGGCTCGATGACCGCAAGTGGGCTTTTGTCCGCTTGGAAGGTCGCAACTTCGGCGACGCCCCTGTCTCGCTGGAATACAAGCTTGAGGTGTGGGATTCCCCCAACTCGGCCGGTGTCATCATTGACGCTATCCGTGCAGCCAAGATCGCTTTGGATCGCGGCATCGGCGGACCCATCCTGTCCGCTTCCAGCTACTTCATGAAGTCCCCGCCGGAGCAGTACGCCGACGACGTGGCTCACGAAAAGGTAGAAGCCTTCATCCGCGGAGACATCTAACCCGCAGCTTCCTCCTTCTCTTCTTCCTTCCGACGCTAGTGCAGCAATGGTGTCTTTTTCCTAGACGCTAGTGCAGCAATGGTTGGATGCAACAGAACGCTCTCTCGCTCTGGTGAGGGGGCGTTCTGCTGTCTGTGAGCTCTTCTGCGGTAGCGATCCACGAAGCTAGGCTCTGAATTGGCCGGAGGCAAAACCGGAAGTGATTGAGGGGTCTGTCCTAGCATTTCGTAGGGCCCATCTGATGCCGTCAAGAGCAGTTTCAAAACCGTCTGCCAGGTCTTCCTGAGTGAAGATCAGAACGGTCCAGCCGGCTGCTTCGAACGCCTTGTCGCGTCGCCTGTCGCTGCGGCGTTGAATCTCGTCCAGGTGGTGGCCGCCGTCGTACTGCAAGGCAAGGTGCTGGTTGCGGTAGCCGGCATCGGCAGATGGAGCATCGGGGCGATCCCAGAGCTTGATCTGTAGCTCCGGTTCTGGCAGACCGGCGTCGAGCATGGCTAACCGCAGGAGTGTTTCAGGGCTGGAATCGGAGCCCACCCGAACCAGCTCGAGGGCCTCCCGGGCACGGACGATCCCTTGTAGGTTGGGGTGCATGCTGAGCATGGCCCGCAAGGATGCGATCGTGGCGTAGGGTTCTTCCCGGCCCTCAAACACCGCCCGTGGAATGCGTACTAACTGATCTCCCATGCAGACCAAATCGGCAACTGGGAGCGTGCGGCTCAGGTCCAACCATGTGCGGGCCCGAGTGCTCAGCCGCAGTTCGCCGTGGGCCTCAGTTTCATTCGGGAAGGTGGTCAGCTTATGTGCTGTGATGCCGCGGCGCCGCACCCCTGCCGTACGCCGGGGAGAGCTGATATGCAGCTCGTTTGAATCTGCGAGCCACGGCGGAAGAATCAGCTGGTGGAGCCTGGCCGCCGTTGTATGCGAGATCCACGAGCCTTGTGAGGTCGCATTCACCGCCCGGGCGGCTTCCCTCAACTCAAAGTTCCACTCCCCAGGGCGATAAATGCCGTAGCTGACACTTTCCACTGACTTGCCGCGCAGTTGATGGCGGGGCAACCCGCGAGAACGAGCCTCTACTACTGTGAAGGGAGCTAACGGGACCGCGGATACTTCTTCAGGCTCCATGGACCAATTCTGGCCCAAAAATGAAACCCCTGCGCAGAGTTATCCACAGGCGCCCACCCACCTCCGTCGGCATTTCATCATGCGCCAAACGGAGGTGGGAGAGCGTCCTGCCAAAACCAGCCATTGCTGCGATAGCGTTCTTAAAAAACGCACCATTGCTGCGATAGCGTCTGGGTTAGGGGGTGAGCCAGAGAGTTGTTTCTCCCGGGATTCTTCCACCTGTGCCTGCTGTTCGCTCCGTGCCTGCTGCCTCGCCGGAGCTGAGGACCACCTTGGAGCGGTCGACGTCGGGCGGCAGCACTGCGGGAACCGCACCAAAGTTGGTGATCACTTCCCAGCCGTTGGGCCGGCGGTAGTGCACCGTATCCGACTCGGGCGCGCTGAGCCACTCGAGCGACTCCTCGGACTGCAGTTCGCGCCGCAGCTTCAGCGCCGCACGGTACATCTCCAGCGTAGAACCGTCAGCCCCGTCCTGCGCGTCGGCCGCGAACTCGCCAAACCAGGCCGGCTGCGGCAGCCACGGCACACCACCAAAACCAAAGTTCGCTTCAGAGGAAGACCACGGCAGCGGAACCCGGCAACCATCGCGGCCCTTGACCTTGTTCAGGGTGCGGAACCAGGTGGGATCCTGTAACGCAGAAGCTGGCAGGTCTGCCACTTCGAATAGCCCGAGTTCTTCACCCTGATAGAGATAAGCGGATCCGGGCAGGCCCAGCATAAACAGCGTCGCAGCCCGGGCCCGGCGCAAACCACGCGCCTCATCCAAGACCGGGGTAGCGCCGTCGGCCAAGAGCCACGCTTCCATATCCTCTCGGGTGCTCCCATCGGGCAGAGCATAACGGGAGGGGTGGCGGACCACGTCGTGGTTGGAGAACACCCACGTCGAAGACGCCCCGGATGAGGCGGCTTCGGAGAGACACCTTTGGGCAATGGCACGGAATTCCGTAGCAAGGAAAGGTGCCTGCAACAGGTCAAAGTTGAACGCTTGGCCCAGCTCGGTGGGGCGAGCATATTTCAATCGTCGGTCGGTGAACGGTACCCACGCCTCGGCCACAGCGGCCCGGGGCGGATCGTATTCATTGAGAACCCCGCGCCAGCCCTCAAAGACTTCGTGGACGGCGTCGCGGTCAAAGAGCGGATCGGAACCGTCATCGACCAGGATTTCCAGCTCCGGCTTGGAACGCAACGGCAAAGACATGTCCTTGACGAGCGCGTGTGCCACATCGATCCTGAAGCCATCTACGCCGCGGTCAGACCAGAAACGCAAGGTGGTGTGGAAGTCTTCGCGCACCTCGGGGTTATCCCAGTTGAAATCGGGCTGCTCCGTGGCGAACAGGTGCAGATACCACTGACCCAAGGAGCCAGCATTTGGCCCGACCTGCTCAACCACCCGCGTCCAAGCACCTCCACCAAAGTGGGAGGGCCAATCAGAAGGCGGCAGCTCGCCGTCGTCCCCTAAACCGTCCAAGAAATGGTACCGGGCACGCTCCGCGGAGCCCGGCGCGGCGGCAAGAGCGGCCTTAAACCACGCGTGCCGGTTGGAGGAGTGGTTGGGCACAACATCCACAATGACCCGGATGCCGGCTGCGTGCGCGGCGGCAACCATGGCATCGAAATCCTCCAGTGAGCCCAGGCGGGGATCAACGTTGCGGTAATCATCGACGTCGTATCCGCCGTCGGCCAGCGCCGATGGGTAGAACGGGCTGAGCCAGATCGCGTCGATACCGAGCTCGGAGAGGTAGCCCATGCGGGCGGTGACACCGGGCAGATCTCCCATGCCATCGCTATTGGAATCGGCAAAACTGCGCGGATAGATCTGGTAGACGGCGGCCTGACGCCACCAGGGAGACACAGCCGAAGAAGTAGAAAATGACGCGGTCATTATTTGATGGATCCTCTCATGACGCCGGAAATGACCCAGCGCTGGGCGAACATGTAAATCAACAGTAGCGGTGCCATAGCCATCAGGTAGGAGGCGAAGGCTGTTGTGTAATCGGTGTTGAATTGGCCCTGGAAGACGTACTGGACCAGGGGGAGGGTGCGGGTTGTGGGGTCCGAAAGGATCACCAGCGGCAGCAGGAAATCGTTCCACGCCCACAAACAGGTCAGGATGCCAACGGTAGCGTTGATGGGCGTCAGGATGGGGAAGATGACCTTCCAAAACGTGGTCCACGTGCTGGCGCCGTCCATGACAGAGGCCTCTTCGAGCTCGGCCGGGATCGATTTGATGAACGCCGTGTACACAAAAACGTTGAAGCTGAGCCCGTACACCGTGTACAGCAGGAACAGCCCCACGGGGTTATCCAGCCCCAGCATCGCCATCTCCTTGGTCACCGGAAGCATGATGATGGGGAACGGCACGAACAGCGCCGCGATGAAGAAATAATATAGCGCCTTGAAAAATGGTCGGTGCATATTGCGGGCAATGGCGTAGGCCACCAGCGAATTGGTCAAGATAGTCAGGATGACCGCAGCAACTGTCACGATGCCCGAAATCAGCAGCGCATTGGGGAAATTGGTCAGCTTCCAGGCGTTGGAAAAGTTCTCCAGATGGATGCTGGTGGGCAGCGCCAGCCCGTTGCCGCCGAGCTGGTCCGAGGACTTCAGCGCGGTCACAATGGTGAAGTACAGCGGGATCAGCACCGTCAGCGACAGTACGGCTGCCAAGAGCGTCAGCGGTATGTTCACGGATGTTCGACGCCGGATCTTGGCTGGGGTGCCTGCCTGCGCCTTTTCGATTACTTGGCTCATTGAAGCTCAGACTCCTTGCGTGAGAGGAAGCGCATTTGCAGCAGCGACAGGACGACGATGACTACGAGATAGACCACGGAGTTGGCCATCTGGTAGCCGTATTCCCCGCCTTCGAAACCGCCACGGTAAATGACCATGGCCACGGATTCGGTGGACGTTCCGGGACCACCGTTGGTCAGTGCCACGATCTGATCGAACGCCTGCAACAGGCCCTTGAGGGCCAGGACCATGTTGATGGTGAAGTACCCGGCGATCATGGGGAACGTAATGGAACGGAATTGACGCCAAGGAGATGCGCCGTCCAAACTCGCGGCCTCATATAGTTCCCCGGGAACTGTCTGCAGTCCAGCCAGGTAGATGATGACGCTGAAGGCAATGGACTGCCACGCCGTCACGCCAACGATTCCCAGCCACGCCAAATCAGGATTGGCAAGGATGGAAGATGAGAGCCACTGGATGCCCAGTGCCTGACCGATCAGGGGCAGGTTGTTGGAGAGCAAGTAGTTGAAGACGTAGCCAACAATCAGCACGGAGAGGATGTTAGGGATGAAGAAGATCCCGCGAAATGCTGTTTGGTACTTGATCTTGGAATTCAACAAGATGGCAATGAAGAGAGCGCCGAGGTTGACCACAATGGTGGTGGTGATGGCGAAAAGGAACGTGAACCCGTAGGAGGCCATGATCCGATCATCTTTGAACAGGTTCACGTAGTTGGACAGTCCCACAAAGTCCCATTCGCCGTAGCCGGCGTAGTCAGTGAAACTGTAGAACATGCCCGTCAGGGTGGGGACGGTGTGCAGGATGACGAACAAGACCAGGGCCGGAACCACCATCCAATAGAAGGTCTTGTTGGCCCGGGCGGGGCGACGTCGTTGCAGCCCGGCTGTGGTGCGGGGCTTGGTGGCCGTGGCGGTCATGATCTAGTCCCCTTTCTTGGTGATGGTGCGGGCGGCGACCTTTTCAAATTCGTGGTCCATGCGGTTCAAAAATGCTGGCTGGTTCTTATCCAGGACGAACTGTTGCAAGATCGCGTCAAAGGGGATGCTTGCCGGGACATGGTGGTCGAAGTAGCCGATGACTCGGCCGTCGTTGAAGAAGCCCTGCATTCCGGCCAAGGCAGGATCGGTGCTGAGGGCGGCGTCCTGCACTGGTGTTAGCGACGATTGGGCCTTGGCGTAGTAGTCCACAACCGCAGGCGACATGAGGTACTCAACGAACTTCCTGGCCTCCTCCGGGTGTTTGCTGTCCTTGCCAATGGCGAGGGTGACATCCACGCCGGAGACCAGCACGTTCTTGGCGGGATCGTTGGTGGTGGGGTAGGGGAAGGAGGCGATGTTCGCATCGGGGTTCGACGCGCGGACGGCCGGGATCGCGAAGCTGCCCTGCAGGTACATGGCTGACTTACCGGCACCGAAGGCGGCGTTGCCGTCGTTGTAGCCTGCGCTTTCGGCGCCGGGTTGGGCGTAGCTGAAGAGTTTCAAGAGTTTCGTGGAGGCATCCGTGCCGTCCTGGGCGAAACTTGCTGCTCCGGTCTCTGGAGTCCAACCAGAGGTTCCCACACTGTCAAAAAAGTCTGCCGGCATGAGGTTTCCGGCCAGGTTGACGAAGGAAGGCAGGACCGTCCACGCATCCTTGAGCGTGAAGTAGAACGGGTCGACTCCGTTAGCTTTGAAGGTGTCCGCTGCTTTGATGAGCTCATCCCACGTTTGTGGCACCGCTACCTTGTTCGCAGCAAAAATCTCCGGGTTGTACAGGATGCCGCTGGCATTATTGGCAAACGGTAGACCGTTCGTCTCGTTGCCGTGGCAGGTACCCAAATCATTGAGGATGTCCTGAACAGCGGGTTGGACCCGCGGGGCCGCTGGCATATCGGAGAGGTCGGCAAACACGCAGGCCTTGGCCAGGTCGCCGAAGTTCCCGTTGCCATTCAGTGTCAGGACATCGGGGGTGCGGTCCTTGACGAGCAGTGTCCTGATGGCGGTATCAGGGTCGGGGGAGTTATTGATGACGACGCGTATGTTGGGATTTTCGGCCTCAAAATCCTTCACAATCTGAGTGAATTGAGCCACGGCCTCGGGTTTGAACTGGAAAAAGTCCAAGGTGACGCGGCCGTCGTCGTTCGCGGAACAACCGGTCAAAGCCAAGGACAGTGCCAAGGCTGCGGTGGTTCCGGCGGCCATCAGCCGGCGGCGAGCTGGCAGGCGGTGCAGGCGCCGCAGTCTGGGCGGCCTGGTATTTGGGGTCTGGTTCATGGGGACTCCTTAGTTGGCCTGATCGACAGTGATCTGATCAGCAGTGATCACAACGGCGTGTTCGGGGAAGAGCACGGGGGACTGTATTCCGGTGGCGGCGAGCAGGCGTCCGGAGAGGATGGTTTCGCCAAGCGTCCACTCGAGCGGTGACTGGCCGTTGCCGACGTTCTCATCGAGTGGTTGGGAAAGCTGGATTCGGTAGAGCGTATCCGGTAGCAGTCCCGGCAAGGTGATGCGCCCGGACGGGTAGGTGGTGGAGGCCGTGCGCTGGGTGAGTGAGTAAACGGCACGGCTGCCGTCGGCGGCGACGACGCCGCGGACATCCAAAGCGGGATCGGGCAGGTCCGCGTGGACGCTGGCGCCGGTGTGAAATAGCTCGCGGTTCTTCTTGTGGAAGTCGACCCAATAGGCGAGCTCCGCCGTCTCTTCGGTGGAAATTTCCGAAATGTCCCACTCAATGCCAAAGTGGCCGAAGATGGCGGTGCGGGCCATGAATCCAAGGCTGTGTTGGCGAGCAGTGGAGTGGGATTTCGGCCCGCCAATGTGGGCGCCCATGAGCTCATAGGGCACCAGCAGGCCGGTGTTGGCCTGGTTATCGAGGCGTTCGATCGGGTCTATGCAGTCGCTGGTCCAGATCCTGTCCGTGGAATCCAGAATGCCCAGATCCACCCGGGCCCCACCCGAAGCGCAGCTTTCAATCTCCACGCCCGGGTGGCGGTGCTTCAACTCGGCGAGCAGGCGGTACAGCGCCAGTGTTGAATTCCGCACTGAGGGGTTGCCTGTGCGGGGATCCGCTGCATCGAGCAGATCGCGGTTGTGGTCCCACTTGATGTAGCTGATGGGGTACTCGGAGAGAATCGCGTCCAGACGGCCCAACAGGTACTCAAAGCACTCCTGGTTGGCGAGGTTCAGCACCTGCTGCTGGCGTGCGGAGACTGGCCAGCGCCCGGCCGTGTGCAGGATCCAGTCCGGATGATTACGGGCCAGTTCGCTGTCCGGATTCACCATTTCCGGCTCAAACCACAGCCCGAACTCCATCCCCAGAGCGCGGACGTGATTAATGATGGGCCCCAAACCCTCCGGCCAGACAGCGGCGTCCACAAACCAGTCGCCCAGTCCAGCGGTGTCATCGCGCCGGCCTAGGAACCAGCCGTCATCAAGGACAAAACGTTCGACGCCGACCTCGGCAGCCTTCTCGGCCAGCCTTGTCAAAGTGGTCAAGTCGTGATTGAAATACACCGCCTCCCACGTATTGAGTGTGACGGGGCGGGGCCGGCTCGGGTGGTGGGGGCGGGTCCGGAGATCTTCATGGAACCTGGCCGAAAGCTCATCCAAGCCGTTGCCCCAAGAACCCAGTGCCCAAGGGGTGGTATGGCTTGCTCCTGGAGCGAGAACCACTTCGCCGGGCAGTAGCAGTTCGCCGGCGCTCAAGAAGCCATCGCTGGTGATGGTGCGTTCGGCAGAGAGGGTGTGATTGCCGCTCCATGCCGTGTGTACGCCGTGGACCAGGCCGCTGCGGAAGCCGAAGTTGTCCTGGCCCGCCAGCATGAGCAGCGTGGCATCCGCACCTGGACGCCCGCGGCGGCTCTCACGAACATGCGCGCCCACCGTCAGTGGACGGCTCTGAGCGGTGCGTTCCTTTAAGTGGCGGCCGGTGAAATCTTGGACGGTGGTGGCGCTCGCCGGCAGCGGGAAGACGGCGGTGAGGCGGTGCAATAGATAGTCGTTGTCCCCGGTGTTACTCAGGGTGTGGCGCTGTTTGAGGACGCCGGCTGCCGTCAGTTCCAGCTCGGTGAGCAACTGTAGCCCGCCTGTTTGGTCCTCCGAGGTGATGGTGAGGGAGGATTCATTGACGAGCGCCGTCGTCGTACTTAGGGCGCTGGCCCAGCCGCCGTTGGTGCGTTGGCCAACGAGCGCCGGGGTGCCCTGCCAGCCGAAAACTTCCTGCGGGAGAATGCTCAAGCGGGCGGGGGCGTCGATGCCCCCGGAAACGCGTTGCGGACGGGCGGCGATGGCCAGTGAGGAAAGCTCTGCGGGGGAGAGGGCTCCCGTAGTGGGGCCCCAATGGATGATGGTCGGGGTGCCGGCTGTGGTCAGGTCCACGATGACCGAGGTGCCAGCGCGGTGTAACTGGACGTGTGCGGGGAAGGGGAGGGCTGCGATGCTCATTGAATAGTTTTACCGCAAAACTAATTAGCGTGTCAAGAGTCACTTTCAGGGACGGTTTTCGCTGCAATAGTGATTGTTGAACTGGAATTACCTTCGAAATGCAATAAAGTAGTGGCTATGAACACCGATTATCCCGTAGCAGCCGTGCAAGGATCGCAGCAAGGGAATCCCGCTGCGCTGGCAGATTCGGCCCTAGAACTGGCACGGACGGTCCTGGTTCGCGGGCCCATATCTCGCGGTGACTTGGCCCGAGAGCTGAAGTTGAGCGTGGCCAGCCTGACCCGGCTGAGTAAGCCGCTGTTGGACTCCGGATTGCTCGTTGAGGGGGAGCTCCTTGCTGACGGCACCGTGGGCCGGCCCGTCAGATTGCTCGATGTGCGCAGCGACAGTGCCCATTTTGTGGGGGTCAAAGTTACTGGAGACATGGTGCAGGCCGTTCTGACGGATTTGCGGGCCACCATTCTTGCTGGTGCGTCGCTGTCGTTGACAGATACTTCTGTGGAGACCGTGGTGGCGGGGGTTACCGCGCTTGCGGAGCAACTCGGATCCGGCGCGGGTATGAATCTCACGGGAATTGGGGTTTCTCTGGGCGGTCAGGTGCGGCCCGACGGCGTTGTCCACCGGGCGCCGTTCCTAGGCTGGAGCGATGTGCCACTGGGTGAGATGCTTGCAACGAGCCTTCACCTGCCCGTGGTGGTCGACAACGATGTAACTGCCCTGGTAGCGGCGGAACAGTGGTTTGGGGCTGGCCGCGACGTAGCTGACTTTGCCGTGATCACTGTCGGCGCCGGCGTGGGTTACGGGCTGGCTATTCGTGACCACGTCATCCGCACCGTGGACACCGGGCTGGGCCTAGGTGGACACTTTCCCTTGGACCCCAACGGACCGCTCTGCATGGAGGGCCATCGCGGCTGCTCCACTGCCATGTTGTCCAGCCCCAGTATTTGCGCCCAGATATCAGCAGCGTTGGGCCATCCTGTGGATTTTAGTGAGGCCTTGAGACTGGCCGCCGAGGGAAACCGTGTGGCGGGGGCGGTCTTTGATGCTGCCGGAAAATCCCTGGGCAGACTGATAGCCGCAACGACCAACCTCACCATGATTAACACAGTTGTGCTAGGCGGTGAGGGTATTGCTCTGTTCACCGCTACCGAGGCTGCAGTGCGGGCCGGCATGGCAGCGGACCGAGATCCCGAAGCTAGCGAGGTGAAGCTCCGCGTGGCCTCGGCAGACTTTACCGAGTGGGCCCGCGGAGCGGCAGCAGTGGCCATCCAGGCGCAGGCATTCGTGGTTTAGCGTTGTTTACGATGTGGGCTGCGCACTGTGGGCTCCACTCTGTGGGCTGCCAGCATGGTGCGTTAGCATGGCAGAACCTCGAGGAAGGCGCCATCATGCCAACTATGTATCGAATCAGCGGCACCGCAAAAGCTGTGAAAGTTGTAAAAGCGGTAAAACTACTGACAACTGTTTCGTCGCGACTAACCGCGACGCTGCTGTTGCTCTCCGTTGTGGCAGTAGTTGCCGGGTGCGCGCAACAGGACCCAAGTGCTGGAGTACCTCGCTCCGGCGAAACCCCTTCCGCGACAGCGTCACAACCTGCGGGCACCGGCGTTGACCTCACCATCACGCTCACGGAATCACCCAATGCCACGCCGCGGACATTCCGCCTCGTAGCTGCAGGCTCCACTCCGGAGCCGGAATCCACGTTGCCCGATCCTGCCGCCGCACTGGCTGCCGTTGAAGCTCACGGCGAGAAGGCCTTTTTCCCTGTCCCAGACCCCAACCGTATGTGCACCCAGCAATATGGCGGCCCGGAAATTGCCCAGGTGACCGGCTGGTTCCATGGCAAGGAAGTCAACTCCTCCTTCAAGCGCACCGACGGCTGCGAAATCTCACAATGGCGGGCCCTGGCTCCACTGTTTGGGGCACTCGGCGGCGGCACCGGCGCCATCTAAACCCCAAGGCGCCGAGGCTAGCGGTACCCAACCCGGCCCCGCACGCCTTGCCCCCAACCCAGCCCCGCACGACGGCGGCCATCCAGTTGGACTGAATGGCCGCCGTCGTGCGTGAAAAATAAATGCTGTTCTAAAGGGAACGGGTCCTAGAGCAACAAATTTGTGGGAGCTTGTTCAACGGAGAATTCCGACTGGCCTTTCTTGCCCTTCTTCGGCTTGTCTTTCTTATCCTTCTTGTCTTTCTTAGGCTTGTCCTTGCCGGGATGATTGCTGTCCTCATCTGGAACCACGGCCGTGCCGCCGGGGGTGACAATGACGGAAATAAACGTCTGCGTACCCGCGTCACCAAAGGAAACACGGCCCAGATAGTTGCCCGGAGCCAGCCCGGTCCAGGTCAGTGTGACATCGCCGGACTTGCCGTTTGCCAGTTTCAGCGGATTCGGTGAGACCGTGGCATTGCCAGCATCGGCGCCGAGAATTCCGGCATCCACCGTGGCTTCTACCGCGCCGCCGTCAGTGCTGGAGTACAGGTTGGCGAGGACGTGGTACGTCCCGGGAGCTGGGTTGCTCAGAGACAGCGTCTCACTGGAGGAGGCCGTCCGGACGTCACTGTACTGTCCTTGCGGGTTGAACACGATCATGTCGTAGTCGGCACCCTCGTCCGCGGAAATGACCTGGAACTTGGCCAGCTCAGTCCCCTCCGGAACAACAACTTCCTTCAGGAAGTTTGAGGCATTGGTGCCCACTGCGAGTGCACCAGGGACCAGGCTAATTGTGTTGGAATCAGCCTTGGAAAGCCCGTTCAAGGTCAGTGCCACAGGGGCGTTGGTCCCGGACACTACCGGAATCTTGCCGCTGCTGTTGCCATTGTCGGTACTGAAGCTGATCTCCGGCTGCACCAGGGCAGCCAACGGGCGCACGGCAACAGGTGAGGTTACCGTAGCTCCGGCACCCTGCCAGCTCAAGCTACCCATGGCGAACGCGCCCAAAGCTGCTGTGTTGTTCTCGAAGGTGACCTTAAAGGTGCGCTGCTGACCAGCCTGCGAGAAGTTCAACACCGAAGGGGTCACCTTGACGTTGACGCCAGGGACGTTGGCCGCGGCCCGGTACACGCCGGGAGTCAATGCCGTAACGGTGCGGGTGACAGTGACCTTACCGGCCAAGGATCCCACGGCGAAGGATGCCACGTTCATGTCGCGCGGAGCGGTACTGCCCAGCCCAGGCATGCCCAGATCAACTCCGGTTCCTTGGATGAACTTTAGGTATTCGGTGTCGCCGGCGTCGTAGACGAGCCCAGGTGTGAGGGCCTTGACCACCGCGGTCTGGCCAGCACCGGTGGCAAAGAGATCGGTGTTCTTGGTGCCGTCGGCGTTGAGAACATCCGTGGCCGTGGTCATCATGGCGGACTTGACCGTGGCAGGTGACCAGGTGGGGTTCTTGGCCATCACCAGAGCCGCGAAGCCGGCAACATGCGGTGCCGCCATGGACGTACCTGACATCATGCCAAAGTCTTCTCCGCCGGTGGCAATGGGTGAAACGCCGGCCAAGACGGCAACACCAGGGGCTGCAACATCTGGCTTGAGCAGATCCGAATCGGTGGCGCCCAATGGTCCGCGAGACGAGAAACCGGCAATCTGAGGCTGCGGGGCCACCGGCAACCCGGTGGTGTCGGTGTCAACCAAGGAGACCAAAATATCCGGGTTGGCCGTGATCTTATCCTTGATGATTTGCGTTGCCGGTGGGTTTACATGAACTGTGGGCACGGCATGCAGATCCACGTCCTCGGAGGACGGGTCAACATTGGTCAAGATCATGCCAACGCCGCCAGCCCGCTTAACCTCAGCGCTCTTGGCGGTACGGTCAATCACACCACGGTCACACACCACAATCTTGCCAGCCACTTTGGTGCCGTCAAGGGTATTGGGTCCACATAGCTCCGGGTTGGCCGCACCGGCGGCAGCAGCCGTGGGTGCAAGGATCACAGGACTCGCCGGAACGCCCTGGCTCATCATGCTGGCACCGCGGAACTTGGTGCCATCGGCGAACTCCGCCGTGCCTTGAAGCTCGGAAGAGAAGGAGGTGGCCGCCACAGTGGTCAGCCACGGAGCGCCATGGTTGACAGTGCCAGCCGTGGGGCCGGAGTTGCCAGCCGAAGCTGAGACGAAGATTCCTGCCGAGGTTGCCGAGAGGAAGGCTAAGGACACCGGATCAGTGGTGGAAGAGGTGCTACCCGAGATGGAGTAGTTCAACACGTCCACGCCGTCCAAAATGGCTTGGTTAATGGCTGCGACAGCCGATGAAGAGTAGCAACCGCCAGTATCGGGATCGGTGTCTTCCCAGCAAATTTTGTACACAGACAATTTGGCTGCCGGGGCCACGCCGCTGGTGATACCCATGGCGCGGTCACCAATATTTGCTTCTACATTGGCATTGCCGGCGGCCGTGCTGCCGGTGTGCGTACCGTGGCTGGAAACGTCCACGGGTGAGAGTACTTCTTCGGGCGCGCGATCCTGGGGCGCCACATAGCTCAGGAAGTCCTCGGCAAAGTAATGCGCGCTCAGAACCTTAGAGTTACAGGCGCTGCCATCAAAATCAGCTCCCGATTCCACGCCCTGCTGGCATTCGCCGGAGAAGGTGTCACCGTTGGCCTTGAGCATGGCAATGTTGCCGTCATCGGTGCGGTATGGGACACCAACCTGCGGTTCACCCGTCAGGGGGAGGACCTCCTCACCGGCGAAGAACGGGCTCGACGGCGTGTAACCGGTATCGATGATGCCCACCACAACGCCTTCTCCCGCTTTCTCCTGACCTCCGAAGCTCGTGTTCCAGCTGCCGTCCTTGCCGCTGAGGCCCAGGAAATCGGTGCTGGAGTAGTCGGGTGCGTTTTCTGTATCCGGAGCCACGGTCAAGACGCTGGGGTCTTTGGCCAAGGCCAGAGCCTGATCAGCAGAGAGTTCCGCTGAAAAGCCATTGAGGGCTGCGGTGAAGGTTCGCTTAACCTTGACATTCTCGCTCTTGGCAACGGCAGCTTGCTTGGTTTCAAGGTGCTTTTTGTACTTCTTCACCTCGGCGCGAGTGGAATCAAGCTTCTGGCCCGCCTTCGGCTTCGTTGCCGCAAGGCCAGCGGTGCCGCCGTCGTACATGGCAATGGGCTGCTCGGCGAGGACCACGATGTAACGCCCAGCTGGGAAGTTCAGAGGGTCAACATTTGTTTGAGTGATACTGGGCATGCTCAGCTGGCTCGGGTTGGCCGATGCTGGCAATGCCCCCACTGTGGTCAGAAGCAACGGCAGGCCTGCGCCTAACGCCACGACCTTTCGCAGTCTGGGACTTCGAAAGAGAGTTCTTCCCGTTCGTTTCGTGGTCATGGTGCGCTGAACCTTTCAACAGGGTCTCCGTGTGGCCTTTTGCCTCACGGATGCAACATGGCAGGGCGGCAGGCAACTTTGACAAGTGATGAAAGCGCTATGAACCGACGTAGCCAACGGGAAAAGGCTACCGACCAGTAGCCTGTTTGTGACCCCAAACACAGCAGAAAGCGCGCTAACTAGTCAGATGGGTAGGGGTGCTGTCCCTAGGCATAGATCTTCTTGTCAGAGCGACTTAACTGTGCCTTCGAACTTAAGCGACTTAGCATTTGAGAAGCTCAGCACTTGAGTGGCTCAGCACTTGAGTGGCTTAGCAGCCGGGCGGAGTCACATATTGGTAGGTCAGCGCCAGGTCGTAGCTCAAGACCGTGCGGGCAGCGGTTCGTTCCCAACCAAACGCTCCGGCAAAAACAGAAGCTGCACGGCCCATATCGATGCGGGTTTCACTGAAGTCATGCAAGGAAGCGATCGCCTCGGCCCAGAGCCGTGGGGACCGGCCCTCCACCAGCAAGCCGGTGCGGCCATCGCTGACAGCTCGGGGAAGCCCACCAATATTTGTGGCAATAACAGGGGTGCCACAGGCCTGGGCCTCCAAGGCGACCAAGCCGAAGGATTCGCTAGAGGACGGGACGGCTACTACGCTGGCGCTGCGGTACCAATCAGCTAGCTTGGTAGCTTCCACGGGGGGATGGATGGTAGCGCAATCTCCGAGTTTTAACTCTTCGATGAGTGCTTGAAGATCATATTTGTCAGAGCCGCTGCTCGAGCCAAGAAAGGACAGCTGCAGATCAATGTCGGGGCGCTCTGCCCGCAAAATTGCTGCTGCCTTGACGAGCGCATGGGGGCCCTTTAATCGCTGCATCCGACCAGCAAAAACGACGTGAAAACGCCCGGGAGCGATGCCCAGATTCTGCCGCGAACGGTCCCTGAAGGCCGGTTTGAAAATTTTCAGGTCAACGCCGGGGGAGACCACATCGATGCGTTGTTCACAGCCGTCATAGTGGCGCTCCAGCTCGGCGGCCTCGGCGGTGGTGTTGGCAATCAGTCGAGTCGCTGCCGCCACGATGTGCTGTTCACCATCCTCGCGCACACCAGGTTCTGCGCTCTGGCCCTTGGGTAGGTGATGATTTTTGACCCGGGCCATGGTGTGCATGGTGTGGACTAGTGGAAGATCAAGGCGCTTCGCGGCCAAAATTCCAGCCATCCCAGAAACCCAATAGTGGGAGTGCAGGACCCTGACGGGTTCGCCAGGAAGGGCACTGACGTGATCGGCGACGGCGTCGGCCATTTCAGTGATGAGCTCAGGGAGGGCTTCTTTGGAGACCTTGCCGAACGGGCCCGCCACAATATGGTGGACGGAGACTAGAGGTGCCAATTCAACGGTCTCGGGCTGATCCGCGCAGGTGCGTCGCGTGTAAATGTCTACGGCGACGCCCGTTGCAGCCAGTTCCAGCGCTAGTGCACGAACATAGACGTTCATACCCCCGGCGTCGCCACCGCCGGGCTGATCCAGTGGGGAGGTATGGAGGGACAGCATGGCGACGCGTCGAATCTGATGCATGGTGTTCCCCTCCTGCTGAACCGTTGGTACTGAACCTTGGACATCCGGTGTCTCCGGTCTGCCAATACAAGCTCTAATCTTGCCACTGCCTGCCGCTGCAACCTAGCCCGGGCAGCTGCTCCTGCGCTGGAGCAATGTGTGATGACTGGCACGGCAATGCGTGGGCAACAGGGAGTCGGCAGAAAAAGGAGTGCAGGACGGGCTAAAATGGACGGGTGAGCCACTCCGTCGCGCCGGTTCCCGTGCCTGCAACAGGCCTCGAACGCCAAGCCATCATTGACCTGTCCGCAATCGCCAACAACATTCGCCATCTGCGGGAGATTGCTGCCCCCGCAAAATTTATGGCGGTGGTCAAAGCCGACGCCTATGGCCACGGCATGATCCAGGTGGCGCGCACTGCGGTGGCTGCCGGGGCACAATGGCTGGGTACAGCCCATGTCAGTGAGGCGCTTGCGCTGCGTGCCGCCGGCATCGAGGCGCCGGTGCTGGCTTGGTTGCACACGAGAGACACCGACTTTGAGTCCGCGGTGGAACAGGACATTGATTTGGGCTGCTCCGGCTGGGAGCTTGAGCACATTGTGTCCGCGGTCCAGGCCCGGCAGCACCCTGCCCGCATCCACTTGAAAATTGACACCGGGCTGGGCCGCAACGGCAGCACCTGGGAGGCATGGCCGGCGCTGGTTGCCGCGGCGGTAGCTTATCAAGCCCAGGGACTGATCCAGGTAGTGGGCGTATTTAGCCACCTAGCCGTCGCCGATGAGCCCCAACGCCCCGAGACGGATGAGCAACTGATCCGTTTCCGTGAGGCGGTTGCCATTGCCGAAGAAGCTGGCGCCCGGCTGGAAGTGCGCCACATAGCCAACACCCCAGCCACCTTGTCACGGCCCGATTCGCACTTTGATCTGGTCCGTGTGGGGCTGGGCATCTACGGTCTCTCACCGTTTGCCGACCGCACCTCCGCCCAGCTGGGTTTGGTTCCGGCCATGACCTTGCAGACGCAGATTGCCGCTTGCAAGGACGTCCTCACCGGTCAAGGTATCTCCTATGGGCTCAATTACAGCACCACAGGAGCTACCACCCTAGGTCTGGTTCCGGTGGGTTATGCCGATGGGATTCCGCGCATTGCCACCGGTGGCCCCGTCCGCGTCAACGGCATCACCTACCCCGTGGTGGGGCGGATCGCCATGGACCAGATGGTGATTGATCTGGGCGCGCATGGTCGTGACGGCTTCGCCCATGCCGCTGTTGCCGGCTCTGCGTTGGGCGCAACAGCTGAGCTGTTTGGCAACGGGCACGACGGCGGACCCCTCGTTGAGCAGTGGGCCGCAGCTGCCGGGACGCTCAACTATGAGATCGTGACTCGAATCAGTCCGCGTGTACCGCGCAGTTATGTGGGTGGGTCCGAGGCTGAGGCCAAAGCTGGAGGCGCTGCGTGATGGCCTGGGAGTTTTCCACCAGCACCGCCGCGCAAACGCAGCAACTGGCGCAGAAGCTGGCAAAGCTGCTGAAGGCGGGCGATTTGATTGTCCTCAGTGGCGAACTGGGCGCCGGAAAAACCACCTTCACTCAAGGACTGGGCCGAAGCCTGGGTGTGCGCGAAGGCATCATTTCGCCCACTTTTGTGCTGGTGCGCATCCACCCGAACCTGCCCGATGGCCCCAACCCGGGAGGGCCAGATCTGGTCCATGTTGACGCTTACCGCCTAGGCTCACCCGGCGAGATTGATGACATTGACTTGGAAAACACCATGGACACCTCGGTGACAGTGGTGGAATGGGGTGCGCAGCGTGTGGAGCACCTCGCCGCCAGCCGGCTGGAAATTGAGCTGGTGCGCGCCGTTGGCGGAGAAACGCTATCCATTCTCATGCCCGTCGCGGCAGAAACTGCTGACGCCGAGTCCCTGGGCGAGGCTGACAGCATTGGTGCCGGCACCTTTGACTACGCCGACGAAGACGACGACGAACCCCGCACCTTGCGCTTGCAAGCAGTCGGGCCGCGCTGGGAAGGTACTGATTTTTCGGTGCTGGGCCAGCTTGTGAACACAACAGAACAGATGTAAAAGTGCGAATTCTGACCATTGACACCTCCGCTGTCGCCAGCGCCGCGTTACTCGACTTTGACCACCTAGACCCGGTTCAGACGGCGGAACTGGTGGCCAATTTTGCCACCACCGATACCCGCAGCCACGCCGAAGTGCTAGCCCCGGGGGTGAAATCCCTGTTCACCGACCCCGTGAGCGAGGGCCCGGCCCTTGATGCGATCGTGGTGGGCACCGGTCCTGGCCCTTTTACCGGGCTACGCTCCGGCATAACGATGGCCCGTACATTGGCCTTCACCTGGGGCGTTCCGCTGTACGGCATGATGAGCCTGGACGCACTGGCACACCAAGTTTTCGATGCCCCCGCTTACCGTGACGGACGGGCGGTGGGTCCGCTGGCCATGCGTGACTTTGTGGTGGCCACCGACGCTAGACGCAAAGAAGTGTACTGGGCACGGTACAGTGCCGGAGCTCAACTGATCGATGGGCCACATGTCGGCCCTGCCGATGAAATTCGCGGGGTCCAAGTGTTTGGTGCTGGCGCTGGACTATACGAAGAAGTCCTGGCTGCCAACGGTTGCGATGTCTACCCACTCTTCGCTGACGCCCAACCCTCAGCCCTTGAACTGGGCCGGGCCGCGGCCCGCAAGATCGCCGCAGTAGGCTCCCTAGAGAGCGCCGGTCTGTTGGATTCCACTCCTCTCTATTTGCGTGAGTCCGACGCCAAGGTTCCCGGCCCCCGAAAGCGGGCACTGTAAATGCCCCCGGAGGGAAGGCCAGCGGGAGGGTCAGCTGGAGTGCCAGCGGGAGAGCCGGAGGGAGTCCCAGCGGGAGGCGCCGCACAGGGCGAGCACCAGCCCGCCGTTCTACGGGACATGGTGCCGGCGGACATTGACTTCATCACGGCACTGGACCGCCAACTTTTTGGCATCGATTCCTGGCCCCGGACCATGTTCGTGGATGAGATGGCCCAGCCAGAAACCCGGCGGTACATCATCGCGGAGCTGCCATCCGGCGTCGAACATCAGAGCAGTGAAGGTCAGGGGACAAGCAATAGTCCGTGGAAAACGGTGGCGGGTTACGCTGGGCTGATGTGTGTGCCGCCCATTGGCGACATTCAAACCATTGGTGTGCTGCCGAAATTCGAAGGGCGCGGCATTGCTCGGGCCATGCTCGATGAGCTCATTGCCGAGGCGATTCGGCGCGGTGCGCAGGACGTCATGCTGGAGGTTAGTTCCACCAATCCCCGGGCGCAGCGGCTGTATCAACGTTACGGTTTTGAGCATATTCACACGCGGCGCAAGTACTATCGGGACGGCTCGGACGGGCTCATCATGCGCCTGCAGCTTCCCGTTTCAACCACTTCGAAGGACCCATCATGAACCAGAGCAACCCGCTGATCCTGGGGATTGAGTCCTCGTGCGATGAAACAGGTGTGGGGCTTGTCCGCGGCACTGAGCTGCTGACCAACACGGTGTCCTCGTCCATGGAGGAACACGTCCGCTTCGGTGGCGTCATCCCGGAAATTGCCTCCCGTGCGCACCTTGACGCCTTCGTGCCGACGCTGTCCGCCGCGCTCGCCGATGCTGGCGTGAGCCTTGCCGACGTGGACGCGATCGCCGTCACGAGTGGTCCCGGTCTGGCCGGCGCGCTCATGGTGGGTGTCAGTGCAGCGAAGGCACTCGCATTGGCGACGGGCAAACCCCTCTATGCCATCAACCATTTGGTGGCACACGTGGGTGTGGGCCTGCTGGATGAGTCTATTGCTGCGGTGTACGACGGCGGGGCCCTCCCCGAGAATCTCGGTGCCCTTTTGGTGTCCGGTGGCCATACTGAGATCCTGCGGGTGCGCAGCATTGCCTCTGACGTGCAGCTGCTCGGTGCCACCATTGACGACGCCGCCGGGGAAGCATTCGACAAGGTGGCCCGACTACTGGGTCTGAACTACCCTGGCGGTCCGGCCATTGACCGCCTAGCCAAAGAAGGCAACGCCAAGGCCGTGCGCTTCCCGCGCGGGCTGACTATGCCGAAATATATGGGCACCGCCGAAGTGCCCGGCCCGCACCGCTACGACTTCTCCTTCTCTGGTCTCAAGACCGCAGTGGCGCGCTGTGTTGAAGGGTATGAGGCTCGCGGCGAGGAGGTCCCCGTGGCTGACATTGCGGCGTCGTTCCAGGAAGCTGTACTGGATGTCATCACCGCCAAAGCCATTCTGGCGTGCCGCGAACAGGGCATCACCACGCTGCTGCTGGGCGGCGGAGTAGCGGCCAATTCACGGCTCCGGGAACTGGCCGGGCAGCGGTGTTCGGCCGCTGGAATCACTCTTTTGGTGCCGAAGCTGTCCCTGTGCACCGACAACGGCGCCATGGTGGCCGCCTTGGGCGCGCAGCTCGTCATGAACGGCGTGGCCCCGAGCGATCTGTCCTTCGCCCCGGATTCCTCCATGCCCGTGACCAGTATTAGCCTCTAACCTGATTTCGACTTGCCACTTCACGTTCATGTTTCGCTGGCGGATCAACGTTTAGTGTCAACTCGATGAGCGGAGGGGAGCTGCGGCGCCCGGAAACCGTAGCCGGAGCAGCCGGTAGAGAATTCCCAGCGCGAACATCACCAATCCGGCCAGTACGGAGCTGAGCGGCAGTGTGGCGACCAAGATGACGCACGCCGCGGCTCCTAGCAGTTGCAGCGCTCGCGGATAGCGGCGGTCGGCTCCGCTCTGCGTGAACGCGGCAACGTTAGCGACCAAGTAGTAGACCAGCACGCCAAAGGATGAGAACCCAATGGCGCCGCGCAAATCAGCGAAGGCGACGATCACGCAGATCACCGCACCCAGAGCGAGTTCGGCTCGGTGCGGAACCTGGAATCGCGGGTGGACGGCGGCAAGGTACTGCGGCAGATCGCCTTCCCGGGCCATGGCGAGAGTGGTCCGTCCCAACCCGGCCACCAGCGCAAGCAGGGCACCTAACGACGCTAGAGCGGCACCAACTCGCACCACCGGAGCCGCCCAATCCCAGCTCCCGGCCGCCACCGCATCGGCGAGGGGAGAAGCAGTGGCGGCAACGCCGTCGGGCCCTAACACAGCGAGAAGACTGACGCCTATACCGGCGTAGAGGACGGCGGCGATGCCCAACGCCAGCAAAATGGCGCGGGGGATGGTCCGGCGGGGCTCGCGAACTTCCTCACCGAGTGTAGCGATCCGGGCATAGCCAGCAAAGGCGAAAAACAGCAGCCCGGCCGACTGCAGGATTCCGTACCACCCGTGCGAAAGTAGCCCGTCGCCGAGAAAGGTGCCGGGATTGCTACCGGTGGCTGGGTTGCCCGCCCACACGGCCGCAACCGCAATGGCTAGAGCTGAAAGAACCGCCACCACAATGATGCGGGCCAGCGCCGCGGTTCGGGTCACGCCCCGGTAATTCACTGCAACCAGAAGCACGACGGCGGCAATCGCCACCGGGCGCTCCCACCCCTCGGGCGCGGCGTAGGCGGCAAAGGTCATGGCCATGGCAGCGGCGCTGGCCACTTTGCCCACCACAAAACCCCAGCCTGCGAGGAAACCGGACCACGGCCCCAGCCGCTTGCGACCGTAGATATACGTGCCGCCGGAAGTGGGATACGCCGCGGCTAGCTGGGCGGAGGAGGTGGCATTGCAGTAGGCCACAAAGGCCGCCACGGCCAATCCAACAAGCAAACCGGAGCCCGCAGCTTGGGCGGCAGGGGTGAAAGCAGCAAACACGCCGGCGCCAATCATGGAGCCGAGTCCAATGACCACGGCGTCGAAGGTGCCTAGCTTGCGGGCCAGCGTCGCTGGGGTGCTCATATGAAATGCCTGCTTTGTTCGCTTCAATCTGACTGTTTGAGATTAGCCGATGCGCGTGAACGACGCATGAACGCCTAGTTGGCCGCTGGCAGTGTCAAGGGGCGGCTCATGGAGTCCTTCGCTCCGGGGACCAGCCCCAGGACACGATCACCTTCAACTAGCAGGAGAGGACTTATCCGAATGCCGCCTACGCAGAATGCTGATGGCGCCGGGAATCACGGAGAGCAGAACCATCGTGATCGCTATGAGGTCAATGTTTTTAGCGATGATCTCATAGTGCCCTAGCCACGTTCCCAGCATGACGATGGAACCGGCCCAGGCCACGCCCCCAGCAATGTTCCACAGCGTGAACTTCTTGTGGTTGTAGTGGGCAATTCCGGCGACGAGGGGCGCATAGGTGCGGACTACAGGGACAAAGCGTGCCAGCACAATGGCCCAGCCACCATGTTTGGCGAAGAACTCCTCGGTCTCCACCAGGTATTTGGTTTTGAGCACGCGGGCTTCGTCCTTGAACCAGCGCCGTCCAAATTTGCGCCCGAGCAGGTAGCCCACCTGATCACCGGCGATAGCAGCAAGCACCACCACCCCAATCAGAACCGGAAGCGAAATGTTGAGCTGCTGGTGCAGGAGCCCTGCAGTGAAGAGGAGTGAATCGCCGGGGAGGAAAGGGAAAAGGAGACCCGATTCGATGAATACAATCAAAGCTACGACGGCGAGCGTGGCAGGTCCCAGCCCGCTGAGTAGGGCCGCGGGGTCCAAGACCGAGAGGAGGCCGGTGGGAATCATGGAATGCAACAAGAGGATGCCTCGCTCAGGGGGTCGGACGGGTAGAAGGTCGGACAGGTGGAAGCAGAAGTAGCGCTGGGACCAGAATTAACTGTAGACCCGGCAGCTGGGTCAGGTTCGGGAAAAGTTGCTGCGCTCACATGTGAGAGTGGCGACTCAAGCGGACGGAAGCGGGGCAACGCTCTGATAACTGTGCCCCAGCTCTCGGCAAAAGCCGTTAGGAAGCCCTTGGGGTGTGGGGCGCCGGGCGCCGGTCCGTGGCGTGGATCTGGCCCCGCGATTTACTAAAAGGGGCGCGCTAGCGTCGCCGAAGACTGCGTGGGATGAGAGGCTAGTTGCTTGCCATCTCTGCCACTAATTCACGCACGACGGCGCGCAGCTCACCCTGGTGGGCTGCGGCGACTCGGCGCTGGCGTTGGTAGCTTGCGCCCGTGGCAATGATGTTCTCTACGCTGGCGAGTTCATCGGCGCAGCCCAACTTGGCGGCCACAGGTTCCAGCTTGTTCAGCAGTTCCACAAGGTGCTCGGTGACGAGCTGTTCCTTGCCAGCGGCATCGAGGATGATGATGGCGTCCATGCCGTATCTGGCAGCTCGCCACTTGTTTTCTTGGATGTGCCACGGTGGCATGGTGGGGATGGTGCCGCCGTCGTCAAGCGTGTCAGAAAAATCCTGCACCAAACACTGCGTCAGGGCAGCAACGGCGCCAATTTCCTCGAGTGTGGACATGCCGTCGCAGATGCGCATTTCAATGGTTCCCAAGCCAGCCACAGGACGGATGTCCCAACGGATTTCATTGTGCGCATCGATGACACCGGTGGTGAACATGTCCTGAACATACGATTCGTACGAGGCCCAATCAGGGAATTGGAACGGCAAACCTGCGGTGGGTAGTTGCTGGAACATCAAGGCTCGCTGGGAGGCGTAGCCGGTGTCCTGACCATTCCAGTAAGGGGAGGACGCCGAAAGCGCCTGAAAATGCGGGAAGTGATTAACCAGGCCGTCGAGCACTGGCATGGCCTTGGAAACGTGGTCCAGACCCACATGCACATGCACCCCGTAGATGAGCATCTGCGAGCCCCACCACTGGGTTCGATCCACCAGCTTGGCGTAGCGTTCCTTGTCCGTCACGGCCTGAGCGAAAGGGTCGCTGAAGGGGTGAGTTCCGGCACTGAGTAGCTCCAAGCCCAGCGGGGTGGTTGCCTTGCGCAGCGTGTTCAAGCTCCGGCGCAAATCTTCGAGCCCCTCAGAAACCGTGTGGTTAACGCCAGTGACCAATTCCACAGTGTTTTGCAGCATCTCACCCTTGATTTGAGGGTGTTCACCATCAACCCAAACGTCTGGATCAGCGGCCAAGATGTTGGCAAAAACATCGTTGGCGCGCGCTGCTAGATCGCCGGTTTCGGAGTCAACGAGAGCAATTTCCCACTCCAAACCAAGTGTAGATTGCTCAGATTTGGCGAAATCAATCTTCACTGCGAGGCCTCCTAGGCAATGCTGAATGGTGCTGAAGTAAGGGATGCGACGCGGCACGACACCAGCTGCATTTACGATTGTAGTTCAGGATCTGCGGCACAATGGATGCATGCCGATCCTGAACAAAGACATGACCTTGTGCATTTCCCTCGCGGCCCGCCCCAGCAACATTGGCACGCGCTTTCACAACTACCTCTACGACGCTCTGGGCCTGAACTTTATCTACAAAGCGTTCGCCCCGACCGATCTCGCGCAGGCCGTTGCCGGCATCAGGGGTCTGGGCATTCGTGGCGCCGCCGTCTCCATGCCGTATAAAGAGGACGTCATCGCCCTCATTGACGTCATGGACGCCTCCGCCTCGGCCATCGATTCGGTCAACACCATCGTCAATGACAGCGGCGTGCTCACCGCCTACAACACCGATTACCTCGCCATTGCCCGGCTGCTGGCTGAGAATGCCCTCGACCCAGAAACAACTGTGTTGTTGCGTGGCTCCGGCGGAATGGCTAAGGCTGTTGCCGCTGCCCTGCACGACGCCGGATTTGCGCGGGTCACGATAGTGGCTCGCAACGAGGAGCGAGGCCGGGCTCTTGCTGCGCTGTATGGATTCTCTTGGTTGGCTGAGGTTAGCGATGCCAGCGATGTGGCCGCCGGCATGCTCATCAATGTCACCCCGCTGGGGATGGCGGGAGCAGATGAAGCCGTGCAGTCCTTCAGCGACGCACTGGTGAGTGCCGCGCAAGTGGTGTTTGACGTCGTCGCGCTTCCCGCCGAAACCCCGCTGATCAAGGCGGCCCGTGCGGCCGGAAAGCAAGTTATCACGGGCGCCGAGGTCATCGCCATTCAGGCCGAGGAGCAGTTTGTGTTGTACACCGGGGTGCGGCCCAGCGCAGAGCTGGTCCGCGAAGCCTCCGAGTTTTCCCGCAGCTGACCCCGGACGCTCGCGCAGCAATGGTGTCTTTCCTCCGGACGCTCGCGCACCAATGGTGTCTTTCCTCCAAACGCTCGCGCAATGCGCGTAGACGTGGGTTTTGGGGTGACTCCGGCAGTGCGAGAGGGTTGTTGAGAAACGCACCATTGCTGCGAGAGGGCTGTTGGTGAAGGCCTATAAATGCTGACCTGAAGCGGCCCACTTAGCAGAAGAGCGACTGGTTAGCGCGCGTGTGGAGCATCCGCGAAGTCGTGGGGTTCCACCACGATGGCGACTCGGTCCTCGCCAATCCGTGTCAGTACCAAAGTCGCCTTGTTGGGGCCCTTGCCGGAGCCAGTGAGAAGTTGTCGGCGCAGTTCTTCCGGGGTGGTTGAAACTCCACGTTTCTTGATGTCCAGAACGCCAATCCGGTTGGCTTTGACCCAGGCCTTGAGGGCCTTGACGTTGAATGGCTTGACTTCGAGGACCTTGTAGCTCCGAGCAAAAGGAGTGTCGATCGGCTCATCGGAGGAGAGATAGGCAATGTGTTCATCGAGCAGATGGGCGCCCATCACGCGTGCTAGATCCGCCACAAGGCCGGCGCGGATGACTGCACCATCGGGCTCGTAGAGGAACCCGCTGACAGGGCCGATTTGAGCATCCTGCTCCTGTGGCTGATATTTTTCGGCGCTGGTCAGTTCGGCGCTGCCGTGTTTACCGATAACCAAAGCGGCGCGGCGTATGCCGGGGCGTGCCAGCTGATTGAAGTACAGCCCGGCCTCCACCACATCACCATTGATGGAAATCCATTGGGCCTCTGCGGTATTTGGGACGGCATCGTGGGGGATCCCCGGCCCCATTTTCACGCCCACTGCCAATCCCTTGTCCGCCAGCTCCTCCACGAAAGATAGCGGAGGTGAGAAGGCTTCGGGATCAAAGAGCCTTGTGGTGCCGGAGGTGCTGGTGGTGCGGCGGGCTGGATCCAGCCACACGCCCTCAATACCTGCGAGGTCAACGTTCTGAGCATTGGCACAAAGCACCTGCGCGTGCGGGAAAGGCATCAGGTTTACCGTGGTGCAGGCCGCGGTAATTTCATCCATTTCCACGGCCGTGACATTGATATCCAGACTCGCCATAGCTAAGGAATCAGCACCCAAACCGCAGCCCAGATCGGCAACTTTGGTGATGCCCGCCGTCGTAAATCTTTGGGCATGTAAGGCCGCAATGTTCAATCGAGTGGCTTGTTCCAGGCCAGCCTGGGTGAACAGCATTTGGTGGGCGAACTCGCCAAATTTGGCTTCTGCCTTGGCTCGCAACCGGGATTGGGTCAAGGCGGCGGCAACCAGCTCGGGGGAGTGGCCTGCTTTACGAAGTGAGTCGTTAAGTTTGAGGGAATCTTTTTCGTTATAGGGGCGCAGGGATAACAAAAGTTCCCAGCCTTCAACGGTTAGGAGCGGAGAAATTGCATCATGGGACATGCCCCAAGCCTAACTGCCGCAACTACTATGATGAGGGTCACAGTAAATACGCTACGCATAAGTTGCGCAATTATTTCCGGATGTAATAGTTTGTGATGACTGCTTATAAGGATTGCCTAAGCTAACCTACCTCTGGAGAAAAACGATGCTGAAGAAGCACCTACTCACGTTTGCCGCTACCGCCGCTGTTCTGGCGCTCACTGCCTGTGGCGGGCAGGCGGCCGCTACTTCTGAGGAAACCGCTGCGGCATCATCTGTCACCGTCGAAGACAATAACGGTTCGCAGACCATCAACCTCCCGCTGTCATCCGTTGTCGCTACCGACAACCGCACCTTTGAGACTCTCTCCGACTGGGGTGTAAAGCTCACGGCCGGTGCCGTCGCGTTGATGCCGAAGACCAGTGCTTACAAGACCGATACCTCCATCATCGACTTGGGCAGCCACCGCGAGCCGAACCTCGAAGCCGTTGTGGCCGCAGCTCCCCAGCTGATCGTCAATGGTCAGCGTTTTGCTCAGTTCCACGATGACTTCACCAAGTTGGCCCCGAATGCCACGGTACTTGAGTTGGATCCCCGCGAAGGTGAACCCTTAGATGCCGAGCTGAAGCGTCAGACCACGGTTCTGGGCGAGGTTTTTGGCAAGCAGGCTGAAGCGAAGAAGCTCACTGATGATCTTGACGCCGCGATTGTCCGGGCCAAGAAGGCCTACACCAAGGACTCGACGGTCATGGCCCTGATCACCTCCGGTGGCAACATCAACTACGCTGCTCCCGGCAACGGCCGCAGCTTGGGCCCTGTCTTTGACATCCTGGGCCTGACCCCGGCTCTGGAAGTCAAGGACGCCAGCACAGACCACCAGGGCGATGACATCTCCGTTGAAGCCATTGCCGGCTCCAACCCAGACTGGATCTTCGCCATGGACCGCGACGCCGCCACCGGCGCTGAGGACCCCACCTACGTGGCTGGCAAAGAACTGCTGACCAAGTCTGATGCCCTGAAGAACGTCACCGCTTCCAAGGAAGGCAACGTAATCTTCATGCCCAACGATTCCTACACCAACGAAGGGATCCAGACCTACACGGAGTTCTTCAACGCCATCGCCGACGCTTTCGAAGGCAAGTAATTTTCCTGATTTCCTAATGTGGTGGCGGGTCTGGGCCTCTTATCCAGACCCGCCACTGTGTTGGTTTCAACGGTGTTGTTTTACTGCGCTGGTGTCTGCTGCGTAAATTCCATGAGCAATCTGAAAGGGACGGCTGGACGATGACGGCCATGACCACCCGAGCCCCCTCCAAGGGCAAACTCTTTGACCCCAAACTCATCATCGGCATTGCCATCGTGGCTCTGCTGCTGGTGATTTCTCTGTTTACAGGTGTATACGACATTTTCGGCGGCAAGGATGGCGGCGAGATGTTCGCCATCACCCGCATCCCGCGCACCATTGGGCTGGTATTGGCGGGGGCCGCCATGGCGATGTCCGGGCTGGTAATGCAGTTGCTGACGCAAAATAGATTTGTCTCGCCCAGCACCACCGGAACCACCGAATGGGCGGGATTGGGCCTGCTGGTAGTCATGATCCTCTTTCCCACGGCCAGCATTCTGGCTAAAATGTCAGGCGCCATCGCGGCCGCCTTCATCGGCACCATGATCTTCTTTTTGTTTCTGCGCCGAGTTTCTCTAAAGGCGTCGTTGACAGTTCCTATTGTGGGCATCATGCTCGGCTCGGTGGTCGGCGCAATTTCCACTTTCATCGCTCTGCAAACCGATATGCTGCAGAGCCTGGGAATCTGGTTCGCCGGTAGCTTCACCGCAGTCCTGCGTGGGCAGTATGAGGTGCTGTGGATCGTAGCCATTGTGGCCGTGGTGATCTTCATCGTTGCGGACAGATTTACCGTAGCCGGTCTCGGCGAGGACATCGCCACCAACGTGGGCCTGAACTACAACCAGATCATGCTTCTCGGTACCGCACTGATCGCCGTCGCCACCGGCGTTGTGACCGTGGTGGTAGGCAATTTACCGTTCCTAGGGTTGATTGTCCCAAACATTGTCTCCATGTTCCGGGGTGATGATCTGCGCAGCAACCTGCCGTGGGTTTGTCTACTCGGCATTGCAATCGTGACGGTCTGCGACTTGATTGGGCGCACCATCATCATGCCCTTCGAGGTACCGGTTTCACTGATCCTAGGCATAGTCGGTGCCATCGTATTTATTGGACTTCTCCTAAGGCAGCGTCGAAATGCTTGATACCGGCACGAAGGTTTCTGTACCTGCCCGCAAAACCCCGAAAACCAGCCCGCGGATACGAAAATCAGGACCACTTCCTACGAAGGCTGTCAGCCGCAGGTACTGGATTGTCCTGAGCTTGCTGATTGTGCTGGCTCTAGGTTTTGGTGCTGGCCTACTCGCTTGGGATAACCCGATGCCCGTGGGCTCTCCCGGATTCTGGCTCATCGCCGAACTACGAGTCACCAGTGTAGGGGTCATGCTCATTGTGGCCGTATGTCAGGCGCTGGCCACCGTCAGTTTCCAAACGGTCACCAATAACCGCATCATCACCCCCTCCATCTTGGGGTTCGAATCCCTTTACATGGCGGTTCAAACAGCTGCCGTCTTTTTCATGGGCGCTGCTGGGGTTGTCGCCGTCCAAGGCGTCCCGCAATTCATGTTGCAGGTGGCCATCATGGTGGCGCTCTCGCTGGCACTGTTTGGTTGGCTGCTGTCCGGCAAGTATGGAAACCTGCAGATCATGCTGTTGGTGGGCATCGTCATCGGGGGCGGGCTTGGCTCCATCTCAACGTTCATGCAGCGTCTGCTGACGCCGAGTGAATTCGACATTCTCACGGCCCGGCTTTTTGGCTCCATCTCCAACGCCGATGTCAGCTACCTGCCTGTTGCCATTCCACTGGTCGTGGTGGCTGGCGTTCTTCTCCTCCTGAACTCCAAACGCCTCAACGTCATCGCACTGGGCAAGGATGCCAGCATCAACCTTGGCTTGAACCACCGCTTTGAGGTGATGCGCGTTCTGTTTCTGGTCTCCATCCTGATGGCCGTCTCTACCGCATTGGTTGGCCCCATGACATTCCTGGGCTTTCTCGTTGCCACTTTGGCTTATCAGCTCGCTGACAGTTACGACCACCGCTACATCTTCCCCGTTGCAGTCCTGACCGGATTCGTAGTCCTGTCCGGCGCCTACTTCATCATGAAGAACGTCTTCTACGCCGAAGGTGTGGTCTCGATCCTCATCGAAGCTATCGGCGGCACCGTCTTCCTCATCTTCATCCTCAGAAAGGGCCGTTTGTGATTACGCTCAAGGACGTCCACAAGAAATACAGCAGCGAAGTCGCCATCGGCCCGGTGGATTTGGTCATTCCGACCGGAGGGATCACGGCCATGGTGGGCCCTAACGGCGCGGGAAAATCCACGTTGCTGACCATGGTGGGGCGCTTGCTGGGTCTGGACGCCGGAACCATCGAGGTAGCCGGTTACGACGTGGCCAGCACCTCATCTAAGGACCTGGCCAAGATCGTCTCAATCCTGCGCCAAGAGAACCACTTCGTCACCCGGCTCACGGTTCGCCAGCTGGTAGGTTTTGGCCGTTTTCCATACTCCAAAGGCCGTCTCAACGCACAAGATGAAGAGCTCATCAGCCGTTCCATAGACTTCCTAGGCCTGGAAGATCTAGAAAACCGTTACCTTGACCAGCTCTCCGGTGGCCAGCGCCAGCGTGCCTATGTGGCCATGGTCTTGGCCCAGGATACCGAGCACGTCCTGCTCGATGAGCCGCTGAACAACCTGGATATGAAGCACTCCGCGCAGATGATGCAGCATCTGCACCGCGCCGCCGCGGAACTGGGGCGCACCATCGTGATCGTGCTTCACGACATCAATTTTGCCGGGCACTACGCCGATTACATCTGTGCCGTGAAGGACGGGAAAGTCATTGAGTTTGGCACTCCGGCCCAGATCATGACGGGCGAGGTCCTGAGCCGGGTCTTTGACACCCCGGTTGAGGTTATTGACGGTCCTCGTGGTCCGTTGGCCGTGTACTACTGAGAAACTCCCGACGCTATCGCAGCAATGGTGTGATTTTGACGGACGCTAGCCCACTGAGGTGCGATAGCGTCCCGATTTTTTCAGCCATTGCTGCGATAGCGTCTGCTGTGTGCGTCTGGGCGGTGCAGGCGACTGCTAGCTGTCCTTGCGGATCCAACGGAACGTGATGCGGCACAGTACCAGGCCTGCCACGAGCCACAGCCCCATGACCAAAGCCACCAGTCCTAAGTCCCACGCACCGCTGGACTCTGCGGCCTCAAACGATGCTGGCAAGAACACGCTGCGCATGCCCTGGGCCATCCATTTCAGCGGGAAAATACTGGCGAAGTTTTGCAACCAGGAAGGCAGCTGAGTAAAACTCAAATACACGCCAGAGATGAATTGCAGAACTAATACCAGAGGGATCACCACTGCGGTGGCACTTTTGCCTGTGCGCGGCAACGCGGAGAGGGCAATGCCCAAAACGCAACTGGTGATCACACCAAATAAGAAGACCCAAGCAAACGTCAGCCATTTGTCGGCATCCGTGGGTAGCTCAACGTTGAAGGCAAAGCGGGCGACCAACAGCAGCAGCAATACCTGCGCCACGGAGCTCACCAGCACCATGCCGATCTTGCCCATGAAGTAGGCAAACACCGGCAGGGGAGTACCTCCCAAACGTTTGAGTGTCCCATCGCCCTTCTCCGTGGCGATATCCACGGCCAAGTTTTGGACGCCGCTGAGCAGCATGCCCGCGGCCACCATACCCGGAACATAAAACGCGGCCCAGGAAATGCCGCCACTGCCATCAGGTGCAGCGCCCACATTTTCGGTAGTGCTGAAGGCGACGGCAAAAATGGAGAGCATCACGATCGGGAACAAAAACGTGAAAAACACCGAATCGCCCTGACGGAAATACAGTTTAAGTTCGTAGCCGATACGGAACATGCCCAGCTGCAAAGTTCTCATGCCGCACCGCCTTCCAGAGCAGCCGGCTTGGAATCCTGCGATTCCGCCTGCTGTGCGGCCGCGTGAGCGCCCACCATGTCCAAGTAAATGTCCTCGAGACTTGGCCGGGTGATTTCCAGGCCAGGGACCTCCCCTCCATGCTCCGCGAACAGCCGGGCTGCCAGTGCCGCTGGTTCGCTGGTGCGTTCAGAACGGGTGGCCCCACCTTGGCGCCACCGAACTAACGGCACACGGGCCTCGGTGCCGCCTATCTCGTCAATTGCACCAATGTCTACTAGTTTGCCGCCAGCAATCACGCCGGCTCGGTCAGCCAGCGTGGCCGCCTCGTCGAGGTAGTGAGTGGTCAACAAGATAGTGGTCCCTTCGCTCTTGAGCTGATTGATCAGGTCCCAGAATTGCCGCCGCGCCTCCGGATCAAAACCCGTGGTGGGTTCATCGAGAAACAAAAGCTTGGGCCTGCCAATGATCCCCAAGGCCACATCCACGCGCCGACGCTGACCACCGGAGAGTTTGCTGATCCGCGTTTTGGCCTTGCTGCCCAGCCCCACAGCCTCAATAACATCGGAGACCTTGCGTGGGTGAGGGTAATAGGCGGCGAAGTGATTCAACTGTTCAAGGACTGTGACGTTGCCGCTCTCACCTGTCGACTGCAGCACGATTCCCAGTTGGGCTTTCCAATCCAAACCACCCTGTTGCGGATCTACGCCTAGCACTTGAACATCGCCGCTAGTCCTATCTCGGTAACCCTCCAAGATTTCAATAGTGGTGCTCTTCCCAGCGCCATTGGGGCCCAGAAGCGCAAAAGTTTCGCCCTCATGGATATCGAAGCTGATGCCATCGACGGCCGTGAAGGTGCCATAGCTTTTCTTCAGGTCACGCACTTGAACAGGGCTTAAAGTCATGGCTGCATCTTTTCACCCGCACCTGATTGTGAACAAGCCGCACGAACACCGCGGCCAAAGCTGCCACCAAAGGTGCGCCGTGAGCGAAACTAGGCCCGCCGTCGTCGTACTTTTCACGACGAATCTGGCACTCGCCTTGACCGAGTGCTAATCAGTTCCCTAGAGTCGGAGTTAGCACTCTCACCCTGAGGGTGCCAACTTGCTTTTCTTTTTGGCCATGGGAGCATCACCGGCACCGCGACGACGGTTGGGCTCCAAAAAATCATGGACGAGAAGATTGCCAAGCATCCAAAAAATTTACGTGTGAAGGAGAGGTCCGAGTGTCGGTCTCTATTAAGCCTCTTGAGGATCGTATTGTTGTTCGCCAGCTCGAAGCAGAGCTGACTACCGCTTCCGGTCTGGTTATCCCGGACACTGCCAAGGAAAAGCCCCAGGAGGGCGAAGTAGTGGCAGTGGGCCCCGGACGTGTTGACGACAACGGCAACCGTGTTCCGATCGACGTTGCTGTTGGCGACGTAGTCATCTACTCCAAGTACGGTGGCACCGAAGTCAAGACCGGTGGCGAGGAACTGTTGGTTCTCTCTGCCCGCGACGTACTGGCAATCGTCGTTAAGTAACGACTTTCGTCAACCACTTTTGTAAAGCCCCGTGCCCAGATCTGTGATCGAGCCAATCGAGACCAGTCACCGGTGCGGGGTCTTTGCGTGAAAGGACAAACGCATGGCAAAGCAGCTTCAGTTTAATGACGATGCACGCAAGGCCCTCGAGGCCGGCATCGACAAGTTGGCGGACACCGTCAAAGTAACGTTGGGCCCGCGCGGTCGCAACGTTGTGCTCGATAAGAAGTGGGGTGCTCCCACCATCACCAACGACGGCGTGACGATCGCTCGCGAAGTTGAGTTGGAAGACCCCTACGAAAACCTTGGCGCACAGCTGGCCAAGGAAGTTGCCACGAAGACCAACGATGTTGCCGGCGACGGCACCACCACGGCCACCGTTCTGGCACAGGCACTGGTCAAGGAAGGCCTGCGCAACGTAGCCGCAGGTGCGGCTCCCAGCGAGCTCAAGCGCGGCATCCAGGTTTCGGTTGAAGCCATTGCCAAGCGCCTGCTGGAGAACGCTCGCCCGGTTGAGGGTGGACAGGTTGCAGAAGTTGCAGCCATCTCCGCTCAGAGCCAGGAAATCGGCGATCTTCTCGCCGAGGCGTTCGATAAGGTCGGCAAGGATGGTGTCATCACCATTGAAGAGTCCTCCACCACCTCCACCGAACTGGTCCTCACCGAGGGCATGCAGTTCGACAAGGGCTACCTGTCCCCGTACTTCGTCACTGACGCAGAACGCCAGGAAGCAGTCATGGAAGACGCACTGGTTCTGATTAACCAGGGCAAAATCTCCAACCTGCAGGAGTTTCTGCCGCTGCTGGAGAAGGCGCTTGCTGCCAACAAGCCGCTGTTCATCATTGCTGAAGACGTCGACGGCGAGGCACTGTCCACGCTGATCGTGAACCGCCTGCGCGGCACGTTGAACGTTGTAGCTGTCAAGGCACCGGGCTTCGGTGACCGCCGCAAGGCCATGCTGCAGGACATTGCAATCCTGACCGGCGCACAGGTTGTCTCCCCGGAGATCGGCTTGTCCCTGGACCAGGTTGGCCTTGAGGTACTGGGTACGGCTCGCCGCATCACGGTCACCAAGGACAACACCACCATCGTTGACGGTGCTGGCACGGCTGAGGATGTTGCTGATCGTGTTGCTCAGCTGCACGCCGAGCTCAAGCGCACCGACTCCGACTGGGACAAGGAAAAGCTGCAGGAACGTCTGGCCAAGCTGGCCGGCGGCATCGGCGTCATCAAGGTTGGCGCAGCCACCGAGGTTGAGCTCAAGGAAAAGAAGCACCGTATCGAGGACGCTGTCTCCGCTACGCGCGCTGCTTTGGAAGAGGGCATTGTTGCCGGTGGCGGTTCCGCACTGGTACAGGCCGCCAAGGCACTCGACGAAGATGCTGCTGTGCTTGCGCTGACTGGCGACGCCGCAACGGCTATCGCACTGGTTCGCAAGGCTGTTGCTCAGCCGCTGCGCTGGATCGCACAGAACGCTGGCCATGACGGCTACGTTGTAGTGCACAAGGTTGGCGAACTTGAAGACGGCTTCGGCTTCAACGCAGCTACCGGCGTCTACGAGAACCTGGTTTCCGCTGGCGTCATCGACCCGGTCAAGGTCACCCGTTCAGCCCTGCGCAACGCTTCCTCCATCGCAGCTTTGGTGCTCACCACCGAAGTTCTCGTGACGGAAAAGCCTGCCGAGGTCGAAGAAGCACACCAGCACTAGTCCCCACTCGCCGGTTTAATCTCGGCTGATTAAAGACGGCGCTTGCGGATAAAGATGGTTGTATACAGCCATCCGAATCCGCAAGCGCCGTCTTTTTGCGTTCTACTTCCGGCGCCGCCCAGGCGCCAGAGCGCGCAGGGCATACAGGATCGTGGCCAGGTCGATCACTTCTTGAGCCAGGGCACCAGCCACGGCTGGAATCTTGCCAAAAGCGGCGAAGAACATTAACCCCACGCTCAGGATGATGCCGATCCAGATGCTCTCCACTGCGATCCGGATGGTGCGTTGCCCGATCGCCACAGCCTGTGCCACCTTGGCGAGATCATCCACCATGATGACAACGTCTGCTGACTCGCTGGCAGCGGTGGAACCCTTGGCACCCATGGCAATACCGACGTCGGCCGCGGCCAGAACAGGTGCATCGTTAATGCCGTCGCCCACCATCAGCACACCACGGTTTGGCAGTTCGCTGACAAGCCGGACCTTATCGGCAGGTAACAACCCGGCGTGGACTTCGGTAATGCCAGCTTCGGCCGCGATGAAGTTTGCTGTGGCTGCGGCGTCACCGGTGAGCATTACGGTGTCGGCAACTCCCAAGTCTTGTAATTGAGCCAGTGTTGCGGCGGCTTCGAGTCGAAGCGGATCGCGCATGATCAAGGTCCCGGCAAACTCACCATCAACACCCACATATACGGCAAGCTGTCCTCCAGTTAGCGGAGCCTGTTGGACCCCGGAGGCTTGTGAAGCTACAAACGACTGCTTGCCGACCAGTACCCGGCTCCCATTGATGAGAGCACTTACCCCATCGGTGGCATGCTCGGTTGCATCTTCGGAAGTTGACAGAGGTAGACCCCGCGAAAGCCCTTCAGCCACGACCGCAGCCGCAAGTGCATGGGAAGAATACTGTTCTGCGGAAGCAGCGAGAGTCAGCAACTCATCCGGGTGCATGGAAACGCTACGTACTTCGTCCAATGACGGGTTGCCCGCGGTGAGCGTCCCGGTCTTATCGAAGGCGGCCGTCTTGACCCGAGCCAATTGTTCAAGGGTGCCTCCGCCCTTGACAATGACCCCCGATTTCGCGGCTCGGCTCATGCCACCAAGGAAAGCGACCGGTGCCGCGATCAGCAGCGGACAGGGTGTGGCCACCACCAGTACCTCCGCAAAGCGGGCCGGGTCACCGCTGAGGTACCAAGCGATTCCCGCTAGGGCCAATGAAAACGCGGTGAAAGGAACGGCGTATCGATCCGCCAGGCGCACCACGGGCGCCTTACTTTCCGACGCCTCTCGCACTAGGGCAATAATGCGGCTGAACTGCGAATCCTCTTCACGGGCGGTGACCCTGAAGCGGATCGCGGCAGGCCCGTTGACGGCGCCACTGGGCACAAAATCTCCGGAGGCATGCTCCACAGGCAGGCTTTCACCGGTCAGCGCGGACTCATCAAACATGGCCGGACCGTTCAGCAGGGTCCCATCCACCGGCAGCACCTCAGAAGGGCGGACCAGCAAAGTATCACCAATCTCAACCTCAGCCAGTGGGACATCACTCGTGGATCCGTCGGCATTCTCGCGGTGGGCTGCCCGGGGCGCACGGTCCATGAGGGCCCGCAACTCACGGGCGGCACGTCCGGTGGCATAATCTTCGAGTGCGGCACCGCCTGTCAGCATCAAAATGATGATTAATGACGCCAAATATTCGCCGACAGAGACCGTCGCCACGATCGCCGTGATGGCGAGAATGTCGATTCCCCAATGGCCACGCAGAATGTCTTTGACCATGCCGAAACCCTGGTAGAGGACGATCGCCATGGCGTAGAGGCTCGCGCTCCAGCGGGCGCCCGCGTCAGCACCCAGCAACAACATGAGGCCCACAACTAGGCCAACCAGCACGGTCAGCCAGACCAGCGGGTAACGCCTTAGTGCGGCCACAATCCGGGATTGTTCAGGAGCCTCCGTGGCCGCGGAAGCATGGGCCAGAGCTGACGCTGGGGCAGGTGCTTTTTCCTTCATGGGCAACACTCTTCCCTAACGGCACACAAGCCGCCACTGACGGTAGCCTCGTGACAACGGGGCCTGGACCAAAACTGGCCCCGTGAGCACGGTGAGAACCGGGACCAAGGCACCGGACGACGTCGTTCCTCACCGCTTGCTGCCAGCCAGAGTTCCAGCGCTGCGAAGGCACCGGAATGGCCGCGCAGCCCACCGCCGGTGTGACGCACGGAACGGGAATAGGGCAACGGCCGCTTTCGTTTTAGACTGTAACCAACGCACAGGCTAGCTTCGTAATTACGGGACCGGCCATTGGATGCACACCCCTCAAATGGTTCTACCCCCGCCAAGGAGCCTTCGTGTCCCAGCCTGAAATCCATGATCCTTTCGCCTTTGTTGGCCTGACATACGACGACGTTTTGCTCCTTCCCGGGCACACCAACGTCATCCCCTCCGAAGCTGATACCAGCTCACGGGTTTCCAAGCGCATCACGGTCCAGACTCCGTTGCTCTCAGCCGCAATGGACACCGTGACCGAGTCACGCATGGCCATCGCCATGGCACGCCAAGGCGGTTTGGGTGTTGTTCACCGCAACCTCTCGATCGAACGCCAGGCCGAGGAAGTGGATCTGGTCAAGCGCAGCGAATCCGGCATGATCACCAACCCGGTCACCGTTGGCCCTGACGCCACCTTGGCTGAACTCGATGAGTTGTGTGCCCGGTTCCGCGTGTCAGGGCTGCCGGTTGTGGATCAGGATGGCCGCCTCATGGGCATCGTCACCAACCGCGACACCGTGTTCATTCCGGAAAACGAATACTCCACGCGCCTGGTCCGCGATGTCATGACGAACATGCCGCTGATCACCGGCCAGGTTGGCATCAGCCGCGAAGAAGCATCGGGCCTGCTGGCTAAGAACAAGATTGAAAAGCTTCCCCTCGTGGACAAGGCTGGCGTCCTTCGCGGCCTCATCACCGTCAAGGATTTCGCCAAGGCCGAGCAATACCCGTTGGCCACCAAGGACGACGAAGGTCGCCTGCGTGTTGGTGCTGCGATCGGTTTCTTCGGCGACGGTTACGAGCGCGCCATGGCTCTTGTCGACGCCGGTGTTGACGCGTTGTTCGTAGACACCGCCAACGGCCACAGCCAGGGTGTGCTGGAAATGATTCAGCGTCTGAAGAAGGAAAAGTCTGCCGCCCACGTTGACGTCATCGGTGGCCAGGCAGCAACCCGCGAGGGCGCCCAGGCCCTGATCGACGCCGGTGCTGACGGCATCAAGGTTGGCGTTGGTCCGGGATCCATCTGCACCACCCGTGTGGTGGCAGGTGTTGGCGTTCCGCAGATCACCGCCATTTACGAATCCTCCAAGGCTGCTATCCCGGCCGGTGTTCCGCTGATTGCCGATGGCGGGCTGCAGTACTCCGGCGATATCGGCAAGGCTCTGGTAGCGGGCGCCGATACCGTCATGATCGGCTCACTTTTGGCCGGTACCGAGGAATCCCCGGGCGAGACCGTGTTCGTCAACGGCAAGCAGTTCAAGGCCTACCGCGGCATGGGCTCGTTGGGTGCCATGCAGACCCGCGGCAACAACACTTCCTACTCCAAGGACCGTTATTTCCAGGCCGATGTTTCCGGTGATGAGAAGCTCATCCCCGAAGGCATCGAGGGCCGCGTGGCTTATCGCGGGCCGCTGGCTTCGGTGGCTTACCAGTTGGTGGGTGGCCTGCGCCAGACCATGTTCTACGTCGGATCGCCCACCATCCCTGAGCTGAAAGCGCGCGGCAAGTTTGTGCGCATCACGGCTGCTGGCCTGAAGGAATCACACCCCCATGACATCACCATGACCGTGGAAGCTCCGAACTACAACAAGTAAATACCTCTCAAGCACGACGGCGGCCGGTCACCTTTTGTTCAAAGGGTGGCCGGCCGCTGGACTGGTTTAGGTGGTTTAGGTGGTTCAAGTGGTTTAGGTGGTTCAAGTGGGGTGCAGGGCGATGTGGACGCCTTCCCCAGCGCGATTGTTGAAGTGGTTTCATCGAGTTCTGACCTTAGCGGGGGGGGGGGGGGAGGGGGGGACCCAGACCTACCCAGAGGGAAAAAAAAGAGAAAAAAAGAACCAAAAGACCTCC
>NZ_JBTNDB010000018.1:0-83389 GCF_054511175.1 Arthrobacter sp. Sr24 | reverse complement strand
CACCTCAGCGCCACGAAAACCTGTTACCCCGGCACCACCCTGATCCTGCGCTACAAAATCAAAAACAGCGACTGACCCCACATCGATTACCTCACCATGTCAAGAGCCCTGGGGACAGGACAGCACCGAGTGTGTTCGCTGCCCTTGATCGATCCTTTAGGCTCATCGTGGGTGCCCCGACGTCTGTCCTGACCGATAACGAAAAGACCGTGACAGTGTCTCACGTGGCCGGGGTACCGGTGCGGAACTTGCAGACTGTTGATTTCGCCCGCTACTACGGGGTGACGGTGTTGACTTGTCAGCCAGCGGATCCTGCTTCCAAGGGTGGGGTGGAGAACGCGGTCAAGGTCGCTAAGGCTGACATCGTGCCTAAAGATACGAACCTGCGCGAGGAATACGCCTCTTTTGCCGAGGTTGAAAAGGCTTGTGCGGAATTCATGGCGCACATAAATGCCCGTGAACACCGGGCAACGAAACGTAAACCCGCAGCGATGCTTGCTGAGGAGGTTCTGCGTCTGCATCGGATACCCGATGCTGCCCATACGGTCTCTTTTGGCCTGTCTCGCACGGTGCCGCCGAATACGCCTATGGTCACGTTCAATAACGCCATGTACTCCGTCCCGTCGCACTTATTGGGGCAGAAAGTGTTCGTCCGTTCCCACGGCACTGGCCCGGATGAGAAAGTCATCGTCGTTCACCAGGCCCAGCCGGTTCGGTGGAAGTCGCCCGCCATGGGCGGGCACGGCCCGGGAGCCCGGCGATCAATGATGAGCATTTCCCTGGATATGTGGAGAAGATCCCTGGAGATTACACGCCTAGGGCACGCACCGGGGCCGAAGCCGAGTTCCTAGCGATCGGTAGCGGCGCTGTGACCTGGCTGAAAGAAGCCGCAGCCATCGGAACCGCCCGCATGAACCAGAAAATGGCTGAGGCAGTGTCTTTGGCGAAGATCGCCGGCGTCATAGACGTTGACCGGGCCCTGGGCACCGCGGCGATCCATGGCCGGTTCGCCCACGGGGATCTTTCCTCGATCCTGCAAGCAGGCAGGGCCAGCACCGCCACCCACTCGGCCAGCGAGGAAGCATCTCTGACGCAGGGCACCAGCGCTTGGGCCGCCCACACCACCACAACCATCGTTAGCGAGGAACAGCAGTGAACCCGTTCAACACCACAGCACCGGCACTGCCAGCAGACCTTGAAGCAATGATGCGTTCTTTGAAGATGCCCCACGCCCGCGCTCTCGCACCAGAACTCATCGCCACCGCCCGAGCTCAACGATGGGAGCCATCCGAGGTGATCAAGGCGCTCTTCACTGAGGAAATACGGGGCAGGGCCGCCTCGATGCTCGCCACCCGTCGCAAAGCTGCAGGGTTCCCGACCGGGAAGACCTTCGATGGCTGGGACCCGGCCGCTTCCTCGATCCCAGCCCCTACCCAACAAGCCTTGCGGACGTTGGAATGGATTAGGCGCGGGGAAAACCTCGTTCTCTGCGGACCCTCCGGCACCGGGAAAACATTCTTCCTCGAAGCCCTCGGCCAGCAAGCCGTCGAAGAAGGGCTACGAGTGGCTTGGTTCCGTCTCGAGGACATAGGCCAGCTCATCCGCGCCCATCGCACCGATGACAGCGTCACCAGAGCCATCACCCGAGTGCTACGCGCTGATTTGGTCGTGGTCGATGATATTGGGCTGTTACCTGTAGGGACCGATGCCGCCGAGGGACTCTACCGGGTCGTAGATGCGGCCTACGAGAAACGTTCCATCGCTATCTCCTCCAACCTGCACCCAGCCGGCTTCGACGAACTCATGCCTAAAACGCTGGCCACCGCGACCGTGGACCGGCTGCTACACCATGCTCATGTCTGCCAGACCAGCGGGGACTCCGTCAGACTGACACAGGCACTTGCAGGAAAAGGAGTGTCCCAACTGAGCTAAAAACCCGATCCATATGGCCAGCCACAAATCTACATCTGCGGGCAGATCTCATGGCCATACCCGGGCACTTTTGCTGGCCACCAGCGGGCAGATAACCTGGCCGCTGGTGGGCAGAAACTCATGGCCCTTGACAGTTGGCGGGATCTATATGCATACCGTATTAGTTCTGACCCTGCTTGGGGTGCTCCTTGGAGTACCTGAAACCCTCTACGCGCGCAAGCGCCCGCGGGCGAAAGGCACAGCGTTTGCTTCCAGATAGTCTCGAACTGGGCATGAGTAATGGATGCCTAGGTTAGGACCGGGATAACGTCACGGTGGATGAACCGACAAGATCGGCCATGGCTGCTTCGACTCTTTCATGTCTGGGCGGGACAAAGCGTGCAGAGTGTGGCGAATTTCCGCCGATCCATACGACCTGAGCACGCAGTCGACCGGCGATTTCGGGATGGGTCGCTTCCAGCAACACCCTGTGCATGGACAAGACATTATCTACGCTGATGTTCTCTGATAGAGCTAAGGTGCCCGCATCGCGGTGACATTGGAAGCAATCAGCGATGCGTTGGAGCTAGAGTGATCTCCAAGTTGAGCAAGCACAATTTTCTTAGTACCAGCGGTGAGGTTCTCAATTTCCGAGCTGGCAGCAGACTCGCTGCGCAGCAAGAGTGCGGCGAAGGGTGCCGCATCGTCACCTAGATCGCGGTCGAAGCGGACCATGCCGATAATTGCCTCTTCGGCAAGGGCTGCTACGGAATTGCTGATGAGTGGTTGGCAGCGGGCAATCGAAGGGACCACGGCAGCTTAGTATGGTCCGCGGGCCATCAGTCGTTGGCGTCTGGACGTGCTGGCATCCAAGACATGGTCCCATTGAACTTCTTTCAACGCTATGGCCGGCCACGGGTGATGAGCTCTGCCAGTTGATGTGGACGGTTGATTCATCTTGGCCTCCTTGTTGGAACCCACCAGCGCTGTTTTCCCAAAAATATCCGAGTCTGGGAAAACAGGTGCATTGTTTTCCCAGGGTCACCTGCAGCTAAGTCTTGTGGCGGTCGAACAATCCTAGGATCAAGTCCCACTTACAGCTCCAGCGCAACAAAGTGGGCGGCCAGCCCAATGCCCCCAGCCACACTGATCATGGCGAAAGCATCGTGGCCAGCAGCTACGTCAATGCCACCCTCCAACGTCTGGCGCTGAACTTGGGCGAGCAACCTCGTCACCAGCACAGCCCCGGAGGCGCCGTACGGGTGCCCCAACGCCAGCGCACCGCCGTCGTGGTTAAACAAAGCAGGATCAAGGCCCAAGATATCCGCCACAGCAAGCACTTGTGAGGCAAAAGCCTCGTTGAACTCGATGAGGGAATCCGCCAACTGGTCCAGGTGCATTTTAGTGCGGGCAAGCAACAATTCCATGGCGTGCGCTGCCCCCACTCCAAGAAGATTCGGATTGTTGCCAGCAACAGCACTGTCGCGAAAGGCCAGCACCGTTCCCGCTTCATCACCCAGATTCTGTGCCAGCGCCCTAGCCCGCGTCAGTGAGGTGACCACCGCCAACGCCGCACCATCGCTGAAGGGACATGAATTGCCAGCCGTCACGGTGCCACCCGGAACAAACGCGGGAGGGAAGCGTGCCATCAGGCTAGCGGTCAGCTTGGCCCGCGGACCTTGGTCATCACTGAGGCCGGCGAAGGTCACCAATTCCGAGGTGAATGCTCCGTTGTGCTGGGCGCTCACAGCTTTTTCATGGCTGGCCCGGGCGTAATCGTCCTGCCGAGCGCGCGTGATGCCATAATGGCGTGCCACGTTTTCAGCGGCAACCCCTGCGTCGGGATCCCCCGTTTCCAAGGGAGCGAATTGTGCCCGGTCAAAGAACTCCAGAGAACCATCGGCGGCCTTGTACGCCCGCGCGGGAGCGGTGCTGATGCTCTCCACTCCCCCGGCCAGGTAGAGATCACCGGCCCCAGCTTGGACCAGACGTGCGGCCAGAATGATGGCTTCCAGCCCCGATCCACACTGCCGATCCACACTCAGCCCTGGCACCCGGTCCGGCAAGCCAGCCGTCAACGCGGCAAGCCGTGCAACATTGCCGCCTCCCCCGGTGGCATTGCCCACGATGACGTCGTCGATCTCTGCCGGATTGATGCCCGAGGCCGCGACTAGATGCTCGATGACGGCGGCAGCCAGCTCATGCGCCCTGTAATTCTTATAGGCACCGCCTGCCTTCGCGGTGGGCAGCCGCTTGGCCATGAACACCACCGCGGTAGTGTCAGGGTTGCCGCTTTGCATTTGTGTACCTGCGTCTGTGGCTGTGGCATTTGGATGTTTAGGATCGGCGTTGGGCACGGGGGTCGGCCTCCACAATCCACTGGGTCAGCAGGGCTCTGCTAATTTTTCCGCTCCCCGTCAGAGGAAGTTCGCTCAGTTCGTAGTATTGCGAAGGCCGGTGGCTAGCTGGCAGATCTGCTGCGGCGGCTCGCATGAGTGTCAGAGCTTCGGTGCTCCTGCCGCTGAAGTGCGATCCCGAATTCTGAGCCACATTGTGGGTGGCCGAGTGAAACGCTGCAATGACTCGATGACCCCGCACCGGATCGGGCAGTCCGGCAACGATGACATCCTGCTCCGTGCCGGTATTGCTACCGGTCCTAGCGTTACTACTATTCCCGCTGTTCCTGCGGAGTGCCTGTTCGACGGCGTGCGGGTAAACGTTGGCGCCGGAGCACAGGATCATATCGCTTGCACGGCCCGCCAAATGGAGCTTGCCCTGCTGATCGAGGCTGCCTTGGTCACGCACCGTGTACCAGCCATCGATACCATTCGCCGAGAAGGCCAGTCCATCATCACCCCACGCGTAACCGCTGCACACATAGGGACTCTTGACGCAGACATTACCCAGTACCCCGGTGTCCACTTCCCTACCGTCTCCGTCCCGGATACTGAGCAGCACGCCGGGAAAGGCGAGGCCAACGCCGTCGGACTCTTCAAAAACAGAGCCGGGCTCCAGAGTTGCGGCGGCGACGAAACCCAATTCTGCGGCCCCGTAATACTGGTGGATCACGGCGTTAGGCGCCCACAACAGGACAAGCGCAGCCGTGGCAGCGGACAGCGCCGAACCAGCGCAGACCACACTGCTAATACCCGGGGCCAACTGGCCGGTTGCCATGCCGCGGCGGGCCAGCAGCTCCAGAACAGTGGGGACTAGCACGAGCCGATTTACAGAGCACGATGCCATGGCCGCCAGCGCCGCATCAGGGCTGAAATCTGGGAGTGCAACAAAGGTGCCACCGGCAAAAATAGACTCACCGAGCGCATAGAGATTCATGCTCGCGGCCATCGGGCCCGGAGCCAAGGTGACGGTCTCGGCAGTAAGCGCGAAATAGTCAGTACTGCTCTCAAAGGATTCACGCCAGGAAGTCGCACTGCGAGTGAAAGCCTTGGGCAGCCCACTAGTGCCAGAGGAAAGCCCCAGCAGAAACGGCGGATCGGTGAGGTCCTGCGTCGCGGCCCAACTTTGAGCGGCTCCCGACAGTTGTGTGCGCAGCTCCTGGGGCCAGCTCGCATCCACCACCATGGCCGTTTTGTGCTGGAGCAGGGCGGCGCAAAATTGGGCTGCCAAGTCCACACTTGGGGGTGCGTCAATGACAGCTACCGGGCTTCGTCTGGACCCAGCCTCCCCCATCGAGGCACCGTCACTGACCCAGGACTTGGCGATGGTTTCAGGCAAATTAGCGGCCGCCAGCAGGCCCGCGTAATCAAGGTGCTGGGCACCAACAATCACGGCGGGCCGTGACCCGGCGGCCTTGGCCCAGTGCTGGAGTTTCTCTATGAACGGCATTGTCTTCATCGTAGAGGAGAATCACATACACAGAAACGTGCCCGTTACATAGCGCCCTACGCTAGAGTCCCGGCAGTGGCGGTACCCTATAGCCATGACTTTCAATGAGGGTGCGCGGCTTGATCCGTCGCAAGCAGAAGACCGTAGAGGCCGTGGCAGTATGGGCCGCGGCGGCAAGATGGGGCTAGGAATCGGTGGCGGGATCGTGGTACTCATTGGCGCCATGCTGGGCATCGATCCACAACTGCTTGGTTCCATTTTGGGAGACACCGGCAACCAACCTGCCATTGAGCAGTCGGGCGGCTCGGCACTGGAGAACTGCCAAACGGGAGCGGACGCCAATGCCCGGCTGGACTGCCGCATCCTTGGTACGGCCAACTCGCTCAATAGTTTCTGGCCCGGTTACCTCAGTGACTACGGAGTAAAGTACTCAGTCCCGAAGACCGTGGTCTTTACCGGCAGCGTTGACACTGCCTGTGGGGCTGCCACCTCAGCCGTTGGCCCGTTTTACTGCCCAGGAGACAACAAGGCCTACTTTGACCCCGACTTCTTTGCACAATTGGAAACCCAGTTCGGTTCCTCCGGTGGTCCGCTAGCCCAAGAGTATGTGGTGGCCCACGAGTTTGGCCACCATGTGCAAAACCTCACCGGAACCATCGGCAAAGCTCAACAAGACCCCAAGGGAGCACAATCAGCGGCAGTTCGCACCGAGCTGCAGGCCGACTGCTATGCGGGAATCTGGATGCGGCACGCTTCCAGTCAGCCAGCGCCTGGAAGCGACCAGCCCTTCTTGAAGGAGCTGCAGCAAAAGGACCTCAATGATGCGCTGTCTGCGGCATCATCCGTAGGTGACGATAGGATCCAAAAAGCCGCCACGGGCCGCACTAACCCCGAATCGTGGAGCCATGGCTCGAGCGAACAGCGCCAACAGTGGCTGTACAAGGGCTATCAAAGTGCCGATCTGGCCGCGTGCGACACGTTCTCGGTACCCACGGTCTAAAGGAACTCCTGGGTCTTGACAAGCTCGACCAGCGGTAGAGCCGGAATAGACGGAAAATAAACAAGCGCCGCGGTTCCCGGAGCGGGGATGGATTTCAAGGTCGCTCAACGACCGAAGAAATCTTACTGCCCGCGAGGGAACCGAGGCGCTTGTCTCATCAGAGACTAGATGTTGAAGCCGAGGGCACGCATCTGGTCGCGACCGTCGTCTGTGATCCGCTCGGGACCCCACGGCGGCATCCACACCCAGTTGATGCGCCATTCGTCAACGATCGGGCCCAGTGAGTTTTCCACCTGCTCCTCGATGACGTCCTGCAGAGGACAGGCTGCCGTGGTGAGTGTCATGTCCAACAACAGGGCACCGTCCTCGCCGTAGCGCATGCCGTACAGCAGACCCAGATCGACGATGTTGACGCCAAGTTCCGGGTCAATGACGTCCTTGAGAGCTTCCTCAACGTCTTCGAGATCAGTTTGGCCTGCCACAAGGGCTGGGCTTGATTCGCTGATGTCAGTCATGATTCCTTCCTAGCGTTGCTTAGGCCGTGGCCGACTCGGCTACCAGGTAGCGGTCGTAGCCTTCTTCTTCCAAGCGGTCGGCGAGTTCCGGGCCGCCCTGTTCAGCAATGGCACCGTCAACGAACACGTGCACAAACTGCGGTTTGATGTAGCGCAGAATGCGAGTGTAGTGGGTGATCAGTACTGTGCCCAAGCCGCCGGCGTCGATGGCACGGTTGACACCTTCGGAAACAACCTTCAACGCGTCAACGTCAAGGCCCGAGTCGGTCTCATCCAGGATGGCGAACTTGGGACGCAGCAGCTCCAACTGGAGGATCTCATGGCGCTTCTTCTCGCCACCGGAGAAACCTTCGTTTACGTTACGCTCTGCGAACTCCGGCTCGATGCGCAGTTGCGCCATGGCAGCCTTGACGTCCTTGGTCCAGGTACGCAGCTTGGGGGCTTCGCCGTCGATCGCGGTCTTGGCGGTGCGCAAGAAGTTGGTCATGGTGACACCGGGGATTTCTACCGGGTACTGCATGGCCAAGAACAGGCCTGCGCGGGCACGCTGATCAACGGTCATCTCCAAGACGTCTTCGCCGTCGAGGGTGATGGATCCGCTGTCAACGGTGTAGCGCGGGTGACCGGCAATGGTGGCAGCCAGGGTGGACTTGCCCGAGCCGTTAGGGCCCATGATGGCGTGGGTCTCACCGGTGTTGATGGTCAAGCTAACACCCTTGAGGATGGGCTTGATGCCCTGCTCCGTCTCGATGCTGACGTGTAGGTCCTTGATTTCCAGAGTAGACATACTCTATTTTCTCCTAAAAAAGTTTGTGTGCGGGCCGCGGCGCTACTGCGCGCTGACACCGTTAAGAATGTTGGTGACGTCCACATAGACGTCGCTGCCGTGAACGCTCAAGGCAAAGACGGGCACGGGTTCGAATGCGGGCAATGTCAGCGGTTGGCCTGACTTCAGGTCAAAGGAGCTGCCATGTGCCCAGCATTCGATGGTGCCATCCTCCACGTCGCCCTCGCTGAGGGAGATTTCTGCGTGAGAGCAGGTATCTCCGATAGCGTGAAGCTCCCCGTAGGAATCCCTGACAATGGCGATGGGGTAATCATCAACCTCAACGAGTAAGGATGATTTCACCTGTACGTCGTCGGCTTGGCAGACAATGACTCCGGCGGGCGTGGAGGAATCAATCACTGTGGGGTCGCCGCCAATTCGCGTTCCACGGACTCGCGCAGACGCTCTTCGAGGGCAGGTACCTGGATGTGCTGGATGACCTCGTTCAGGAAGCCACGCACCACCAGACGGCGGGCAACGCTTTCTTCAATACCGCGTGCCTGCAGGTAGAACAGCTGCTCATCATCGAAGCGGCCAGTGGCGCTTGCGTGCCCGGCCCCTTCAATCATGCCTGTCTCAATTTCCAGGTTCGGCACCGAATCGGCGCGTGCTCCCTGAGTCAGGATGAGGTTGCGGTTCAGCTCGTAGGTGTCAGTACCTTCAGCCTGCTTCCGGATCAGCACATCGCCAATCCAAACGGCGTGAGCGTTTTCGCCCTGCAGTGCACCCTTGTAGGTGACGCGGGACTTGCAATTCTTCGTGGAGTGATCCACGAACAAGCGCTGCTCTAGGTGCTGACCGGCATCGGCGAAGTACAGGCCATACATTTCAACTTCAGCACCCGTGCCGCCGTAACGCGCGGCCGGGGTGGTACGCAGCAAATCGCCACCGAGGTTGATGACAACATGCTTGACCTTGGCGTCTCGGCCCACCTTGATGTGCTGGGCGCTGGCGTGCACAGCGTCATCATTCCAGTCCTGGATGCTGACAACGGTCAAGTTGGCACCATCTTCAACGAGGATTTCGACGTTTTCGCTCAACACGGCGGTGCCGCGGTGATCCAAGACAACAACGCCCGTGGCGAACTTCTTGGCAATGACGACGACGTGCGCGGCTGCGGGGGCATCGCCCTGACCGGTGAGGGTCAAGGTGGTGAGGTTGTCAGCGTTGCCAGCGAATTCTGCCGGCAAGGTGACCACAGTAGCTTCGGTGAAGCTGGCCCATGCCCCGGCGGCCACACGGTCTTCGGGGATACCTGCGGAACCGATGCGTGCGTCGTCGCGACCCACGGTCTCAACGGTGACGCCGTCGGGCGCGGAGACCTCAACCAACGGTGCAGGACCGTTGAGCTCTACGCCCTTGATGCCAACGCGGTCTAGTCCGCGCAGACGCTTCAGGGGGGTGAAGCGCCATTCTTCTTCACGGCCGGTGATGGCCGGGAAGTCGGCAAGGTTGTAGGAGGTCAAGCGGCCGGCGCGTGAGCTGTCCGGGACGCCAACTCCGCCACCGTGGCTGTCGCCTCCGTGGCTATGGGCCTTTGCAGCGCTGCCGCCAAGGGGACCTGACTCTGGGTTGATCTCGGAGAGGCTTTCGCCTTCTTCGGTCATGCCCTTGATGAAGCCCTGTGACCAGACCTTTGAATCTGTTGCGTGTTCTTGCGTGAGCTCGGTCATTTAGCCGACGGCCCCTTCCATCTGCAGTTCGATCAGGCGGTTCAATTCGAGCGCGTATTCCATGGGCAATTCCTTGGCGATGGGCTCGATGAAGCCACGCACAATCATGGCCATGGCCTCGTCCTCGGGCATGCCACGGGACTGCAGGTAGAACAGCTGCTCTTCGCTGACCTTAGAAACTGTGGCCTCGTGGCCCATGGAGACATCGTCTTCACGAACGTCAACGTAGGGGTAGGTGTCCGAGCGGGAAATGTTGTCCACCAGCAGGGCGTCACAGCGGACTGTGTTCGCCGAGTGCGTAGCACCCTCACGGATCTGTACCAGGCCTCGGTAAGCGGCACGTCCACCACCACGGGCAACGGACTTGGAGATGATGGAGGACTGCGTGTTGGGCGCAATGTGAACCATCTTCGAACCAGTGTCCTGGTGCTGACCTTCGCCGGCAAAAGCAACCGAGAGGGTTTCACCCTTGGCGTGCTCGCCCACGAGGTAAACGGCCGGGTACTTCATGGTGACCTTGGAACCGATGTTGCCATCGACCCACTCCATGGTGGCGCCTTCGTGTGCAATGGCACGCTTGGTGACCAGGTTGTACACGTTGTTGGACCAGTTCTGGATGGTGGTGTAACGAACGCGGGCGTTCTTCTTGACCACAATTTCCACAACAGCCGAGTGCAATGAATCTGAGGTGTAGATCGGAGCCGTGCAACCCTCGATGTAGTGCACGTAGCTGCCTTCATCGGCAATGATGAGCGTGCGCTCAAACTGGCCCATGTTTTCGGTGTTAATACGGAAGTAGGCCTGCAACGGGATTTCCACGTGGACGCCCTTGGGGACGTAGACGAAGGATCCACCGGACCAGACGGCCGTGTTCAAGGAAGCGAACTTGTTATCGCCCACCGGGATCATGGTGCCGAAATATTCCTGGAAGATCTCCGGGTATTCGCGCATGGCGGTGTCGGTGTCTGTGAAGATGACACCCTGCTCTTCCAAGTCCTCGCGGATCTGGTGGTAGACAACCTCGGACTCGTACTGGGCGGTGACGCCACCGACCAGACGGTTACGCTCAGCTTCGGGGATACCGAGCTTCTCGTACGTGTTGCGAATGTCCTCGGGGAGTTCTTCCCAGGATCCGGCTTGCTTCTCCGTGGAACGCACAAAGTACTTGATGTTATCGAAGTCGATGCCGGAGAGGTCTGCACCCCAGGTGGGCATGGGCTTGCGGTCAAAGTACTTCAGGCCCTTCAGGCGCATGTCCAGCATCCACTGGGGCTCGCCCTTCTTGGCAGAGATGTCCCGAACGACCTCTTCGCTCAGACCACGGCGGGCATTGTCGCTGGCCGTGTTTTTATCTGACCAGCCGAAGGCATAGTTGCCTAGGCCCTCCAGCTCGGGGTTCCTCTCGAGGATGTCGTGGTTGGTGGCGTCTGCCACGTCACCATTGGCGCTAACATCCTGCGCTAATTGATCCGTCATCACGGCCTTTCTTGCTGATGGTTGGAAATTGAGTCCACGGGGCTTGCTGTGTTGGTCTGCGCCGTTGCCAGCTTGCGGACCACCGCCCGCCCTGTTGGTACATGTGTGGTGCACACGTGCCCGCCACTTGCCATGGTGGAGAGCCTGCGCACGTCGACGCCAATCAACCGGGAAAAAACCTCGGTCTCGGCATCGCAGAATTGGGGAAAGGAACTGGCAAGTTCCTGGATGGGACAGTGCCCTTGGCACAACTGCTCAGCTGCCATGGGTGTTCCACTGTTGAGTGAATTGGAGGTCGCAACAAAGTTGTCGGCGTTCAGCGCTTGGGCCAAGGCTTTGGAGCGGGCAGCTACATTCTCGCCTGCGGCGTCCACCACAGGCTGGTATTTGGCTTCCATCCGGGCAAATCGGCGCTGTGCGAACTCCACAACTCCTGACTCTCCGCGGATCTGGGAAATTTCAGTGAGCGCCTGCGTAGCGATCTGCAGGTAATCGTCACCGATTTCAGTCTGGCCACGTCGGGACACCACATATCTACGGGCCGGACGCCCCGCGCCACTTTTGGCGTTGCTGACCAGCTTGACTTCAATGAGTCCCTCTTTGGTCAAGGTGTCAAGGTGTCGGCGCACAGCTGCCGGCGTCAGCCCTAGCAGCACACCTAACTGGGCGGCGCTGATCGGGCCTTGCTCCAAAACGGCCGTCAAGACTCGGTCTCGGGTACGTTCATCAGGCTCGACGCCGGTCACCGGCACGGACGTTATTTGCTGACTCATTAACACCTCCACACAGTCAAAAATAGGCACAACATTAGACAACACAAGTATGTCGTAATTGCGGGCGGCACGCCACTAAGGCGAGCCTACCCACAGATCCACTGACTGATGAGTCCACTTACCGGCGTCCGGCGAGACCGCAGAAAATCATCAGGACCAGTGCTCTCGAGAGGTGCTGTGCCCCACTTAGAGAGCACCACAGCGTCTTCTCGATGGCCGAACGCGGCAGAACTCCCACTTGCTTCGCGTACAATGGCCGCGTGACAAAGACACTTTCCCCTGCTCTGGAGATCTCCGAGCTCATCAAGGACGTGGGGCCCCTTCCGGCATTGGATGGCCGGATGAAACGCGTTGTTTCCAATATTAGTCTCACGGCCCACTTTGGTCAGGTAACTGCACTTTTGGGAGCCAATGGTGCCGGTAAAACCACCACCATTGAATGCGCCCAAGGCCTACAATCGCGCACCGGCGGCCGTATCTCCCTCCTAGGCCAGGACCCGGAAAAGGCCGACGCCGGTTTGCGCGCCAGGGTGGGTGTCATGCTGCAAGACGGCGGCCTGCCCCCAGCTGCCCGACCCATCGCACTGCTCCGACATGTTGCTGGTCTTTATCAAAACCCGCTTTCAGTGGACGCTCTAGTGGCGCGCCTGGGCATCAATGAGTTTTCCGACACAAATATCCGTCGCCTCTCCGGTGGTCAAAAGCAACGTGTGGCATTGGCTGCAAGTCTTTTGGGCAACCCAGAAGTGCTGTTCCTGGATGAGCCCAGCGCTGGCTTGGATCCCCAGTCGCGGATCATGGTTTTTGAACTGATCCGGGAATTACGCGACGCCGGCAAGGCAATCGTCCTGACAACCCATCTACTCGATGACGCCCAACGACTCGCTGACTACGTCTACATCGTGGACAAGGGCGCATCAGTAGCCCAAGGCACTGTGCAAGAGCTTCTAGAGACCTCCACCGCTGCCATGGAACACCGGACCATGACGTTTGAAGCAGCACCTGCACTGGATGTGTCAACGCTGCTGCGCCCAGGACTTGACTGCAGCGAAACTCGCCCCGGTAGCTATGTCCTGACGGGTCCCTTGGAGCCGGCCGACCTCACCCGCTTTGGTTCTTGGTGTGAACGCATGCACGTTATGCCCACCTCCGTTCACCTGGCCTCCAAATCACTAGAGGATGTGTTCTTGGCAATTTCCGACGGCGGCGCCGAGACGGCTACCCCGACTAAGGTCAGCAGCACCTCACAGATCTTGGGGAAGTCATGAGCACCCTATTCAGCAATGCCGCACCAACACAGCCAGCAACGCTCAGCCGACGAATCCTCAACCAGGGCAAGTATGAAGCCGCAACCATGCTGCGCAACGGCGAGCAGTTGGTGCTCATGGTGGTCATGCCGCTACTGGGATTGATTGCCCTCGTGGCCACTCCCCTCCTCGATGACATGGGCCACTCGCGTGTGGCCATTGCAACTCCTGGAATCCTTGCTCTTTGTGCACTTTCGACGGCGTTCACTGGTCAAGGTATCGCCACCGGCTTCGACCGGCGGTACGGGGTGCTGCGCTTTATGTCCACCACGCCGCTGGGCAAGGGTGGACTGATTGCTGGCAAGGTCATTGCAGTTCTGGTTGCCTTGGCGTTGCAAGTAGTGCTGATCTCCACTGTGGCCGCGTTCATGGGCTGGCGCCCGCCGATTGGTGGTGTGCTCATAGGTGTTCCCCTGCTGATTTTGGGTGCTGCAGCTTTCACGGCCATCGGCCTGCTCATTGCGGGAACCGTTCGGCCAGAAGCAACATTGGCGATCACTAACCTTGGCTGGATCCTCTTTGCCGCGGTGGGTGGAATCGTTCTGCCCGCCGGAAAGTTCTCTAGTTCCCTCGAGGGCTTTGTTCAGTGGCTGCCGTCAGGGGCGCTAGGAAACTTGATGCGCGCGGCACTCTTGGAAAGCCGTCTCGATGTATGGGGTCTGGTTATTTTGCTGGCGTGGGGTGTGGCTGCCGCCATTGCCGCCGTCAAATGGTTCAAATGGAATTGAAAGGCGTCACTGAAGTGAGTCAAAGCAGCACCGCAACAGCCCTGCGCAACTTTGCCGAAAAGTTGCCCTCCTCTATCACTCCCGCGATTCGGCGTTTGAGCGTGGCCTCCCTGATTGGTCAGGGAGTCCTGATTGTCTCAGGCGGCGTGGTTCGGGTGACTGGTTCTGGGCTGGGTTGCCCGACCTGGCCCAAGTGCACTGAGGACTCCCTCACCAACACCGCCGAAATGGGCATTCATGGTGTCATCGAGTTCGTCAACCGGACCCTGACGTTTGCCTTGGCTGCCATCGCGCTGGTCTTGCTGGTGATGTTGTGGAATCTGCGTAAGGAAAGAAAGGACTTGTTCTGGCTAGCCTTCGGTCTCCTGGCTGCCATTCCAGCTCAAGCTGTCATTGGTGGCATCACGGTCCTGACCGGTTTGAACCCTTATGTAGTGAGCTTGCACTTCTTGGTTTCGGCCGCATTAGTGGTGGTCTCCATGCTGTTGGTCAATAGGACGTACGGCCGTACAGGTCTGACGGGTCCCAATGATGTTCAACGCGCACGTCCCTTGATCCGTCAGCTGAGTATCATCGCCGCTGTGACGAGCTACCTCGCCGTGGTGCTCGGCACCCTGGTCACAGGCTCTGGACCACACTCGGGCGATTCTACCTCCCCTCGCATGGAACTAGATGGCTACTTCGTCACCCGCCTACACGTGGTCCCGGTGTACGTTCTCGTGGCGGCGTCCTTACTTTTGGTCATCTTGCTGTGGCGCAACGGCAGCGGCACCGGCACCGGCACCGGCACCGGCACCATCGTACGTAACGCAGCTTCGTTCCTCTTCGTAGCAGTGCTTTTCCAAGGCTTCATTGGTTACTGGCAGTATTTCACCGGCATCCCAATCCTGCTGGTGATAGTGCACATGCTCGGCGCATCGCTCATGCTGACGGTGGCCACCAACATGATCGATGTCGCATTGAACCGCGGCAAGGACCACCCAGCGGCCGTTAGTCGCTAAGCCGTTATCCAGTAGCCTGCCGTCCCGACCGGCCGCACCGGCAACTTCCGCGCCCGTCTCCCACATCCGCCCCCGATCTACGGGCCGCGGATGTGGGGGCCGGGCGCGTTTTTGTTGGTGCTGGGCACTACCGGCAGCGACCAACCAGGGCCGAATGTACAGATAACGTACGCTTTCAGGCCGACAACCGCTGCGAGCGTACGTTATGTGCGCACTCGAGGGCACGATCAGCCTGAATAGAACGGATTGGGCCGCGGATATTGGGGCCGGGCGCGTTTTTGTTGGTGCCGGGCACTACCGGCACCGACCAACCAGGGCCGAATGTGCAGATAACGTACGCTTTCAGGCCGACAACCGCTGGGAGCGTACGTTATGTGCGCACTCGAGGGCACGATCAAGAGGGCACGATCAGCCTGAATAGAACGGACAGGGCCGCCAGAGCTCAACGCTCGGGCTTAACCAACAGCGGCCGGCGCCTTCCGCGGGGAAGGTGCCGGCCGGCGTCGTACTTTAGTGCCTTGATCAGCCCATCAATGCGGAGCCAACAAAGGGATCCACGGCCAATGAGAGGAATACCAGCGTCAGGTAGCTGATGGAAACATGAAAAACCTTCATGGCGTTCTTCTTGGTAACCAGGTCCTTCTTGGAGTTGTTGTAGAGAACGTGAGCCTCATACAAGAACCAAGCGCCGGATGCCGCAGCTACCACGGTGTAAACGATCCCGGCTCCGCCAAGGGGAATCATGAGCAACGAGCAAGCCACCATGGCCCACGTGTACAGGACCACCTGAACGGCAACCGTGCGTGAACCTGCCACGGCACCGAGCATGGGCACGTTGACGGCGTTGTAGTCGTCGCTGTAGCGCATGGACAGCGGCCAGTAGTGTGGCGGCGTCCAGAGGAAGATGACCATGAAGAGGATGATGGCTGGCCACTGCACGCTGTTAGTGACAGCTGCCCATGCGATCAGGACCGGGAAGCAGCCGGCGGCGCCGCCCCAGACAATGTTCTGCGAGGTGCGGCGCTTGAGGATGATGGAGTACACCACCACATAGACAAATATTGCCCCGATGCCGAGCATTCCTGTGAGCGGATTCACACTCCAGAGCAGCGCAACAGCAAGGACTGTCAGGACCCAGGAGAAAATCAGAGCCTCGCGTGGAGTGATGACGCCGGTCACCAACGGGCGCTTCGAGGTGCGGTTCATGATCTTGTCGATGTCGCGGTCAATGTAGCAGTTGAAGGAACCCGCAGCGCCAGCGGCCAGCGCTCCGCCCACCATTGTGGCGAACATGAGCCACAGGCTAGGCACGCCGCCCTGTCCGGAAAAACCTTGGGCGTAAAACATGGTGGGCAAGGTGGTGACCAAGAGAAGCTCTATAACCCGGGGCTTTGTCAGCGCCACGTAACCTTTGGCTTTGTCCGAAAAACTCACCGGAGCTTTGGCCGAAGCCCCAGTTAGCGGCGTATGTGTCGCACTCACGTGTAATGTCACCATGTTTTCATTGTTGTAGCTGTGCCGCTTGCATCCGGGCTGGCAATGATTGCTCCGGATGCCTGCCTTACGCCAGCGCTGGGCCAGCGTTCGGGCGCGACACAAGCGCGTTAAGCCTCTAGATATCATAGCCGCTTTCAGCATGGAAGGACGAAAACTGCCGTTGTCAAGATTGCCTCCAACTATTCGCAACATGTGAAAACTAATCACGTTCCGAGTGCGACATCGTGTAACTTTAGAAGCACCCAACGGCGTGGAAATTTACTGGTGTCCAGCACCCGTGGGACTAAGCTTGCAATTGCTGAAAGTACCACCGCAGGGCGTACCAGCCACTGTTTGCCGGCAAAAGCTACACATTCTCGGCTGCACCTGGGTTGTCCGCACCTGCACTATTTATGCACATAACGAGAGGGACCTGTCAGTGTCACATCAGGATTTGCCAACGTTCACCTGGACCGCCAACGACAAGCGAGCGGTCGATACAGCTCGCATTTTGGCCGCTGACGCCGTCGAGAAGGTCGGCAACGGCCACCCCGGAACAGCTATGTCGCTGGCCCCGGCAGCATACTTGCTGTTCCAGAAGGTCATGCGCATTGACCCGAAGAACCCGGACTGGATTGGCCGCGACCGCTTCATCCTCTCCCCCGGCCACACCTCGCTGACACTGTACGTGCAGCTGTTCCTCTCCGGTTACGGCCTGGAACTTTCCGATCTTGAAGCTCTGCGCACTTGGGGTTCATTGACCCCGGGCCACCCCGAATACAAGCACACTGCCGGTGTGGAAATCACCACCGGTCCGCTGGGCCAGGGCCTGGCATCGGCTGTTGGCTTCGCGTACTCACAACGCCGTATGCGCGGCATGCTCGATCCCGAAGCAGCTCCGGGCACCAGCCCGTTCGATCACACTGTCTGGGTTATTGCCTCTGACGGCGATCTCCAGGAAGGCGTCACCAGCGAGGCTTCCAGCCTGGCCGGCCACCAGGAGCTCGGCAACATGGTTGTGGTCTACGACTCCAACCACATCTCCATTGAAGATGACACCAACATCGCCTACTCCGAAGACGTGCTCAAGCGTTACGAGGCGTACGGCTGGCACGTACAGCGCGTTGACTGGACCAAGACGGGCGAATACGTCGAAGACGTCGCCGAACTCCACGCAGCACTGGCGGCCGCCAAGGCTGAGACCAGCAAGCCTTCGCTGATCTCCCTGCGCACCATCATTGGCTTCCCGGCTCCCCAGAAGCAGAACACTGGTGCCATCCACGGCTCTGCTCTGGGCGCAGCTGAAGTTGCTGCCGTCAAGGAAGTTCTGGGCTTTGACCCCGAGAAGAGCTTCGAGGTGGAGCCGGCCGTTCTGGATCACGCCCGCCAGCTGGTAGAACGTGGTGCCGCTGCTCACGAAGAGTGGAACACCTCTTTCAACGCCTGGGCTGCTGCCAACCCGGAAAACGCTGCATTGCTCGAGCGCATCCAGAAGAAGGAACTGCCGGCTGGCTGGGAAGAAAACCTCCCCGTCTTCGAAGGCGGCAAGGATGTCTCCACCCGCGTAGCATCCGGCAAGGTGCTGAACTCCATCGGCGCCGTTCTGCCTGAACTCTGGGGCGGTTCTTGCGACCTCGCCGGATCCAACAACACCACACTTGAAGGCACCGGATCGTTCGTGCCTGCTTCTAAGCAGACCGAAACCTGGTCAGGTGGCCCCTACGGCCGTGTCCTGCACTTCGGTATCCGCGAGCACGCCGCCGCCTCCATTGTGAACGGCATCCACCTCAGTGGCCCCACCCGCGCCTTCTCCGGCACGTTCTTGATCTTCAGCGACTACCAGCGCCCGGCCATCCGCCTCTCGGCACTGATGGGCGTACCGTCCATCTATGTCTGGACTCACGACTCCATCGGCTTGGGCGAAGACGGTCCCACGCACCAGCCGGTCGAGCAGCTCTCGAGCCTGCGCGCCATTCCGGGCTTGGACGTTGTTCGCCCCGGTGACTCCAACGAGGTTGCTGCTTCGTGGAAGAAGATCCTGGAAACCACTGATAACCCGGCCGGTATTGTGCTGACACGTCAGAACATCCCGACCTACAACCGTGGTGCAGGAGCTGCTACCGCTACCGAGTTCGCTTCGGCTGATTTGGTTGCCAATGGTGGCTACGTCTTGGCAGAGGCCGTGTCCGACGGCGCAGTGGTCACCCCCGCTGTCATCCTGATCGCCACCGGCTCCGAGGTTCATCTGGCCGTTGAGGCCCGCGAAGCTCTCGCTGCCGAAGGCATCGCCGCCCGCGTTGTGTCCATGCCGTGTGTTGAGTGGTTCAACGCTCAGAGCCCGGAATACCGCGAATCGGTATTACCTGCTGGTATCAAGGCTCGCGTTTCAGTTGAAGCCGGATTGGCTCTGGGCTGGCGCGAGTTCGTTGGAGATGCAGGCCGTTCCATTTCGCTGGAGCACTTCGGCGCTTCCGCTGACTACAAGATCCTGTTCGAGAAGTTCGGCATCACCACAGAGGCAGTTACAGCAGCAGCCAAGGACTCCATCGCTACGGTGAACTCCTAAGCGTTCCTCTCACACCTCAGTAGACCCAAAGGCTGGCGCCCTGCAACGCTCGGCGCTGGCCTTTGGGACTACAACACCTTCCCTGCAACGCTATTTCGTGCAGGGCCTTAATCCACAAGGAAGTAGCACCATGACTAACTCAACACCCACCGCCGCACTCTCAGCCGCTGGAGTTTCCATCTGGCTTGACGATCTTTCGCGCAACCGAATCAGCAGCGGCAACCTCTCCACACTCATCGCAGAGAAGAACGTTGTTGGCGTCACTACAAACCCCAGCATTTTCGAAGCCGCCATCACCAAGAGCGATGACTACAAGGCGGAGCTGAAGAAGTTCTCGGCCGCTGGCATCAACGCAGAGGATGCTGTTTTTGAACTCACCACAGCAGATGTTGCTGACGGTTGCGATATCTTCGCTCCCATCTATGACGCTACCGCCGGTGTTGATGGCCGTGTCTCCATTGAAGTTGACCCCCGCAAGGCTTGGGACACAGCAGGTACCTTCGAAGAGGCCAAGCGCCTCTACGCCAAGGTGAACAAGAAGAACGTTCTGATCAAGATCCCGGCAACGCTTGAAGGCATCGAAGCCATCACCTCTACCCTGGGTGAAGGCATCAGCGTCAACGTCACGTTGATCTTCTCCCTGGAGCGCTACCGCGCCGTCATGAACGCCTTCCTTAGCGGCCTGGAGCTCGCTAAGGCCAACGGTCACAACCTAGCCGAGATCCACTCAGTAGCCTCGTTCTTCGTTTCCCGCGTTGACTTGGAGATTGACAACCGTTTGGACGCCATTGGTACCGAAGAAGCTGCTGCACTGAAGGGCAAGGCTGGTCTGGCTAACGCTCGCCTTGCCTACCAGGCTTTCGAAGAGGTCTTCTCCTCCGAGCGTTGGGCTGTTCTGGCCGAAGCTGGCGCACTTCCCCAGCGTCCACTGTGGGCCTCCACCGGCGTCAAGAACCCGGCCTACCCGGACACCTTGTACGTAACCGAATTGGTTGCCGCCCACGTGGTAAACACCATGCCGGAGAAGACCCTGGATGCAACGTTCGATCACGGCGTGGTCACCGGTGACACCATCACCGGCGGTTACGAAGAAGCCAACGAGCTCTTGAACACGCTCGAGGGTCTGGGCATCTCCTACAACGACGTTGTGGGAGTTTTGGAAACCGAAGGCTTGGATAAGTTTGTTGCTAGCTGGAAGGATCTCCTCAACCACGTTCAGGACGCTCTCGACGCTGCTGGCGCGGAAGGCTGATCCCATGACATCACTGGCATTTGCCGCCACCGGGGCCGCTAAGGCCGCCGGTGAGGCTCAGTTGTTGACGCTGGTGGCCGATCAGGTCGCCTCACGCATCTTTGCCAAAGACGCCACACTCTGGGGTGCCGAAGCAGAAGCCGAGTCCGCTATCCGACTCGGCTGGGTTGAGGCTCCTGAGGTCTCGGCCCCCTTGGTTGCACAGATCACCGCCTTGCGCGATGAACTCCGCGCCGAAGGCATCAACCACATTGTGTTGTGCGGCATGGGTGGCTCATCATTGGCCCCCGAGGTCATCACGGCAACTGCCGGTGTTGAGCTCAGCGTATTGGACAGCACCGATCCTGATCAGGTGCGGGCAGCTGTCGGCGACCGACTGGCAACCACCGCCATTGTGGTCTCCTCCAAGTCCGGTTCCACGTTGGAAACGGATTCCCAGCGCCGCATCTTTGAACACGAGTTCACGGCTGCGGGCATCGACGCCAAGTCACGGATCATCATCGTCACCGATCCAGGCTCCCCCCTGGACGGTGCTGCTCGTGAAGCCGGCTACCGCAAGGTCTTCAACGCAGACCCCAACGTGGGTGGGCGCTACTCCGGCCTGACCGCATTTGGTCTGGTTCCCTCAGGACTGGCCGGTGTGGATATTGCTGCACTGCTGGATTCTGCCGAGGAAGCCGGTGAGATGCTGCGCGATGACGACGTAGACAACGTTGGTCTGCGCCTCGCCGCGGCTCTCGGTGGCACGTCGCCGCTGCGTGACAAAATCGTCATCGTCGATGAGGGTTCGGGCATTGTGGGCTTCGCCGATTGGGCCGAACAGCTCATCGCCGAATCCACGGGCAAGCTTGGCACCGGTGTTCTGCCGGTCGTGGCCGATCCCAACTCTCCCGAGGTGACCAGCGGTGCTGCTGACGTTCTGGTGGTGCGGCTGGTAGCCGGGGACTCCGACGTCGAACTTCGTGAGAACGAGGTCAGCATTGCTGGCGAACTGGGCGCGCAGATGATGGTGTGGGAGTTTGCCACCGCCGTCGCCGGGCGCCTCCTGGGCATCAACCCCTTTGATCAGCCTGATGTTGAGGCGGCCAAGGTGGCTGCTCGCGGCCTGCTGGATGCCACCCCGGAGACCACTGCTGCACTGTTCACGGACGGTGCTGTGGAGGTGCGCACTGCCAATAACGACGCCGGATGGCTGGCTGGGGCACAGACCCTTCCCCAGGCGCTGGCTGCTTTGGCAGGGACACTGGGTGCCGATGGCTACCTGAGCCTTCAGGTTTATCTGGACCGCTTGGCTCACGCGCCGCTGGAGTCCATACGCAATGAACTTGCCGCGTACACATCCCGCCCAGTCACCTTTGGTTGGGGACCGCGGTTCCTGCACTCAACCGGCCAGTTCCACAAGGGCGGCCCTGCCGTCGGCGTGTTCTTGCAGGTAACAGGTGCCGCTACTGCTGATGTAGCCATTCCGGACCGTCCCTTCAGCTTCGGCGAGCTCATTGCGGCTCAGGCCGCAGGCGACGCTGCCGTGTTGGCAGATCATGGACGGCCCGTGTTGCGCCTGCATCTGACTGATGTGGCTGCTGGTGTGACACAACTAAAAAATGCGGTTGCCGAACTCGCTGGCCGCCACCTCGACGCATAGGGCTCACTCTTTCAAGATGCCATTCTCTGCCACAACACCTAATGAAAACCCGCTCCGGGACAGTCGCGATCGGCGACTGTCCCGGGTCGCGGGACCGTCATCGCTGGTACTCTTCGGGGTCACCGGCGATTTGTCACGTAAAAAGCTGATGCCAGCTGTCTACGACCTGGCTAACCGCGGTTTGTTGCCGCCGAGTTTTGCCTTGGTTGGTTTTGGCCGCCGTTCTTGGTCAGACGCCGAGTTTGCAGCGCAGGTGAGGGAGTCCGTTGAGGCCCATTGCCGGACACCATTTGATGAAACTGTCTGGAGCCAGCTCAGCGAAGGAATTCGCTTTGTGCAGGGTGAGTTTGATGAGGACGCCGCCTTTGAACGCCTCAAGGCCACCCTTTCTGAGCTGGATGAAACTCGTGGCACGCGCGGCAACCACGCCTTCTACCTTTCCATCCCTCCCAAGGCCTTCGAACTGGTATGCCGGCAGCTTTCCCAGCACGGCCTTGCGCAGGGACCCTCTGATACCTGGCGCAGGGTTGTCATTGAGAAGCCGTTCGGGCACAACCTCAAGTCAGCCCGCGCTCTGAACGACATTGTGGAATCCGTCTTCCCGGCAGATGCCGTGTTCCGGATTGACCACTATCTGGGCAAGGAAACTGTTCAGAACATTCTTGCTTTACGTTTTGCCAACCAGCTCTTTGAGCCACTGTGGAACGCCAACTATGTTGACCACGTTCAAATCACCATGGCTGAAGACATTGGTACCGGAGGACGTGCAGGTTATTACGACGGCGTGGGTGCAGCTCGCGATGTTATCCAAAACCACTTGCTGCAGCTGCTGGCCTTGACGGCCATGGAGGAGCCCATTTCCTTCAACGCGGATCATCTGCGGGCTGAGAAGGAAAAAGTTCTTGCTGCTGTGAAGCTGCCCGAGGATCTTTCGGCACACTCTGCACGCGGCCAGTTCGCCGGTGGCTGGCAGGGCGGCGAGCAGGTCTTGGGTTATCTGGAAGAGGAAGGCATTCCCGCCGATTCAACGACAGAGACCTTTGCAGCGATTCGTCTGGACATCAACACCCGCCGTTGGGCGGGAGCTCCGTTCTACCTGCGCGCTGGCAAGCGTCTGGGGCGTCGTGTCACCGAAATTGCGGTCGTCTTTAAGCGCGCGCCGAATCTGTTGTTCACCGATCATGCAGAGGATGATTTCGGTCAAAACGCCGTGGTCATCCGGGTTCAGCCTGATGAGGGTGTAACCATTCGTTTCGGCTCCAAGGTTCCTGGCACTCAGATGGAAGTCCGGGATGTCACGATGGACTTTGGCTATGGCCATGCGTTCACCGAGTCCAGCCCTGAGGCGTATGAGCGTTTAATTCTTGATGTGTTGCTAGGTGAACCGCCGTTGTTCCCGCGCCACGAAGAAGTTGAACTTTCTTGGAAGATTCTGGATCCCTTCGAGGAATACTGGGCCGCTGAAGGCATTCAGCCCGAAGCCTATGAACCAGGCAGCTGGGGCCCGTCCTCCGCTGATGAACTCTTGAAGCGAGATGGAAGGACGTGGCGCCGGCCATGATTGTAGAACTCCCAGATACAACTACCTCCAAGATCACCAAGATGATCGTAAAGATGCGTGAGCAAGGCGGCGTGGTCGCCTTGGGCCGGGTTTTGACGCTCGTGGTCATCACCAAAGCTGGCCGTGAAGAGGAAGCCATCGAGGCTGCGAATTTGGCCAGCCGTGAGCATCCCTGTCGCATCATCGTTCTGGCAGCAGGATCACCAGCTGATCCCACCTGCTTGAATGCTGAGATTCGGGTGGGGGGCGACGCCGGCGCTTCAGAGGTGATTGTGCTGCGCGGTTCAGGTGAACTTGCTGCGGAAAGCGAATCTATCATCTCGGCACTGCTCTTGCCCGACGCTCCGATCGTCGCCTGGTGGCATACCGATGCTCCTGATTCACCGAGCAAATCTTCGCTAGGCCGGATCGCACACCGGCGCATCACGGATTCTGCCAATACTGCAGACCCCCGCGAGGCGCTCGCTCACATTGCCACGACCTACGCTGACGGTGATACGGATCTGGCGTGGACACGTTTGACCAACTGGCGTGTGCAATTGGCAGCGGCTCTGGATCAATCAGACAGCTCGGATCCCATCACAGGTCTGCAGGTAGAGGGTGCCAGCGACTCCCCCAGCACACTGCTGCTGGCCGCGTGGTTACACCGAGCCTTGGATGTCCCCATCACGGTCACCGAGGATCCCCGCGGAACCGGTATCCGCACGGTTGTCATTGAACGTAAAAAGGGAAATGTGCAATTGATCCGTCCGGGCGCTTTGGAGGCAACTCTGAGCCAACCCGGGCAGCCGGACCAGAAGATTTCCTTGCCGCGCCGTTCTTTGCAGGACTGTTTGGCAGAAGAATTGCGTCGACTGGATCCGGACTTGGTCTTTGGTGAAGTTGTCACCTTGGGCCTGAGCAAGATGTTGGCTGAAGAGAAGGTAGTGAAGGCATGACCAGGAACGTCCGCGTCACCGAGCACCCGTCCTTTGATGTGCTGGCTGCCACCACGGCAGCTAGACTCATCACCAGATTGCTGGATGTTCAAAGCGAACGCGGTGAGGCTACCGTGGTACTCACCGGCGGCAGTGTTGGCATCGCCACCTTGCGTGAAATTGCTGCGTCTCCTGCGCATTTGGCGGTTGACTGGAGCAAGGTGAACTTTTGGTTTGGTGATGAGAGGTTCGTTGAGGCTGATTCGCCCGACCGTAACTATGGTCAGGCTGCCGAGGCCCTCCTTAATCAAATTCCAGTCGATCCGGCCCGTGTTCATATCATGGCCGCCTCTGACACAGTTGCCGACCTCGACGAGGCTGTATCGCAGTATGCTGCCGAATTGGCGGCTGCGGCTCAGGCCGAATGGCGTAACAATGATGATGCCGACCATGCCCTAGCAGCTCCTGTGGTCCCCCGTTTTGACGTGCTGCTGTTGGGTCTGGGACCGGATGCGCACATTGCATCCTTGTTCCCGGACATGGCTGGCATTCGTACCAAGGGTGTGCCGGTGGTTGGCGTGCGCAACTCTCCCAAGCCGCCGCCCACCCGGGTTTCCTTGACATTGGAAACCATTAACTCCGCCCAGGAAATTTGGATTGTGGCGGCAGGTGCGGACAAGGCTGCCGCTGTGGGCCTCGGCCTGGCCGGCGCCAATGCAGGTCAGGTACCGGCTTCCGGCGCCTGCGGCAAGCAGAAGACGCTGTGGCTTCTTGATCAGGCGGCCGCTGCGAAGGTGCCCGGATTGCTCACACACCGAGACTCCTAGCAGTCTCAGGCTAAGCACCGTGAGACTGGCAGCGATAGTTTAGCCGCTCCAGGCGCTAAGCATTATCGAACAAAAAAGGTCCCCTCCGGCACATCGCCGGAGGGGACCTCTTTAGTTACTGCTAGCGGGAACTAAACGCCAATGTTCCCGTAGGACATGATCAGGCCTAGGCCAATGATGACGATGCCCCAGACAATGCCCAAGACCACGGTGAAGCGGTTCAGGTTACGCTCTGCCACACCGGAGGAACCCAAGTTTGAGCTCATGCCACCGCCGAACATATCGGACAGACCGCCGCCACGGCCCTTGTGAAGCAAGATCAACAGGGTCAGCAGCAAGCTGGTGACACCCAAGACGATCTGCAGGGCAATTTGTAGAGCTTCCACGTGTGGCCTTTCGAACATGGTGATGATGAATCAAGTAGTTGGTGAAGTAGGAGATTTGCGCATCACTGCGCAGGAGAGCCTAGGTCCGCGATCAAGTCTAACCGTGTCCGCCCACACATGGCGAATGGACACGGTTAGTAGCTACTTGGTGACGAGGTGGTTTTCAAAACGTGCGATGTTGGCGAATTCGCCGGCGTCCAAGCTGGCCCCGCCAACTAGAACACCATCAACGTCACGCTCAGCCATGATGGCACCCACGTTATTGGCCTTGACCGAGCCGCCGTAGAGCAGACGGGTCTTGGCGGCCGTCTCAGCATCGAAGAGTTCTACGAGCTCGGCGCGGATGGCGGCACACATTTCCTGTGCATCTTCCGGTCCTGCAACCTCGCCAGTTCCAATGGCCCAGACGGGCTCGTAAGCAATCACGAGCTGTGCGGCCTGCTCGGCGGTAAGGCCGGCGACTCCACCGCGTACCTGTGAAAGCGTGTGTTCTACGTGGGTCCCAGCCTTACGGACTTCAAGGCCTTCTCCTGCACACAGCACGGGGGTCACTTCATTGCGGAAAGCAGCCTTGACCTTGGCATTGAGCAAGTCATCGCTCTCAGCATGGATTTCGCGGCGTTCGCTGTGCCCAACCAAGACGTAGGCGCAGCCAAGCTTGTTCAAGAAGGCGCCGGAGATGTCACCGGTGTAGGCCCCTGAATCCTTATCGGAGAGGTCCTGTCCGCCGTAGACCAGCTTGAGCTTGTCGCCCTGAACCAAGGTCTGGACACCGCGCAGGTCGGTGAAGGGAGGGAAGACTGCAACTTCCACTCGGTCAAAATCGTGGCGGGCGTCGGACAGGGTCCAGGCCAGCTTCTGCAGGAGGGTGATGCCCTGGACGTGGTCCATGTTCATCTTCCAGTTACCTGCGATCAGCGGCGTCCGGTCAAAATTGCCGTTCGTTGAAGTAGTCATCGCTTCTCTCGTTTCTTGCGTTACTTAGAGTAAAACTTTTTTCACAACAGTGCCGATAGGGAAATCGGCAAAAAGTGGCGGCGGGGAGACCCCGCCGCCACTGTGGTTCTTTTAGCGGTCTAGTGCGCTCAGGCCCGGGAGTTCCTTACCTTCAAGGAATTCCAGGCTGGCGCCGCCACCGGTAGAGATATGACCAAACGCGTCATCAGCAAACCCCAATGACCGAACGGCCGACGCGGAGTCGCCACCGCCAACCACGTTGAAGCCACCCTTGGACGTGTTAGCAGCAAGGGCACCAGCGACTGCCAGAGTTCCACCAGCGAACGCCGGGAACTCAAAGACACCCATCGGGCCATTCCAGAACACAGTCTTGGCATCGGAGATCGCTGCCGCGAACGCTGCACCGGAGTCTGGGCCAATATCCAAGCCCAGTCCGGCTGCACCAAACGTGCTGCTTTCAATGGATTGTGCAGCAACTACTTCATGTGCCGCATCTGCGGAAAAACCTGCAGCTACAACCACGTCGGTGGGCAACACGAACGTGGTGCCGGCAGCTTCTGCACGGGCCAGGTAATCCTGAACAACGGGGATCTGGTCAACTTCCAGCAAGGAAGAACCTACCTTGTGGCCCTGGGCAGCGAGGAAGGTGAACAACATGCCGCCGCCGACCAAGATGGAGTCGGCCTTGCCAATCAGGTTGTCAATGACAGCCAACTTGTCCGAAACCTTGGACCCACCCAGAACAACCACATATGGTCGCTCGGACTCGGTGGTCAGCTTACGCAGAACCTCCAATTCCGTGCGCACCAGATCGCCTTGGTAAGACGGGAGCACTTTGGCAATGTCATAGACACTGGCGTGCTTGCGGTGAACGGCACCAAAGGCATCGTCCACATAAGCGCCATTAGTTCCGGTCAAGGAGGCGAGCTCAGCAGCGAAAGCCGCACGTTCGCCGTCGTCCTTGGAAGTTTCGCGAGCATCGAAGCGCACGTTTTCCAGGACCAGAACCGAGCCGTCAGCCAAGTCGACCGCTGCCGCCTGGGCAGCAGGACCGGTGGTGTCGGCAGCCAAGGTGGCGTTGAGTTCCGGTGCCAGTTCGGCCAAGCGTGCCACGGCAGGAGCCAAGGAGTACTTGGCTTCGGCGGCACCCTTGGGTCGGCCCAAGTGGGCGCTGACCAGAACACGGGCACCGGCGTTGGCCAGTGCCGTGATGACAGGGATTGACGCCTTGATGCGTCCATCGTCACTGACGTTAGAGCCGTCGAGCGGCACGTTCAGGTCACTTCTGACCAGTACGTACCGCCCGCGGACACCTTCATCGATGAGTTCGTTGAGGGTGTGAAGAGTCATTCGCGTTTTTACCTTAGAGCTTGGAAGCTACGAGTTCGGTCAAGTCGACCAGGCGGTTGGAGTAGCCCCACTCGTTGTCGTACCAGGAAACAACCTTGACCTGGTTGCCGATGACCTTGGTCAGGCCCGAGTCAAAGATGGACGACGCCGGGTCGCCAACGATGTCCGAGGACACGATCGGGTCTTCCGTGTACGTCAGGTAGCCGGCGAGCTTGCCTTCAGCAGCGGCAGCCTTGTAAGCAGCGTTGACTTCTTCAACGGTGACCTCGCGGCTCACAGTTGCGGTCAAATCCGTTGCTGAGCCTGTGGGAACGGGTACGCGGATGGCGTAACCATCGAGCTTGCCCTTGAGCTCCGGCAGAACCAGGCCAATAGCCTTGGCGGCACCCGTGGAAGTCGGGATCATGTTGATGGCTGCACCACGTGCACGGCGGAGGTCGCTGTGCGGGCCGTCCTGCAGGTTCTGATCTGCTGTGTAAGCGTGGATGGTGGTCATCAGGCCACGCTCCAGACCGAAGTTGTCGTTCAGGACCTTGGCTAGCGGGCCCAGGCAGTTGGTGGTGCACGATGCGTTGGAGATGATGTGGTGGGTAGCCGGGTCGTACAGCTCGTCGTTGACACCCAAAACAATGGTGATGTCTTCATCGGATGCCGGAGCGGAGATGAGGACCTTCTTGGCGCCTGCATCAATGTGCTTCTGTGCAGCAGCAGCCTTGGTGAAGAAACCGGTGGATTCGATGACGATGTCTACGCCCAACTCGCCCCAAGGCAGGTTGGCGGGATCGCGCTCAGCCAAAACGGTGATGGTCTTGCCATCAACAACGAGGTGGCCGTCGACGACCTCAACGGAAACGGACAGGCGGCCGTTGACGGAGTCGTACTTGAGCAGGTGGGCCAGCGCTTCGGGGCTGGTGAGGTCGTTGACTGCAACGATCTCAATGTCTGCACCCTGAGCCAAAGCGGCGCGGAAGTAGTTGCGGCCAATGCGGCCGAACCCGTTAATACCAATACGAGTAGTCACTGTTTTTCTCTCCTTCGGTGCTCTATTGAACACACGTAGCCAGGCTGAAGGTCACCTTCAGCCAATGTTTCCCGCACGCCGTTGGGCAGAGATTTCTTACTGATGCGCAGGGTTAGATGCGCACCGTGATCTATATTACGTTCTATGGTGCCCGTCCCGTTAATCATACGGGACGGGCGTCCATATATTGGTCATGCCCTCAGGCCGTTGAACGGCTCGACACTGACCGGGTGGAGCGGGTTACGGCAGGATCAGGCCAGTCGCGTTCTTGCGGGCAGCCTCAAAGCGCTTGGCTACATCGGCCCAGTTCACAATGTTCCAGAATGCCTTGACGTAGTCAGCCTTGACGTTGACGTAGTCCAGGTAGAAGGCGTGCTCCCACATATCCAGCATCAACAGCGGTGTGGTAGCAACGGGGACGTTGCCCTGCTGATCGAAGAGCTGCTCGATGATCATGTTGCCGCCGAGGCCTTCGAAGGACAGCAGTGCCCAACCGGAGCCCTGGATGCCCATGGCTGCTGCGGTGAAGTGTGCGCGGAACGCATCGAAGGAGCCAAAGGCATCATCGATTGCAGCGGCCAGCTCGCCCTCGGGCTTGTCGCCACCCTCGGGTGAGAGGTTGTTCCAGAAGATCGAGTGGTTGGTGTGGCCACCGAGGTGGAACGCCAAGTCCTTGGAGAACTTGTTGACGTTGGCGAAGTTGTTGCTTTCGCGTGCTTCGGCAAGCTGCTCCAGAGCCTGGTTCGCGCCGGCGACGTATGCCGCGTGGTGCTTGCTGTGGTGCAGTTCCATGATGCGGGCGGAAATATTTGGTTCCAAAGCAGCGTAGTCATAGCTGAGTTCTGGAAGTGAGTACTGAGTCACGGTTCCTCCATTGCGATTCTTCGAAAGTGTTGCCGTCGAAAACGACCGGCCGGGTAAAGGCGCCCACAATGGGCCGCGCTTCATCTCTACTCTTCCATACTAAAGCTCTCAGCCATCGAGCATGTCGAAGGTGACATTAGACTCAGTGCCGGGGATACCTAAATCCTTCGCCTTTTTATCGGCCATGGCCAGTAAACGGCGGATGCGTCCGGCGATCGCGTCCTTGGTTAACGGTGGATCTGCCAAACGTCCCAGTTCATCCAGACTGGCCTGTTTATGGGCCACGCGAAGTTCCCCGGCGTACTTGAGATGATCGGGAACGTCATCGCCTAAAATTTCCAGGGCGCGTTCCACCCTGGCGCCTGCGGCAACCGCGGCCTGTGCTGAGCGACGCAGATTAGCATCGTCAAAGTTCGCTAGACGGTTGGCCGTTGCCCGGACTTCCTTGCGCATGCGCCGTTCCTCCCACACGAGGAACGTGTCATGGGCGCCCATACGGACCAGTAGCGCACCGATGGTGTCGCCGTCACGAATGACTACGCGGTCAATCCCACGGACATCGCGCGCCTTGGCTGCAATGTCCAATCGACGGGCGGCACCTACCAGGGCCAGAGCCGCTTCCGGACCGGGGCAGGTGATCTCCAACGACGAGGACCTACCAGGTTCCGTCAGAGAACCGTGGGCCAGAAAGGCCCCACGCCATACGGCCTCAGCATCGGCCGTGGAACCATTGACGACGGCGGACGGCAGCCCGCGCACGGGCCGTCCCCGGCCGTCGAGGAGACCACTTTGGCGGGCTAAAGCCTCACCGTCACGCACCACACGCACCACATAGCGGCTGCCACGGCGCAGTCCCCCGCCAGAGACCACCACTATCTCGCTTTGATGCCCGTACATTTCAGCAATGGCCTGACGTAGGCGCCGTGCAGTTGCTGCCGTGTCAACTTCGGCCTCAATGACGATCTTGCCGGCGATGATGTGCAGGCCTCCGGCAAACCGGAGCAACGCTGAGACCTCAGCCTTGCGCACCGATGACTTTTTTACGTCAAGCCGTGACAATTCCTCTTTGACCGCAGCGGTTAACGCCATGGTTCACCTCCACTGTTCACGTTCATTTTTGACCACCAAAGATATCCCGGTAGGCCGCTGCCAACCGCAACGGGTCATGAACCGCATCGCCTACCGAGCTTCCCACCTTACCGAACACAACCTCTGCACCAATCATTGCCGCTGCTTCCTTAAACTGCGCGGCATCACCAATAGAGCTTGGATCTGCTAGGACCACATCGACGGTGAATTCTGGCGCATATCGGGAGATGACGCGCAAATGATCGGCCGCATCCATCCCGGTTGCTTCCAGATCGTTGATGTCTAGGTTCATGGTGATGAGCCTCTTGGCCTTAGTGGTGCACAGCGCCTGACGCATTTCGGGCAGGAGCAGGTGCGGCAGCACGGAGGTGTACCAGGACCCTGGCCCCAAGACCACCCAGTCGGCACCGTGAATTGCCGTGACAGCTTCGGGGCAAGCCGGGGCATCCTCTGGAAGCAGCCGCACGTTTTCCACCTCACCGGCCTTGGCGAGGTGGGACTGTCCGCGGATGATGGTTCCGGGCGTACCGTTCATGCGCACTTGGCCCTCAATAGTGAGCGGGACACTCGCCATGGGCAGTACTTCCCCGCGCGCACCGAGCAGAGCACCGGCCCATCGCAGCCCCGCCACCGGGTCTCCGAGCAATTCCCACAAGGTGACAATGAGCAGGTTCCCCAGCGCATGGTTGTCGAGGGAGCCGGTTGCGCCTTCACGGGAGGTGAAACGGTGCTGCATGACATCACGCCAAGTGCGTCCCCAGTCGGTGTCATCGCACAGAGCAGACAGCGCCATCCGTAAATCTCCGGGCGGCAGGACACCCAACTCTTCGCGGAGACGGCCGGAGGAACCGCCGTCGTCCGCTACGGTCACCACTGCGGTGACATTCCCGGTCACCAAACGCAGCGCTGAGAGCGACGCTGCCAGACCGTGACCGCCACCCAGAGCCGCAATTTTGACGCCGGAATCCGGGACCGGCAGTTTGCTGGCGGACGGAATGATCGGCAAAATCCCCGTGTACACCGCTATTCCCGACCCAGATCGCGGTGGCGGATGCTGGTGGTTACACGCGGGAGTTGGCTCAGGCGTTTAGCGAGCTCAATCGCGACGGCCACCGAGCGGTGCTTGCCCCCGGTGCAGCCCACGGCAATGGTGGCGTAGTGCTTGTTCTCGCGGCGGTAACCATCAAAAACCGGCTCCAACATGTGCACATACCGGTCCACGAAATCGTTGGCGCCGTTGTCATTGAGGACAAAGTTGCTCACCACCTCGTCTTCTCCGGTGAAGGGGCGCAGTTGCGGAATCCAGTGCGGGTTGGGGATGAAGCGGACATCGGCAACGTAGTTCGCGTCGACCGGCAGGCCGTATTTGAAGCCGAAGCTCATGATGGTCAGGCTCAGGACCACGGGACCCGATTCGGAGAAAAGCTCTGTTACGGCGGTGCCCAGCTGGTGCACGTTCATGACGGAGGTGTCCAGGATCATTTCGGCCTGATCCTTCATCTCGGCCAGTAGGAGGCGCTCAGCGGCGATGCCATCGGTGATGCGCCCATCCTCCTGCAAAGGATGCGGGCGTCGACCCTGTTCGAAGCGACGGACCAATGTGTCGTCGCTGGCGTCAAGGAACAGGACCCGGTAGGAGACACCGGAGGCGGAAAGCGCGTTGAGGGATTCCCTGATATCGGCAAAGAGAGCCTTGCCGCGAACATCGACCACGACGGCCAACTTGGGCAGCGCAGCGGGCATACGCGAGACCAGCTCCGCCAGCGCAGCCAGCATTTGGGGAGGCAGGTTTTCAATGACGAACCAGCCGTGGTCTTCAAGCGCATTGGCGGCCGTACTACGCCCGGCACCGGACATGCCGGTGACCACGAGAAGTTCAGATTCGACGGGCTTGACTTGGGTCAGCTCACCGTCTGTGGCGGCAGTTGGTTCTTGCTGTTGGGTCATTGATCTTCCCTGTCGGTAGTTGTCGTGCACATGAATCATGCAGCAGCTGCTGAGCTAAGCCTACTGGGCGCGGGACCCGATTTTTAGCGGAGCGAAAATTGCCGAGGCCAGAAGTAGGCCGGGGCGCAGCCTATAGTCGCGTCCAGGCTCACCGACGTTGGTATGTGCGGTTCTTGATGCATGGTTGTGCCAATGCCATGAGAGATATCACCAATTTTCGCTCCGGGGATCGCTGCGAGGTCGAGGGTGAGTAGGTCCCCGCCTTTGAGAGCGTAACCGTGAGGCATACCGTGCAGCACAGCGTCGTTGACGGATGTGCAAATACAGTGACCGGGGGGCCCGTCACAAAACCTAGGGTCATAGTCGACAGAGCACATGGTCGACGTAGCACGCGATGGCACCTGCATCAGCAATCTTCTCAGCTGCCCACTGATCGATTTCTAGTAGGTTTGTGCCAACTTTGGCCCGCTCTTTCAAACTTTTCAGGACCGAGCCAATAAATCCTAGCTCTCTTTGGCACGCGGCTTATCAGCCCTTCGAGAGCTGGCCCACCACCCCTACTCCAGGATTTCACCCGTGGTCATATTGACCGTTGGTGCTGGCGGCTGTTGTTGCTCCTGTGTATTCAAGGTGTCATAAATAGCTTGGGCGAGGACGGGCCCAATACCCTTGGTCTCCCCCAACTCCTCTAAAGTCGCGGCCCGGACCTTCTTCAAGGAACCAAAATGGGCCAGCAGATTTTTCTGTTTGGCAGCACCCATCCCCGGAACCGTATCCAGGATCGAAGCGGTCATGGCCTTTCCGCGCTTGGCTCGGTGGAAGCTAATGGCGAAGCGGTGCGCCTCGTCGCGGATGCGCTGGAGCAGGTACAGCCCTTCCGAGGAGCGCGGGAGGATCACCGGGAAATCACTCTCAGGGATCCAGACCTCTTCGAGTCTCTTGGCGAGTCCGACGACGGCCACATCAGTGATCCCCAGATCCGCCAGTGCGCGCGAGGCAGCGTTGACCTGAGGAATGCCGCCGTCGACCACCACCAAGTTTGGCGGGTAAGCGAACTTGGACTTGGTCGTCTCAGCAAGAGTTTCTTCTCCGTCAACGGCCAGCGCACGTTCGGTTCCAAGCTCACCGCTAGCACCAACGCTCTGGGCACGCAGCTCTTTCTCGGCCAAGTAGTTGCGGAAGCGGCGGGTGATGACGTCATACATCGAAGCAGTGTCATCGATAGCGGCCTCACCCGTGATGGCAAATTTGCGGTACTCGCTCTTCTTGGTTAACCCGTCTTCAACCACTACCATGGAGGCCACCACATTGGTGCCCTGGACGTGGGAGATGTCGTAGCACTCGATACGCAACAGCGGCATCGGTAAGTCAAGCGCTTCTTGCAGCTCCTGCAGGGCCAGCGAGCGGGTGGTGAGATCGCCGGCACGGCGCGACTTGTGCAAGATCATGGCCTGACGAGCGTTGGCCTGGACGGTGTCCATCAGCGCGGCCTTTTCACCGCGTTGGGGCACCTTGATGGAGACCTTGCCCTGGCGCAACGTCCCCAACCAAACAGACAGCTCTTCATGGTTGCTCGGCAACTCAGGGACAAGAATGTTCCGCGGGATGGAGTCTTGCTCCGAGTCCTCGCTACCGTACACCTGCTGCATGAGGTGCTCCCAGAGCTCGGCGTCAGTGGCGTCCTCTACCTTCTCCACGATCCAACCACGCTGCCCACGAATTCGCCCGCCGCGGACGTAAAAGACCTGCACGGCAGCTTCGAGGTCATCTTGTTCGACGGCGAAGATGTCTGCGTTGGTGTCTTCAGTCAGCACTACGGCATTGCGCTCAAAGACCTTCTTTAAGGCAATGATGTCATCGCGGAGCCGTGCGGCCTGCTCGTAATCGAGTTCAGCCACGGCAGCAGTCATCTTCTTTTCCAACGTGCCGATGAAGCGTTTGGCCTCGCCGCCCATGAAGTCGCAGAAATCCTGGGCCAGGTCCTTGTGTTCCTCAACGCTGATGCGGCCCACGCAGGGTGCGGCACACTTGTCGATGTAGCCGAGCAGGCAGGGACGCCCACTGCGTTCGGCGCGCCGCAGCACCCCAACGCTACAGCTGCGCACAGGGAAGACACGCAGCAGCGTGTCCATGGTTTCACGAATGGCTCCTGCGGTGTACGGCCCGAAATAGCGGGTGCCCTTGCGCCGCTCGCCACGCATGACCTGTACCCGCGGGTACTTCTCGCTCATGGAGACAGCAAGGTACGGGTAGGTTTTATCATCCCGGAACGCCAAGTTGTAGCGCGGGGTAAATTCCTTGATCCACGTGTATTCCAGCTGCAGGGCTTCGAGTTCACTGCCGACGATGGTCCACTGCACGCTCGCGGCGTGGTGGACCATGGCGTGGGTTTTGGGCAGCAGCGTGGCCGGATTGGCGAAGTAGGAATTCAGACGCGAGCGAAGGTTTTTAGCCTTGCCCACATAAATGATGCGCCCATGCTCATCACGGAACCGGTACACGCCGGGATCTGTAGGAATTTCGCCCGGTTTCGGCCGGTAAGAGGAGGGGTTGGCCATGGTTATTCGACGACGGGGCTCTGGTTGTATTTGCTGCTACGTTCCTGAGCGCTGAGCTCGGCAATGGCGTCCATAATGGTGTCCGTGACCAGGCGACGAGCCGGCAGCGAGTGGTCCGGACCGGTTTTATCGAAGTACAGCGGCTTGCCAAAGCGCAGCGTAAACCGCGCAGGTCGGAAGCCTTTGCTCCCGGCGGGCTGTAGTTTTTCGGTTCCGATGATACCCACGGGCACCACGGGAGCGCCGGTGGTCAGCGCCAGCCAACCCACACCGGTGCGGCCACGGTACAAAATGCCGTCGCGGGAACGCGTGCCTTCGGGGTAGATGCCCACGCCTTCATTGCGGCCCAAAATATCCAGCAACGTCTTGAGTGCCTGCACGCTCGCCGCCTGTTCACCGCGTTCCACGGGAATGGAATTCACGGACTCGAAGAACGATTTCATGAGCTTGCCCTTGACACCCTTCCCCGTGAAATACTCCGCCTTCGCAAAGAAGGAAACGGGCCGCGGAGTTAGCGCCTGAACAATCACGGAGTCGAAGAAGGAAAGGTGGTTGGGCGCAACAATGAACGGCCCGTCCGTGGGCACATTCTCCAGCCCCTCAACGGTGGGCCGGCAGACGGTGGCAATGGTCCCGCGGGTCAGCATGCGCGTTGCGTCATACAGCGCCATGTCCGGCCTCCCCTGCTGCTGTTTCGATTCCCATACCAGCGGAATTTCCCGCAAGTACGGCGGCCAATTCCTGTGTTGAATTCACGACGGCGGTAGCTCCTGCCGCGGCCAACTCACCTTCGGCAGCAAATCCCCAAGACACCCCGATGCACCCGAGTCCATTGCTCGCAGCACCGTTGACATCTTGGTACCGATCCCCCACCATAACGGCGGTGAGCTTGGCGCCGGGGCTGGCAACGAGCGCGGCCATAGCGCAGGTTTGGGCCAATGCCGCAGCAATAATCTCGGTCTTGCCGGGGCGGTAGTCAGCATCGCCGGGCTTGAGTGTTTCATCGGCGTGGGAGCCGCAAATGGTGTGAAACAAGGTGTCGATGCCGTGGTGGGCCAGCAGTTTCTTGGCAAGCGGTTCGGGCTTTTGCGTGGCGACGCCGAGGTACACGCCACTGCCCTTCAGCTCCTCCAACAACTCACGGACACCCGGGTAAACCTTCGACATCGCCATGCCGTGTTCGGTGTACCAGGCACGGTAGGCGGCGATGACAGCATCCACCTGAGCTTCGGGAACGCCGGCGATGTTGACCAGTGCGTCAGCCAACTTGGGCCCGATCATCGTATTCAGCACGCTGGCCTCCGGAACGGGCAGCCCCAAGGAACGTAGTGCGTATTCCACGCCGCCGGTAATGCCACCGGCCGGGTCAACGAGCGTCCCGTCGAGGTCGAAGAGAAGCACCCAAGGCAGGCTGTCGCGTTTTTTGCCCGCAGTCATGGCAGGAATCACTGTAGTCACGTCCATCAGTTTCTCACGGGCCAGACCTCACCACGCCCATCCATGCAGTAAGTGGCATACATGAGATGGGCGTAGCGGCGGAGCTGGCGGGAGCGCTTGGGGTCACAACACTTCGCGCAGGAACGTGGCCGTGTGGCTTTCCGTGTTCTTGGCGAGCTTCTCCGGAGTGCCGGTGGCCACCACGCGTCCGCCGCCGGTGCCGCCGTCGGGCCCTAGATCCACGATCCAGTCCGCGCTCTTGATGACATCGAGGTTGTGTTCAATGACAATGACTGTATTGCCCTTGTCCACGAGTCCCTGCAGCACCAGCAGTAGCTTGCGAATGTCCTCAAAGTGCAGGCCTGTGGTGGGCTCATCGAGGACGTAGATGCTGCGGCCGTTGGAGCGCTTCTGCAATTCTGCAGCGAGCTTGACGCGCTGCGCCTCGCCGCCGGAGAGCGTGGTGGAGGCTTGCCCCAGGCGAACGTAACCAAGTCCGACGTCGACCAGCGTGCGCAGGTGCCGGGCAATGGGGGTGAAGGCGGCGAAGAAATCGGCACCTTCTTCAATGGGCATGTTCAAGACGTCGGCAATGGACTTGCCCTTGTAATGCACTTCAAGGGTTTCGCGGTTGTAACGGGCACCGTGGCAAACCTCGCAGGGGACATAGACGTCCGGCAGGAAGTTCATCTCGATCTTCAGTGTGCCGTCACCGGTGCACGCTTCGCAGCGCCCACCCTTGACGTTGAAGGAGAAGCGGCCCGGCTGGTAGCCGCGCATCTTGGACTCGTTGGTCTCAGCGAAGAGCTTACGAATGTTGTCAAAAACGCCCGTGTAGGTGGCCGGGTTGGAGCGCGGGGTGCGGCCGATGGGGCTCTGGTCAACGTGCACCACCTTGTCCAGGTGCTCCAGACCGTCGATCCGCAGGTGGCGCCCGGCAACCTGCTTGGCGCCGTTGAGCTTATTGGCCAACACCTTGTACAGGATCTCGTTGACCAGCGTTGACTTACCGGAGCCGCTGACGCCAGTGACGGCAGTCAGCACACCCAAGGGGAATTTCACGTCAATGTTGAGCAAGTTATTTTCGCGCGCGCCCACCACAGCCAGTTCCCGCGACTTGTCATACTTGCGGCGCTTGGCCGGCAACGCAATGGACTTACGGCCGGAGAGGTAATCACCGGTCAACGAGCGAGTGTTCGCCAACAGATCCGGCAAGGAACCGGAGTGGACTACCTCGCCGCCGTGCTCACCGGCGCCGGGACCAATGTCAACAATCCAGTCGGCTTCTTTAATGGTGTCCTCATCGTGCTCCACCACAATGAGCGTGTTGCCGAGGTCTCGCAGACGCGTCAGGGTGCCAATGAGACGGCGGTTATCGCGTTGGTGCAAACCAATAGAGGGCTCATCGAGCACGTACAGCACACCCACCAAGCCAGAACCGATCTGGGTGGCCAGACGGATACGCTGCGCCTCACCACCGGAGAGCGTGGCGGAGGCGCGTTCCAGATTCAGGTATTCCAAGCCAACATCAAGCAGGAACTTCAGGCGGGCCTGAATCTCCTTCAGGACCTGGCTGGCGATCTGCGCTTCGCGTCCTGTCAAGACCAGGTTGGAGAGGAAGTCAAAGCAGTCGCGCATGGATAGGGCGCAGACTTCGGCGATGGATCTGCCATTGATCAATACCGAGAGGGAGGCCGGGTTCAGCCGCGCACCACCGCAGGCGGGGCACGGAATCTGGCGCATGTACTCTTCGTAGCGGTCACGGGCGGAATCGGATTCCGTCTCTCCATGCTTGCGGTGAATGTACTGAATGGCACCTTCAAAGCCGGTGCTGTATTTGCGTTCACGGCCAAAGCGGTTCTTGTACTGCACCACGACCTTGTGGTCCTTGCCGTACAAGATGGCAGTGCGTGAATCGGTGTCCAACTTATTCCACGGGGTCTCCATCTTGAAGTCCAGCTCCGTGGACAGACCCTCAAGGAGCCTGTTCCAGTACTCGGTGGTGGCGGTCCCCAGCGACCACGGCGCAATGGCGCCTTCGCGCAAGGACAGGAACGGGTTGGGAACAACTAGTTCCTCATCAACTTCCAGCTTGGTGCCAATACCGCTACAGGCGCTGCAGGCCCCGAAGGGGTTGTTGAAGGAGAAAGAACGCGGTTCAATCTCATCGATGGCCAGAGGGTGCTCGTTGGGGCAGGCCAGGTTCTCGGAGAAGGAGCGGATGCGCCCGGCGTCATCAGATTCTAGGTCCACGAGTTCCACCAGCACCCGGCCATCGGCCAAGCCCAAAGCGGTTTCCACGGAGTCGGTGAGGCGCTGTTGAATGCCATCCTTGACTACCAAACGGTCCACCACCACCTCGATGGTGTGCTTGAAGGTCTTCTTCAGCTTGGGCGGATCGCTGAGCTGAACTTGCTCACCATCTACCTTGGCGCGTGAGTAACCCTTGGCCGTGAGCTCCTTGAACAGCTCAACGAACTCGCCCTTGCGGTCACGCACCACGGGTGCCAGGACCTGGAAGCGAGTGCCTTCAGGCATCTCCAGCAGCTGGTCCACAATTTGCTGCGGGGTCTGCTTGGCAATGGGCTCACCACACACGGGACAGTGCGCCGTGCCCACACGAGCCCAGAGCAGGCGCATGTAATCGTAAATCTCGGTGATGGTGCCCACCGTGGAACGCGGGTTCTTCGACGTCGACTTTTGATCGATGGACACAGCTGGCGACAGACCCTCAATGAAGTCAACATCCGGTTTGTCCACCTGGCCCAAGAACTGCCGCGCGTAGGCGGAGAGCGATTCCACGTAGCGGCGCTGACCTTCGGCAAAAATAGTGTCGAAGGCGAGCGAGGACTTGCCTGAGCCGGACAGTCCTGTGAAGACGATCATGGAGTCGCGGGGCAGGTCAAGGTCAACATTGCGCAGATTATTTTCCCGGGCACCCTTGACAATCAGGCGTGACAGATCCGGGCGGGCGTCATTCACAGGTGTTGCTGGCTGGGCCATTATTTCCTTCGCATAGCAGTCCGCGGCAAAGCCGCTGCACGTGGCGAGCGTCCGCCACGCAAGAGTTCCTACATCAGTATAATCGAAAGTTCGTTCGAACGCCGGTCCACAGGCCGGCTCCCACGGTCGTCGAACTAGCCGTTGTTTCGTTCTAGAGCGGCGGAGACAATGCGCAGAGCCTGCGCTCGCGGCATCCCCAATTCACGCACGACGGCGGCAAAAGAGTCCGCGGCCGCAGCTACCTGAGCGGCGATCTTGTCACCGCCGGAAGCAATGGCCGTGCCGCTGCGTCCTGCTGTGATCACAATGCCGGCCTGCTCCAATTCCCGGTAGGCACGGGCCACAGTGTTAGCCGCCACCCCTAGATCCGTGGCCAGAGCCCGGACCGAGGGCAGTTTAGTCCCCACGGCCAACTCCCCTGAGGAGGCCAAGTCCAGAATCCGCAGCCGCACCTGCTCAAACGGTGGCACCGTCGATTCCAGGTCCAATCGCCACCTGCGCATCAATACATCCATGGAGTTCATGCTCGGCTCACCTCTTCCACCATTGGATCGCCAAATTGGCTCATATACAGATCGTAATAGAAACCTCTGCTAGCGAGCAGCACCTCGTGGCTGCCCTGCTCAACAATGCGACCACTATCCATCACCAGTATGAGGTCAGCGTCGCGAATAGTGGAGAGTCTGTGAGCAATAACAAAGCTGGTCCGGTTTGCGCGCAGTTTGTTCATGGCCGTACGGATCATGACTTCGGTGCGGGTATCGACGCTACTGGTGGCCTCATCCAGAATCAGAATGCCCGGATTGGCGATCCAGGCCCTGGCAATAGTCATGAGCTGACGTTGCCCCTGACTCAGCCCGCCGCCGTCGTCCGTCAGGACCGTGTCATAACCATCCGGGAGCGAACGGACAAAGTGATCCACATGTGTTGCCACGGCCGCGTCCACTATTTCCTCCTCGGTGGCACCCAGCTTGCCGTACGCCAGGTTCTCCCTGATGGTCCCACCGAACAGCCACGCATCCTGAAGGACCATGCCGAACTGGCTGCGGAGGTCATCGCGGGTGAGGTGGGCGGTGTTGACGCCATCCACCGTGATGGTGCCCGAATCAATCTCGTAGAAGCGCATGAGCAGGTTCACCAAGGTGGTCTTTCCTGCACCGGTGGGACCCACAATGGCCACAGTCTCCCCCGGTTCGGCTACCAGAGAAAGATCCTTGATGAGCGGCTCCCCCGGCTTGTAGCCAAAGTTGACGTGGTCAAAGATCACCCGGCCCGCAGGTGGGGCTAGTTTGGCGGCAGGGATGTGATCAGGTGTCTGCTCGGTGGCGTCGAGTAGTTCAAAGACACGCTCAGCGGACGCTACCCCGGATTGGAGCAAGTTGATCATGCTGGCAATCTGAGCCATGGGCTGGCTGAACTGCCGCGAGTACTGAATGAACGCCTGAACGCTACCAATGGTCAGAGCACCCTGGGCCACTTGAATACCGCCAAGCACCGCCACCACCACGTAGTTGAGGTTGGAGATGAAGTTGGTGCTGGGCATGATGATGCCGGAGATGAACTGTGCCTTGGCGCTTGATTCGTACAGGGAATCGTTGGAGAGGCGGAACTTCTCAATGGCTTGCTTCTGCTGGCCAAAGGCCTTGATGATCTCGTGGCCCGTGAACATTTCCTCCACATGACCGTTGAGATCGCCAGTGCTGCGCCATTGAGCCGCAAACTCCACCTGCGAGCGCTTAGCGATCATGATGGTGATGACGGCGATGATGGGAACTGTCACGAGGGAGATGCCGGCCAGTAGGGGCGAGATGGAGAACATCATGCCGAGTACTCCGCATACTGTCAGGAGTGCAATGAGGATCTGCGTGAGTGTCTGGTTCAGGGTTTGGGAGAAGTTGTCAATGTCATTGGTGACACGTGAAAGAACGTCGCCGCGGGATTCTTGCTGGAAGTGAGACATGGGTAGGCGGTCCAGCTTTGCCTCAATGTCTCGGCGCAGTCGGTACATGGCTCGCTGGACAATACCTGTGGTGACGAAGCCTTGACCCCAGTTGAAGAAGAAGGCCGCGACATACAGGCTCAGGACAATCATGAGAACCTGACCGAGGGCGGCTAGGTCCATACCTTGGCCGGGCACCACGTTCATGGCGTTGAGCATGTCCGCCAGTTGTCCCTGCCCCTTGGCCTGTAGCTCAGCCACAGCTTGGGCCTTGGTGGTGCCAGCCGGGAATTGGCTGAGCATCTTGCCCACCACACCGTCGAAGATGATGTCGGTGGCGTTACCGAGGATCTTCGGAGCAACCACTGACAGTCCTACCGAGATGGCTGCCATGATCACCACCAGGGTGATGCGGAGCTTGTCCGGGGCCATGAGACCTAGGATTCGTTTCAGACTGGGACCGAAGGCCATTGCTTTTTGGGGTGGGCCGCCACGGCCTCCTCGCATCATGCTCATGAGAGGCCCCCTTCACGGGTGGTGCCGCTAGTGGTTGTCGTGGTGGAGCCAGCGCCGCTGTCCAATGCGTCTGTGCCGGGTTCATCATCTGCCCCCAGCTGGGAGTTGACGATCTCCTGGTATGTGGGGCTGCTTTCGAGTAACTGCTCGTGTGTGCCCTGAGCTACCAAGCGCCCTTCATCCAAAACAAGGATGTTGTCCGCATCCCGAATGGTGCCTACCCGTTGGGCCACCACCAATACCGCCGCATCGCGAGTGACCGGTTTCAGGGCAGCCCTGAGCTTAGCGTCCGTTGCGTAGTCCAGTGCGGAGAAGCTGTCATCGAAAAGGTACACAGAGGGTGAGGCTGCAATTGCCCGGGCAATACACAGCCGTTGGCGCTGTCCACCGGAGACGTTGGAGCCGCCCTGTTCTATAGTGGCCTCTAAGCCTTCGGGCATGTCCCGGACAAAGTCTGCGGCCTGCGCTGTTTCAAGTGCGTGCCATAGCTGCTCATCGGTAGCCTCGGGGTTACCCATGCGGATATTGCTCGCCACCGTACCGGTGAACAAGTACGCCTTTTGCGGTACCAGCCCAATAGAGCCACGCAACGCTTCCAAGGTGACATCCTTGATGTTGAACCCGCCCAACTCGATGCCACCCTCGGTGGCATCCAGAAGCCTTGGTATGAGGTTCACCAGCGTGGACTTGCCGCTACCGGTGGAGCCGATGATCGCCGTCGTACTTCCTGGGGAGGCGGTGAAGCTGACTCCGGAGAGGACAGGGGCCTGGGCGCCGGGGTAAGTGAAGCTGGCATTCGTGACGTTGAGGCGGCCATCGAGGCGGCTGATGTTCACGGCGTCGGGGCCATCCACCACGCTGGCTTCGGTATCCAGGACTTCGGTGATGCGTTCGGCGCTGACGGCCGCGCGCGGGATCATCATGAACATTAACATGGCCATCATGACGGACATGAGGATTTGCATGATGTAGCTGAGGAACGCGGTGAGGGCGCCAATCTGCATGTCGCCGGCGTCAATGCGCTGCCCGCCGAACCAGAGAACGCCCACGCTGGTGACGTTGACCACGAAGAAGATGGTGGGGAACATGAGCGCCATGAGCCGCCCTGTCCGTAACTGGGAGGAGGTGAGTGCGCCGTTGGCGGTGGCGAAGCGGTCGGCCTCGTAATCGCGGCGGCCAAAGGCGCGGATGACGCTGATGCCGGTGATTTGTTCGCGCAGGACCCCGTTGATGTCATCGAGTTGGCGCTGGACTTTGCGGAAGGTGGGAACCAGGACCCGCACGATCAAACCGATGGCGATGAGCAGCACGGGCAAGATCACCAGCAACAGCCCGGAGAGTGGAACGTCCTGGGACATGGCCAGCACAATACCGCCGACACACATGATGGGCGCCGTCACCATCATGGTGAAGGACATCAGCGTCAGCATCTGTACCTGCTGGACATCATTGGTGGTGCGGGTGATTAGGGACGGGGCGCCAATGATGCCGACTTCTTGGGAGGAAAACGTCTCCACCTTCTCGAAGAGGTCTCGGCGGATCTGCCGTCCCACGCCCATGGCAAGCTTGGCACTCAAATAGGTGGCTGCGATGGCGCACACCACCTGGCCGGCGGTAATGAGCAGCATCCACAGGCCCAGATTCATAATGACGTCGATCTGGCCCGTGACCACGCCGTCGTCAATGATGTCGGCGTTGAGCGTGGGCAGATACAAGGTGGCGAGGGTGGAGAGGAATTGCAGCACCACAATCGCAATCAATGACGCCTTATGCGGCGCCAGATTGCGGGCAATCAAGCGAAACAGCACCTATCCTCCTGATGGTCTCGGCGAGCATGTTCATAGTCCAGCTATCAAGCTACTCCTTGCCGAGGGAATGTCAGTTATCTGGTGCCTGTGAGTTTGCCGTGACTGGGGAGTTTGGCGGGCGGGGCGGGGCTCGTCGGTGCGAGGCGGGGGCGTTTACGGGGGCCGTGGGGCGCTCGCAGAGGGCGAGACACCGTGTCCCCCATCGACCCGTCACGTAATGACGCTTTCCCCGGTCTAAGCGTCATTACCTGACGGGTGGATATTCGGTGGGGCGGGATGTATCTACCTCGAGCCACTACTTGACTCCGTTTCCCGCAATCAGGAGAAGCTAGCTGCTCGAGTGTGCAGTTGATGAACGCTTCCGGCCACTTTCAAACCGAAACCGTACAAGAAATGCGCACTCGAGGGCAGATCGGAACCGTTCCCGCGGCCCGGGACGGCCCCGACGTAAATAGGACGGCGCTCGCGGGATAGGACGGCCGTATAAGACCATCCCATCGCGCAAGCGCCATCCCTTTTACGGTACTAATCCAATGATCAGACAACCCGGTGACCGGACGAAGACTAACGCAATACCTTAGGCGACTACCTGCCGCTTGGAGGAAATGACTCCGGTATCGAAGCCAGCAAGGTGCAGACCGCCGTGGAAGCGGGCGTGTTCAATCTTCACGCAGCGGTCCATGACCACTTCCAGCCCCGCAGCTTCAGCCTTTGCGGCAACTTCCTCGTGCCAGGATCCCAGCTGCAGCCAGAGCGACTTCGCCCCCACGGCAATAGCCTCGTCCAAGACGGTGGGCAGGTCATCATGGCGGCGGAAAACCTCCACCATGTCAGGAACCTCAGGCAGATCAGCCAATGACTTGTACACGGGCTGACCTAAGATCTCCGTGGCCACCGGGTTCACGAAATAGACACGATAGCTACTGGAGGAGAGCAGGTAGGTAGCTACGAAGTAGCTGGCACGGGACGGCTTATCCGAAGCGCCCACAATGGCAATGGATTTGGTCTTGCGCAGAAGCGCCAAGCGTTCGGGTGCTGAGGGCCCAACCCACGTACGTTCTGGAGTGGTACCGGTACTCATGCGTTTGCTCCGATCGTGCAGGATGGTGCGGCGGCAGAGTCCGCGACGCCGGAGGAGTCAGCATCGCGAGAAGCCTCAGCAGCACTACTCGCGATGAACTCTTGGGCTATGGTCAGTGCTTGATCCAGGTCCCATAAGATGTCCTCGACGTCTTCCAGACCAATGGAAATGCGTATCAAGTCTTCGGGAACTCCGGCCGCCTCAAGCTGCTCAGCGGAGAGCTGCTGGTGGGTGGTGGATCCAGGGTGCAACACCAAGGTGCGGGAATCGCCAATGTTGGCCAAGTGGCTGGCCAGCTGCAGGGAGTCGATGAACTTCTTCCCGGCAGCACGTCCCCCGCGGACACCAAAAGCGAAGACGGAGCCAACACCCTTGGGTAAGTAATGCTGCCCACGCTCAAAGTGCGGGTGGCTGGGCAATCCGGCGAACTGAACCCAAGAGACGCGCTCGTCGGCTTCCAACCAGCGCGCCACGGCATCAGCGTTGCGCAAGTGCTCATCCATGCGCTGCGGCAACGTCTCAACGCCCTGCAATAACTGGAAAGCCGACTGGGCCGAAAGCGAGGGTCCAATGTCGCGCAACTGCTCGGAGCGCAGCTTGGTCAGGAAACCATACTCGCCAAAATTGCCCCACCAGGACACGTTGCCATAGGAGGCTACGGGCTCGGTCATGGACGGGAACTTGCCGTTGCCCCAGTTGAAACGGCCGGATTCCACCACCACACCACCCAAAGTGGTTCCGTGCCCACCAAGGAACTTGGTTGCCGAGTGGATCACAATATCGGCACCGAACTCGATGGGTCGGATCAGGTACGGGGTGCTCAACGTAGCATCAACCACCAGTGGCACTCCGGCTGCGTGTGCTACCTCGGCCAGTCCTTCAAGATCGGCGATGTCGCCAGAAGGATTGGCCACGATCTCCGTGTACACGGCCTTGGTGTTTTCCTTGATCGCTGCCGCAAAATCAGCCGGATCTGAGGAATCCACGAACGTGGTCTCCACCCCGAAGCGGCGCAGCGTCACATCGAGTTGCGTGATGGTGCCGCCGTACAGCTTGGAGGAGGCCACAATGTGGTCGCCCGCCCCTGCCAGCGCTGCGAAGGTGATGAATTCCGCCGCCATGCCCGACGACGTTGCAACAGCACCGATGCCACCCTCCAGAGAAGCAATGCGCTCCTCAAAGGCTGCCACCGTCGGGTTACCAATACGTGAGTAAATGTTGCCGTACTTTTGCAGCGCAAAGAGGTTGGCGGCGTCGTCGGTGTCCTTGAACACGAACGAGGTGGTCTGGTAGATCGGCACTGCGCGGGCGCCATGCTCGGAATCGGGCGTGCCGCCAGCGTGCAGGGCACGGGTGCGGAAACCGAAAGAATGCTCAGTCATTAGACGCTTACCTTGTCAAAGTTGGTGATGGGCAGCAAGGAGGTGTCCAGCTCGGTGCCGTGCTTGCGGGCCAGGTCTGCTTCGAGTTCACGCACAATGGGCATGACGTCGCGGCCAAATGCGGCCGTCTCTTCCTGGAAATGTAGGTAAGCGGTCAGCAGCAAGTTCACGCCGCGCTTCTTGTACTCCACGATGCGGGTAGCGATCTGCTCGGGGGTGCCGATCAGTTCGGTCTTGAAGCCGTCGTTGTACTGGATGAGATCCTCGTAGGAGGAATCTGCCCACATGCCCTTGCCATCCTTGGTGGAGGCTCCGGCTTCCTTGACGGCGGCGGCGAATCCTTCCACAGCGGGGCGGTGCGCCTTCGCGACAATCTCGCGCAGGGTCTCGCGAGCTTCCTTCTCGGTGTCGCGGGCGATGACGAAGCCATTGAGGCCAAAGCGTGGCTTGCGGCCAGCCTCGGCAGCTGCGGCCAATACGCCGTTCACATTTTCGCTATAACCCTCCAACGTGCGGCCGTTGGAGAAGTACCAGTCAGCTGTGCGGCCAGCTGCAGCCTGGGCAGCGGTGGAGTTTCCGCCGAAGAAGATCTCCGGGTGCGGGCGGCCAGGCACGTCAACGGGCGCCGGGTTCAGTGTGAAGTTATTGATGTTGTAGTACTTGCCGGCCTGCGAGTATTCCTTTTCGGTCCAGAGCCCGCGCAGTACACGGATGAACTCTTCGGTGCGCACATAACGTTCGTCATGCTCCAGCCAGTCGAGACCGAAGTTCACGAACTCGTCCTTGAGCCAGCCGGAGACAATGTTGACGGCAGCGCGGCCATTGGAGAGGTGATCGGCGGTGATGATGAACTTGGCCAGCACACCGGGGTGCCACATGCCCGGGTGGACTGCAGCGATGACCTTCAAGCGTTCCGTCGCACCAAGTAGCGCCAGGGAGAAGCTCGTTGCTTCATGCTGCTGGTCTGCACCGTAGGAAGCGGCGTAGCGGGTCTGCGTCAGCGCGTATTCGAAGCCGCTGTTCTCAGCGATTTGAGCCAGCTTCTTGTTGTAGTCAAAGCTCCAATCGGTGCGCTGCTCAATGGTGCTCACCACGAGTCCACCGGAAACGTTGGGCACCCAATAAGCAAATTTGAGCGGGGTGGCGAGGTCTGCAATGTTTTCTGGGGCGATACTCATGAGTGATCCTTCTTTTTGTACTGGGTAACGGCGACAATAATTCCGGCCATTGATTCTTCGTTTTGGAGCGAGGTGGTGTCGCCCAGAGGCGTCCCCTCAAACATTTGGGTCAGCAGCCGGCGCATGATCTTCCCAGAACGGGTCTTGGGAACATCGGGAACCACGACGACGGCGCTTGGCTTGGCGATGGGCCCAATCTTGTGTGCCACGTGGGCACGCAGTTGATTCTGGACTTCCGCGGCAGAGTGACTTTCGCTGTCCGCCAGGACGACGAAGGCCACCACAGCATGCCCGGTCAAGGCATCCGTCACCGGGGTGACACCAGCTTCGATGACGTTGGGGTGAGTGACCAGTGCCGATTCAATCTCGATCGTGGAGAGTCTGTGTCCGGAGATGTTGATGACGTCATCAATGCGTCCCAAGATCCAGATATGACCCTCAGCGTCATACTTGGCACCGTCGCCTGCCAGGAAATAGCCCTGCTTGGCGAACTTGCGCCAGTAGGAATCTAGGTAGCGCTGGGGGTTTCCCCACACGGTCCGAGCCATTGCCGGGCCAATCCCGTCCACCACAATCAGACCCTGGACATCGCGCTCAACGTCAGTTCCGGCGTCGTCCACGATACGAACGCTCACACCCGGCATGGCACGCGAGGCGCAACCCGGTTTGAAATCGGTATCGCCGGGGCGCGGGGACAGAATCGTGGCGCCAGTTTCGGACTGCCACCAGGTATCCACCATGGGCAGCGTGCCGCCGCCGAGTTCATCGCGCAGCCAGTTCCAGGCTTGCGGGTTGACGGCTTCGCCAACGGTTCCGAGCAAGCGCAGGGAGGAGAGATCGTGGTGGGCCGGGACGCCGTCGGGGAACCAGCCCATGAGTGAGCGGACCAGCGTGGGTGCCGTGTAGTAGCTGGTGACACCGTAGCGTTCGATGATCTCAAAGTGGCGGCCGGGGTGCGGGGTGTTCGGGGTGCCTTCGAAGATGACCTGGGTGACGCCGTTGGAGAGCGGTCCGTAAATTTCGTAGGTGTGCGCCGTGACCCAGGCAAGATCGGCCGTGCACCAGTGAACATCGTTCTCGCGCAAGGCAGGATCAGGGTTGCTAAAGAGCAATTCGTGGCTGTAGGAGGCCTGAGTGAGGTAGCCGCCGGTGGTGTGCACCAGGCCCTTGGGCTGGCCGGTGGTGCCGGAGGTGTACATGATGAACAGCGGCGTTTCGGCGTCAAAGTAGTCGGCGGTGTGCTCCGTGCTGGCTGCACCGAGCGCGTCATGCCACCAAATGTCTCGGCCCTCGGTCCATTCAATGTCGGAGCCCGTGCGGCGCACCACCAGAACATGTTCGATCGAGTTTTCCCCGGCCACTGCGGCATCCGCGTTCGCCTTGACGGGAACAGCCTTGCCGCGGCGGAATTGGCCGTCGGTGGTGACAAGCAGTTTGGCGCCGGTGTCCTCGACACGGAACTGCAATGCTTCAGCGGAAAAGCCGCCAAAGACGAGTGAGTGGACGGCACCAATCCGGGCCACTGCCAATGTGATGATGACGGTTTCGGCGATGACGGGCAGGTAAATGACCACACGGTCGCCCTCGCCAATGCCCAAGGCCTCAAGCGCGTTAGCGGCTTGGCACACCTGATCTTGGAGTTCCTTGTACGTAATGGCGCGCCGATCCCCGGGCTCACCTTCGCAGAACAGGGCCACTTTGTTGCCGTTGCCAGCATCTACGTGCCTGTCCACGCAGTTGACCGCTGCGTTGAGCTTGCCACCTGAGAACCACTCGATCTTCGGAACCTGAAGATCGCCGGTGACGGCGTTCATAGCAGCGTCAAAGCTATGGTCGGTGTGCCAAGGCTCCGCCCAATCAAGCCGTTTGGCTTGCTCAGCCCAAAAATTCACCCTGCTGGACTCTTCGGCCGTCCGCGTGGAGGGGGCAAAACTGGTGGTACTCATCAAAAAACTCCATCAATCCTGGTGGTCGCATCCGCAGCCCCACTGAGCCAGGTCTTTTGACCGCAAGAAATATTTCTTCACAACTAGACCCCATAAGTACGTCTCGTACCAAATTATCGGGTAATAAATGGTCACTATCTGGAATGAATGCAGTAAAGCGACGCATTTCCTCCCCTCGAATCGTCCATAAGTTCGTTGAGGTGATACTTTTTCATCTATGACAGCAGCCGCAGTCCAGGCCGATTCTGGCCGCAGTGAAGGAGAGTCCATGTCGCAGTCCACCGTTTTCGCAGAGCCACAGCCGGTCACTCATCCCGGTTTTTCTGACATGCTCAGTGCCGACGATTTCAAAGCTGCGTTCCGGAACCATCCCGCCGGTGTTGCCGTGATCACTGCAGATATTGGGCAGGGACCTGTTGGGCTAACAGCAACCTCCGTCATTTCTGTTTCCGCCAACCCGCCACTTGTGGTCTTTTCCTTGTCGTCTGCATCATCGTCCACTCCGACGGTTAAGCAGGCCGAGACTGTTGTCATCCACCTTTTGGGTGCTGATCAGATTGACTTGGCCAAGAACTTCGCCACCAGCGGCATTGATCGCTTTGCTGATACCTCCATCTGGTCACGCCTCGTCACGGGAGAACCAGTTCTTCCCTCCGCCAACGCCTGGATGCGTGGACGGATTGTCAATCAAATGGATGCCGGCGATTCAACGGTGGTTGCCGTGCAGATTCTGCAGGTGAACCTGCCCGGAGAATCCAGCCGCACAGCAGAGCAAGCCCGTCCGCTGGTTTACCACGACCGCACCTGGCATTCCCTCAGCGAAACTTCGGTAGTGAAGTAGCCCCGTAGCCCAAACTGCGGCAAAACCCTGTCCGGCCTTAAAGTAAAACCCATGAGTATTCAGACAGATGTGGTTGTTATTGGCGCGGGCGCCATGGGTTGTGCAGCAGCACTCGCCGTTGCACGGAGCGGAAAATCCGTGGTCGTGTTGGAGCAGTTCCCGCAGGGGCACACGCTCGGGGCTTCCCACGGAACCACCCGCAACTTCAACACCGCCTACCAGCAGCCGGAGTATCTTCAGCTGGTAAGCGAGGCCCACCGGCTGTGGGATGAGCTAGCGGATGAAACCGGTGTGCAGCTGCTGGATCTAGTGGGACTCGTCAACCACGGACATGACAATGCTCTAGAAATGACGTGGCGGGCGCAGCAGCAAGCCGGCATCAAAAGCTCGTTCATAGCGCCGCAAGAAGCCATGGAGCGTTGGGCGGGTATGCGTTTTCGCGGAAAAGTCCTTTATGTGCCGGAGGCCGGCAGGGTGCGCGCAGCCGATGCACTGACTGCGTTACAAACCGCCGCCCAGTCTCGCGGAGCGCAATTCCTATATGAGCAACCCGTCCGTGCCGTGTCGGTGCTCGGCGATGACCTCGTATCCATCTCTACCGACAGCACTGACTACCGGGCCGCCCGCGTCATTGTGACTGCCGGCGCATGGACTCAAAAACTCTTGGGCGGACTCCTCCCTCTCCCCCGCCTTGTGGTGACGCAGGAACAACCAGCACACTTCCAGGCTGCCAGTGATGGCCTGGAATGGCCCAGCTTCAATCACAACCCTGAGCCCGGGGTGCCAGAAGACGACTTTTGGTACAGCCCCACGTACGGGATGCTGACCCCAGGGGAAGGCCTCAAAGTTGGTTGGCATGGCGTGGGGGCCGTTGTTGATCCGGATGCCCGTGACTTCACAGCGGAGACACACCAGATGGATGCACTCCGACGCTATGTGCGGCAGTGGTTCCCCGGGTTGGACCCCGAGCAGTTCGCTCCGATCAGCTGCACGTACACCTCAACCGATTCGGGAGACTTCCTCCTTGATCGGTTCGGCCCGGTCGTGGTTGGCGCAGGGTTTTCCGGACACGGCTTCAAGTTCACCCCGGCCATTGGCCGTATTCTCGCCGATCTCGCTGATGGCATAGCGGCCCCTGCTCTCTTTCGAGGTTCTCGTTCCGTTTGAGCCTCGCCACAGATGAACGGTATTAAAGGAGAGGGCACCCACTGCTGATAAAAGTGGGCGCCCTCAAGGGTGCGGTCGGGGATTCTCCCGAAAGATTGCTTGGTGTGAAGCCGCCTAGTTCTTGGTGACTTCCAGCTCAACTACCGCCCACGAAAGCGCCGGCAGACTTAGTCGAAGTTCAGCGCCAGCTGCCTTGACACCGGCCAACGCCGTCATGCCGATGCGATCTTGCCCGTCGACACTGTTTTTGGTGAAGCGATCCGCACCCTCGGGCGCTTCCAGCACCTCAGCCCTGGTGATCCTGCCAGCGTCGAAGCCACGCAGCGCCACCTCTACCTCTGCGGCTTCCTCGAGCCCGCGGTTGGCAAAGAAGAGTGCCACCCGTCCGTTCTCCTCATCCCACGTAGCACTGACATCCACCAGATCCGCATCGCCAAACTTTGCCGTTTCAACTTTGTCGGAGTCGACCTGAGTGCGGAGGATCTGTCCTTTGGCGAGTTCCGCCATGCGCGAGAACGGGTAGAAGATGCTCTGGCGCCAAGCATCTCCGTTGGGCTCTGCGAGAATCGGGGCAATGACGTTGACCAGCTGTGCCTGGTTGGCGATTTTGACCCTGTCGCCATGCCGGAGCAGCGAGTTCAAAAGCGTACCGACGACGACGGCGTCGGTCACGTTGTATTTGTCCTCGATGACCCGGGGGTGTTCGCGCCACCCTGAAGCGTTGACACGGTGCGGCTGGTCTTCGGTGTCCAGTCCGCTCTGGTACCAGACGTTCCATTCGTCGAAGGAAAGGTTAATGCTCTTCTTGTGCTTGCCCTTGGCCTTGACCGAGTCAGCGGTGGCGACCACAGACTCAATGAAGTAGTCCATGTCAACGGCACTGGCCAGGAAACTGGCCGCATCGCCGTCGTGCTCCTGGTAGTAGGCGTGCAGCGAGACGTAATCAACCTCGTCATAGGCATGAGTCAAAACGGTCTGCTCCCAGGAGCCGAACGTGGGCATGGCCGAACTAGAACTGCCACAGGCCACCAGCTCGATGCTCGGATCCACCAGGCGCATGGCTTTGCCGGCCTCCTGGGCCAGACGGCCATACTCCTCGGCCGTCTTATGACCGATCTGCCACGGGCCATCCATCTCGTTTCCGAGGCACCAGAGTTTGATATCGAAGGGGTCCTTATGACCGTTCTTGGCGCGCAGGTCAGAAAGGTAGGTGCCGCCAGGATGGTTGGCGTACTCAACGATCTCCCGGGCGGCATTCACGCCCCGGGTGCCAAGGTTGATGGCCTCCATGATCTCGGTGCCAGCTTTGCGTGACCAGTCCACAAACTCGTGGAGACCAAAAGCGTTAGTTTCCAGGGTGTGCCAGGCCCCATCGAGGCGGCGCGGGCGGTTGGCCACCGGGCCGATCCCGTCTTCCCAGTTGTAGCCCGAGACGAAGTTTCCGCCGGGATACCGGATAACGGTGGCGCCGAGTTCCTTGGTCAGGGCAAGGACGTCCTTGCGGAAGCCCTGATCGTCGGCCTGTGCGTGGCCTGGTTCGTAGATGCCGGTGTACACGCAACGGCCCATGTGTTCGACAAAGGAGCCAAAGAGGCGGTGCGGTACTTCTGAGATGGTGAATTCGCGGTCAATACTGATCCGTGCACGGGACATGGTGCGTTTCTCCTATAGGGGTAGTGGTGATGAGGTGTGGGGAAATTTAGGTGCCGGCTAAGCCGGTGGTGGAAATGCCCTTGATGATCTGGCGTTGAAAGAAGAGGAACACCACGATCAGAGGCAGGGCGGCCAACAGCGCGGACGCCATGTTCTGGGCATATTGGATGCCATAGGCGCTCTTGATGGTTTGCAAACCTACTGGCAGAGTCAGCATGGAGCTTTCGTTGGTGACGATGAAGGGCCAGAGGAAGTTGTTCCAAGCGCCGATGAAGACAAAGATGGCGACGGCGGCCAGAATGGGCCGCGAGAGCGGCAGGACCACCTGCCAGAAGATGCGGATCCTGCCAGCACCGTCAACGAGTGCGGCATCTTCCAGCTCACGGGGAATCTGGTCAAAGAATTTCTTGAGCACAAACACCATGGCCGGGGCGATGACCTGCGGGAGAATGATCCCCCAATAGGTGTCGATCATGCGGAAAGAGACCATCTGGTAGAACAAGGGGATGATCAGCACCGGTGGCGGAACGATGAGCGAGGCTACGATGATGGTCATCATGACTTTGCGGCCCTTGAAGTCGATGCGAGAGAGCGCATACGCCGCCAGCGTTGAGATGGCCAAGGTAATGATGGTGATGGCCGCCGCGGTAAAGAGCGAATTCAACGTCCACTGCGGAATGTCTCCACCTTGCAGTACCTTCTTGAAGGCGTCCAAGGTGAATCCCGAAGCAGGCACCAAGGTTATGGGCGTGGCGGCCGCTTCCGTCTCAGACTTGAGCGCTGTGATGGTGGCCCAAGCGAAAGGGACCAGCCAGGTCACTGCAAGGATAGCGACGATCACGGTGGCCAGAATGCGTCCAGGCTGGCGACGCTTCTTGCGGCGTCGAGGCTCCGGAGAGTGGGCGCCTGTTGCCGCTTTACTAGTGTGGGTAAGTGTCGAAACAGCCATGGGTTATGCGCTCCTCTTACGGGTCACAAAGAACTGTGAAATCGAAACGATGACAATGATGATGAAGAAGATGTAGGAGATCGCAGCCGAATAGCCAAGCCGGTAACCGGTGAATCCGGTCTCGAAGATGTACTGAACAATGCTTCGGGTGGATCCCGCCGGGCCACCGGCCGTCATCTGGTACACCTGATCAAAGATTTTCAGTGACGCGAGCACCTGCAGGATGACGATCATGAGCGTGGTGCCCTTGATCTGCGGCAAGGTGATGGAGAAGAATTGCCGCCATCCGCCTGCTCCGTCCAATTGTGCGGCTTCGAAGTGAGCCTGCGGGATGTTGCCCATGGCCGCCAGGTACAGCAGGAAGTTGAAGCCCACAGTCCACCAGAGCGTGGCAATAACGATTGACCACATCGCCACATCAGGGTTGTTCAGCCAGTCAATGGGGGCAATTCCAATCCTTCCTAGAAGCTCGTTGATCAGGCCTAGCTGCGGGTTGTACATCCAGACAAAGAACAGGGACACGACGGTCGAGGCCAAGAGGTATGGGGCAAAGAAGGCCAGACGCCAGAGCCATTGGGCCGGTAATCCCATGTTGACCAGGGCTGCCATGGCCAAAGCCACGAGGACCAGGGGGATAGTGCTGATGACCGTGAAGTAGAGGGTGTTGCCCATGGAATGCCACATATCGGAGTCCATCAGGGCCTCCGTATAGTTGGCCAGGCCAACAAAGTTAGTATTTGCTCCCGTGAGTGATCTGCCGGTGAAGCTCATGTAAAGCCCGTAGATCAAAGGCCACAGGAGGAAAACTGCGAAGAACGCCAAAAATGGCGCCATGAACGACCAGCCGTGCCGGCGGTCTCTGCGCACTCTGGCGGCGTAATTGTTTTCCAGCGGCTGTTGAGCCGATCTATCGGTAGTACTCGAAACGGTGGTCGTGCTCATTGCCTTGGCTCCCTTGCCGCAAAAATGAATCTCCCAAAGATGACTTGCCTTGCTTTTTTGCTAAATCGTGACGTACTGCACGTCATTGAACTAGAGTGCCTAAACCGGATTGGGTCTTGACAATAGAGTGTCTATTCGCTTAACGAATCCATCCCAGCCATCTTTGGCTTGGGTGCGGCCGAGCAGGACGTTCTGGATATTCTCGGCGAAGTAATTCTGAAAGTCTGATCCCGACCCGGTGAACCAAGCCCGCGGGTCATAGTTGATAGTGTCCGCCGCACCGGCGTAGTGCGCCTGCGGCAGGAGCGCCTTGTACTCAGCGGAGTTGACCACCGGCAGAAAGCCCGGAATGTGGCCAGCCTTGGCCCAATTGAGTGAGCCCTTCAAGAGGTGTGCCACGAAGGAGTACACCAACTCCCGTCTGCGCGGATCGAGATTGAGTTGGTTCGGCAGCACAAAGGCATGTGAATCAGCAAAGGCCGCTGGCGTTCCAAACAGTGTGGGAATCGGCATAGCATCTAAAGGAACTTTCGCCGTCTGCATGGTGGGCAATTCCCAGACACCACTCATGAAAAGTCCCGACTGCTGCCCGGCAAACTCTGCAATGGCGGTTCCGCCGTCGCCGCTAGAAGTTGCAATGGTGTCATCGAGAAGTGAATGCATATATTCCAAAACATCGATGGCCACGTCGCGATCAACCCCGGTCTTCTGGCCCTGAACAAGTTCCATAGAAGCCCCATGCTGCTTATAGAGCGTGTAGAACAAGCGCCACATCTGAGCACCATCGCCTAGGTAGCCATAGGAGAGGCCGTGCTTTCCGGTCACCTTCGCCATCTCCTTGGCCATTTCCTTGAACCCAGCGGCGCTATCAATGGTGACAAGCTGCCCGTTGTTTCCGAGATATCCGGCCTTCTTGGCTACCTCAGTGTTGTACATCAGGATGAAGGGGTGTGAGTCGAGCGCAATGGAGAACAACTTCCCATCCTGCAGGCTGTTCTCCCAGATACGGGGGGCGAAGTCCTGTTTTGTCACGCCGTACTTGGCGAGCGTGTCAAGGTCCCACGGATCCAGCAGGCCCCCAGGCGCATAGCCCGCCACGCGGGTGGCGTGCATGATTGCCAGCTCGGGCGGTCTGCCGCCGGCTGAGGCCATGGAGAGTTTGGTGTAATACGGGGCTCCCCACGCTAGGACGGTTCCGGTGACGTTGTAGTCCTGCTGAGATGCATTGGCGGCCTCAATCATGGTCTGCATCTTGATGCCATCACCACCGGAGAGCAGGTGCCAAAATCTCAGCTGCTCCCTTTCGGCAGCGCTTGCGGAACCTCCGCAGGCCGAAAGTAGTCCACCGACGCCGATGGCCGACAATGCCAGTCCCCCACCGCGCAGCAATTGCCGCCGTGACACGTTCTTGAGTTGATTCATCGCTCACTCCTTTGGATGCGATTACAGTGCAAAACCAAATTTGAGCAGTTGCACCCCGGTTGGTGGTGCCACTAAATCCCGTCATGATTTTGTGATCTGATGACGAGATTACATCGTTGTAATGTGACGCACAAGACATTTTTGTTAGCGCGCACAATATTTCTTTTTTGGACGGAGTGGGGACGACAGTGCAGACACGGCCAGAGAAGACCAGAGAAGACCAGGGAGGCTCAAGCTAGGCACAGGGACCTCCAGGCGAGGAGCACAAAGTACAGGACACAAGGAGATCCGACGTCAGACTGACGCCTATCCAGGAAAGTGAACCCGGCATAGTTACTGGCGTCAGGACAGCCACTCGTTTGGATCATGAGCCGTACTTTCGACACCATCCAAGAGGGTTCCCGCCACCACTTTCAGCCCGTCGACCAGCACACACTGATACTTGAGATCTTGCGGGACGGTTCGCAGATAGATCGCTCCAGCGGGTCAATGCCTTCCGGGCATTCCCATGAAAACTGCCGGCGGGCTAGTCGGGGCCCGTACTTGCCCGCGAAACCAAGACGTACGGCAGTACGACATCCACGGGGGCTTGCTGCCGATCATCGATCCGCCTCATCAACAGCCTGAGGACTTCCTTAGCCAGGGCCCGTTTGTCGAACGAGATCGTGGTGAGTGCAGGGACGGCGAACCGAGCAGGGTCAATATCATCGAATCCCGCAACAAGAACATCCTCTGGCACGCGATGACCCTCCTCAGCCAAAACACTGAGCGCTCCGATAGCCAAGGAATCGGTAAAGCAGAAGATGGATTCTGGAACTTGATTGTCTTGCAGAAAGTGCCGCAAAGCCCTTGCACTGCCGCCGGGTGTCCAATCATCACAGGGAATTTCCAAGGTCGAGTCATGAGCAATACCAAGTTCGGTCAACGCTTGACGATAACCCTGTGTTCGAATACTGGCGGTATCTGCACGCCGTTTATCGGTGGCACCGAGAATGGCAATACGACGCCGGCCTCCCTTCGCCAGCTCTAGGGTCATCTCCCGCGCTGCAGCGAGGTTATCGAGTCCAACGTGGTCCACGAGCCGTTGCACCACCTCACCAATCATGACCAGGGGCGGCAAGTTTTCCGCAACGCCTATGGACGTGTCATCGAGAGCGATCGGGTTGAGGATCAGACCATCAATGAGCCGGGTCCGGGCTCTGGAGATGAGGTCAATCTCGCGTTGCTGATCGTGCCCAGTCTCTTCGAGTTGGACACTCCAGCCGAGTTCATGAGCCACCTCCACAATATGGTGGGTCACTTCTGCTGAATAGGGTGTGCCCAGATCTGGAAGCGCCAAAGCGATCACGCCTGAACGACCATTGCGCAGCCCTCGGGCCGAAAGATTTGGAATATAGTCAAGCTCAGCGATGGCACTTTCGACCTTTGCCCGGGTGCTCTCACTGACCGGAACCAGACCATTCACTACATTTGAGACCGTTTTGGGAGACACTCCCGCACGGGCGGCAACATCCTTGACCGTGGCCCGCATAAATCCGCCTCCTTGGCACTTCACTCTTCGCCGATCGATAGCCTGATTCAATCACCTCAGCTGATATCCACCATCACATTACCCCGAGCCCGTTCATGATGTGCTCGGGCAGCTGCCCGCTAGATCCAGAGAAGACCGAGCCAGGAGGACTGCTGCGCCGCTACTGCCGTGGTGGAGGGAACTGGTGCCCCCACTGCCACAACAACCCCAAACCTGACTAGATAGCACAGATTCAGCCGTACAGCTCAAACCCGACGACGCCGCCGGCCGTCACCATCTCAGTTTGCTTGCGGGCCTGATCTGCTACAGGTGCATCGCTGAGGGCTCGGAGGTATTCGCGGTGTTCAGCCAAGGACGCTATGGCCTTCTCGATGCTGGCGGCCGATACTTTTTGGGCGTGGGTGGCCCGTGGAGAACTGATGGCAACCCACCGTACTTTGTGGCGCATCAAACCTTCCTCCGCCAGCTCGGGGAAGATCCACTCATTGTCTGCGTCGCCCACAGCATCCAGTACGGCACGGCCTACAGCCCGGTGGTCGGCGGAATTCCAAAGTCCAGGACCCCACTCATCCCGGTGGTTCAGTGTGAGCACCACGTCAGGGCGTGCACGGCGGATCTCCCGCGCGAAGTCTCGACGCAACGCCAACCCCTCCTCAATCCGTCCGTCTGGATGATCGAGAAATACCAAGTCCGTGACGCCCACCCGGGCACAAGCATTTTGCTGTTCCATGGACCTCAGCGGACCCGATTCCCCTGGCGCTAGGCCCGCAATTCCGGCCTCACCGCGAGTAGCCAGAACGTAACTGACGTCTTTGCCCTCCGCCGTCCATTGCGCCACCGCAGCCCCCATCCCGTATTCCGGGTCATCCGGGTGTGCAACCAACACCAGCGCCCGCTGCCAGTCCTGCGGAAACTGTTCTAGCTCACTCATTGCTTCTCTCCCACCATGAAAATTCGCCGGAACTCAAAGTTGGTGCCATGCTCTCCGCGTGGATATGCCTCATCCACCAACGAGGCATACTGACCCTCAAACTCGGCAGCTTCGCTAGGAGATAGAGTCCCCAAAACGGGTCTCAGTGCCGTCCCTCGAACCCACTCAAGGACAGGGTTTTCGCCCTGTAGAAGTTGGCTGTACGTTGTCTCCCACACGTCAACCAAGGCCCCGCCACTGAGAAACAGATCCTGATAGACGGCAGGTTCCGCCACCGCATCTTCATGCTGCAGGACTCCACTAAGCTGCTTTCGCCACCGCGAACTTTGGGCCAGTTCTCGCATTAACACGTGCGACGGCGCCCCAAAGTTTCCGGGGACCTGCACTCCCAGCCACGCACCAGGGTGCATGGTAACCAACCAGCCAGCCATGAGTTCGCGATGCCCCGGCACCCATTGCAGGGCAGCGTTAGAAACAACCACATCAGTGTCCGGATCCGGCACCCAACGGGCTATGTCGCCTTGGACAAAAGCCAGCCCCGGCGTGGGGCGGGGGCCGCTGGCCAAGGAGGCGCCGCCGTCGTCCGCGGGCGCCATGAGCCCCTGCGCCTGCGCCACCATGGCGGGGGAACTGTCCAGACCCAGCACAGAGGCTTGCGGCCAGCGCTGCGCCAAGGTGGCCGTGAGATTGCCCGGCCCGCAGCCAAGATCGACCACCCGCGCCGGCGCCGTAGCCCCAATCCGGGAGATCAGATCGAAGAAGGGCCTGTCGCGGAAATCACCAAACTTAAGGTACTGAGTTGGTTCCCACACAAATGGTTGATCCGTCATGGCGTTATCCTGCCACAGCCTGTCCCCCGCCGCACACGAGAACGCCTAAGCTGGGATGACCATGAATCTTCTTGAACAGCTTGCCACCCTGAATCCGCAGACCTCCACCGACGACGACGTACTGGACGCGTTTTTGGAGTGGACTTTAGACCGGGGGTTGGAGCTGTACCCCGCTCAGGAAGAGGCCGCGCTGGAGTTGGTTAGCGGTAACAACGTGATTTTGTCGACGCCCACGGGTTCTGGGAAGTCAATGGTGGCCATTGCCGCGCACTTCAACGCCATGGCCCGCGGTGCCGCCAGCTACTACACGGCTCCCATTAAGGCGCTGGTCTCTGAGAAGTTCTTCGCTCTGTGCGAGATCTTTGGTGCCGAGAACGTTGGCATGATCACCGGTGATTCCTCCGTGAACCAGGACGCGCCGATCATCTGCTGCACGGCCGAGATCTTGGCGAATATTGCGCTGCGCGAGGGCGAAGATGCCGATGTGGGCGTGGTCATCATGGACGAGTTCCACTACTACTCAGACCCGCAGCGCGGTTGGGCGTGGCAGTTGCCGTTGTTGGAACTGCCGCAGTCGCAATTCCTGCTCATGAGCGCCACCTTGGGCGATGTCAGCCGTTTTGAAACAGAACTCACCGAACTGACCAACCGCGAGACCACCACCGTTTCCTCGGGCGAGCGTCCTATCCCGCTGCATTACTACTACGTGCAGACCGGCGTCCACGAGACTCTCGAGGAACTACTCGCCACCAAGCAGGTCCCTGTTTATGTTGTTCACTTCAGCCAGGCCGAGGCCATCGACCGCGCCCAGACGCTCATGAGCATTAACGTGTGCACTCGTGAAGAGAAGGACAAGATCGCCGATCTCATAGCCGGCTTCCGCTTCTCCGCAGGCTTCGGCAAAACCCTGAACCGCTTGGTCCGCCACGGCATTGGCGTCCACCACGCTGGCATGCTGCCCAAGTACCGCCGTCTCGTGGAGCAGCTGGCCCAAGCTGGTCTGATGAAGGTCATCTGCGGCACCGACACCCTGGGCGTGGGCATTAACGTCCCCATCCGCACCGTACTTCTCACCGCCTTGAGCAAGTACGACGGCGTCCGCACTCGCGTTTTGCAGGTGCGTGAGTTCCAACAGATCGCGGGCCGCGCAGGCCGCGCCGGCTATGACACCGCCGGCACCGTCATTGTCCAGGCCCCCGATCACGTCATTGAGAACACCAAGGCCATGGCGAAGGCCGTTGCCAAGTTCGGCGACGATCAGAAGAAGCTGCGCCAAGTGGTTAAGAAGAAGCCGCAGCAGGGTTTTGTCAGCTGGGGTGAGCCCACATTCACACGTCTGGCCGAATCCGTGCCGGAGCCGCTGACCTCCAGCTTCACCATCACGCACGCCATGCTGCTGAACTTGCTGGAACGCCCCGGTGATCCGTTCCAAGCGGCCAAGGCGTTGCTCACCGACAACCACGAATCACCGTCCAAGCAGCGAGTGCTGATGCGCAAGGCCATCGGCATGTATCGCGAACTCCTTGGCGCCGGGGTGGTAGAGCGCATCCCCGAGGATGAACTTGAATCAGATGGCCGCACGGTGCGCCTCACCGTGCACCTGCAGATGAACTTCGCCCTCAACCAGCCACTCTCCCCCTTCGCTTTGGCTGCCCTGGACTTGCTGGATCAGGAATCGCCCAGCTACGCCCTAGATGTCATTTCCGTCATTGAGTCCACGCTGGAGAAGCCGCGCCAAATCCTCTCGGCCCAACTCAAGCGTGAGCGCACCGAGCGGGTCGCAGCCATGAAGAGTGAGGGCATCGAGTACGACGAGCGCATGGCCATCCTCGACGAGGTTACCTACCCCATGCCGCTTTCGGAGCTGCTTTTTGGCGCTTTTGATGTCTACCGCAAGGCATCTCCGTGGATGGGCGACTTCGAGCTGAGCCCGAAATCGATCATTCGCGACATGTATGAACGCGCCATGAACTTCGGCGAATACGTCCAGTACTATTCGCTGGCCCGGTCCGAGGGCATCGTACTGCGCTACCTCACGGACGCCTACAAGGCCCTGCGCCAGACCGTCCCGCAGGATGCGCTGCGCGAAGATCTCGAGGACATCATCTCCTGGCTGGGCGAGCTGGTCCGCCAGGTTGACTCCAGCCTCTTGGATGAGTGGGAGAAGATGACCAGCGGCGATTCTACCGATGGAGCCACGCTGGCGGAAACCGCACTGCCGCCTGCCCCGCCGAACCTGACAGATAACGCCCGTGCCTTTAGGGTCATGGTCCGCAACGAGATGTTCCGCCGCGTGGAACTCGCTGCCGATGATGACTATGAGACCTTGGGGAAGCTCGACGGCGAACACGGCTGGGATGCGGACCGCTGGGCCGACGCTCTCGATGAGTACTGGGACGAACACGAGTACCTTGAGTCCGGCCCGGCCGCCCGCGGACCCGCGTTGTTACACATCGCCCCATCCGCCGAAACCTGGGAAGTGCGCCAAACCATTGTTGACCCGGCAGGCAACCACGATTGGTTTATGAATGCCACAGTGGATCTGGACGCATCGAATGAGGCAGGTGCCGCCGTCGTACTCTTCAAGGGATTCAGCCGGATGTAGAGGCGCGCGATAAGCTCAAGGCATGACTTTGCTTCGCACTGCTGTGCCCTCAGATGTCCCCGCAATCCTTGGCATGATCCATGATCTGGCTGTCTATGAGAAAGAGCCAGACGCCGTGAAGAACACGCCTGAGATGCTCCACGCCAGCTTGTTTGGCGAGAATCCGCAGGTGTTTGCGCACGTGGTGGACTCCCCCGTTGCCGGCGAGCCCATTGTGGGTTTTGCGCTGTGGTTCCTGAACTATTCAACGTGGGAGGGCACGCACGGGATCCATCTCGAGGACCTGTATGTGCGGCCCGAGGCGCGTGGCGGCGGATACGGAAAGATGCTCCTCAAGCACCTTGCGCAGATCACGGTTGAACGTGGGTACGCGCGCATGGAGTGGAGCGTGCTGGACTGGAATGAGCCGTCCATCAACTTCTATAAGTCGTTCGGGGCGGCCCCCATGGACGGGTGGTCGGTGTTCCGTTTGGACGGTGAGGCGCTGGCTGACTTTGGCGCTCCGGCGTCCGCTGGCGTTTCCGCTTCAGTCGAAACCGCTGGGGCCCACTCATGAGCGATTCCTTTACTGTCCTGTCCGAAATGGCCAGCTCCGAGGCGTACACCATCCGCGGCGTGCGCATGCGCGATCATTTCTTCACGGTTCCGTTGGATCATGCTCAGCCTGAAGGTCCCACTATCGAGGTGTTTGCGCGCGAACTCAGTGATGCTCGCATTGAAGCCGACGACCTTCCCTGGTTGCTGTTCTTGCAGGGAGGACCGGGCGGTCGAGGCAGCCGCCCCGCCGGTTTGAACGGCTGGCTCGCCGAGGCCACCCGGCATTTCCGCGTGCTGATGCTCGACCAGCGCGGCACCGGACTGTCCACGCCCGCCACACGCCAAACCCTGCCACTCGAGGGCGATGTGGCGGCTCAGGCTGACTACCTCTCGCATTTTAGAGCCACGGATATTGTGGCCGATGCCGAGCTCATCCGAGCCACATTGGGCTCCGTACCGTGGACTATTTTTGGCCAAAGCTATGGCGGCTTTTGCGCCTTGACGTACCTCTCCTTCGCACCGTTGGGCGTCCGTGAGGCGCTCATCACCGGCGGTCTGGGACCGCTGACGGGCCCGGCGGATCAAGTTTATGAGGCAACGTTCGGCCGGCTGCGGACCCGCAACGCCGAGTACTTTGCCAAATACCCGGAAGACCGCGAACTGCTGACCCGCATCATGCGGCACACCGCCGAAGTCCAGGAGCTGTTGCCCACGGGTGAGCGTCTCACACCCGAGCGTGTGCAAATGTTAGGCAGCTATCTGGGCGGCAATACCCGCTTTGATGCCCTGCACTTCGTGCTTGAGGATGCGTTCACGCCCGCTGTCGACGGCGTCCGGCTCTCGGACACGTTCTTGAGCACCGTCTCGGCCTATGTGAGCCGTGCAGCGAATCCGTTGTACGCGCTGATGCATGAGTCCATTTATGTGCAGGACTCCCCCAGTAACTGGGCGGCCGCCCGTGTGCTTGCTGCGAATCCGGACTTCCTGCCCGATGCGCCGGAGCCGCTACTCACCGGTGAAGCCATCTTCCCGTGGTACTTCGAACAGGACCCGGCGCTAGTCCCCTTGAAGGAGCTGGCAGATGCGCTGGCCGTCCGTACCGAGGGTTGGGGGCCGCTGTACAACGTTGCACAATTGGCCAAGAACACCGTGCCCGTAGCCGCCGCCGTCTATAGCGACGATATTTTCGTGGATCGCGAGATCTCCATGGCCACCGCCGCAGCCGTCAACTGTCTCCAGGTCTGGGAAACCGCCGACTTCCACCACGACGGTATTGCCGACGACGGTGAAGGGATCTTCGCCAGGCTCCTAGGCATGGTCCGGGCGTAGCCCCAGCCCCCGGCCCCGCCCCCGGCTGAGGCTGTCTACCCTAGGTAAAGACCGGGCGCGGGTTGGGCGTGGCCGGGATCGCAAAACTGCTCACGTACCTAGACGCTTCGCTTCGGATTGTCTCGGATGTCTCGAGAATATTCCTCGCACTAGGTGGCGAGGAATAGAGATACCACTTGCGCGCCCGCGTCCCGAAAGTCGTTGAGGCCGCCCGTGGCATCCAGGGATTATCATTCAAAGAGACGCCTCTTTCGGCACTGTAAGTTTCTACACAGAATTGGAGTTCCCATTACAGACGTGAATGCCGCGCATGATGTTTATTACGGCAACCCTGCATCCGACGACGACCTGGACCTCCTTGAGGAAACCCCGCCGTCAGCCGTCGACCGCTTCAAGGATAGGGCCGACGTCGTCCAGCACCGTGGCCGTTACGTCCTGATCAACCACAACCGCACACCCAACGAAGCCATGGTGGAAGACCTGCTGTTCATTCGAGTCGCCTTAGAAGCGGCCGGGCTGGACTATCTGCTGGTGCGCGGCAACGATGAACGGCCTGTTATCTCCGTGGACTGGCAGCACCGGGCCGCGCTGCGCGATGCCCTTGTTGCGGCATGCGCCCGCGAACCGTTCTATGCGATGACCGTTGACGCCCGGAAGAAGACCGCACTGCTGGTAGCCGATGGGAGGCTGGCCAAAAACCGCCAATCCCGGATCTTGCGATTGTACCGACCCAGATGGGAGCCCGAGGGCGGACTGAGCTATGGAGCGTCTCTGGGGGTCCAGATTGAACTGTGGAGTTATGAAGGGGACCAGCTGGTGCTGCCCATCGAGAACTCCTTGACCCGGCGCACATTGTTGGCACAGGACGCCATGCGCGGCACGGTGGAACGCTATGGCCACGTCTGGCCAACCATTGAAAACATGTTTGCCGATCATGCCGCCGACATAGGCTTTGACATTGACCTTGTTTTCTCTTGGGTGGACGGCAGTTCGCCGGAATACATAGCCGCACGGCGCTCCCAGATGAAGGGCGTCGTGCTGGGTGAGGGCGACGACCACGAGGCTAGGTTCCGGCAGATCGACGAGCTCAAGTATGCCCTGCGCTCTGTCTACATGTTCGCGCCGTGGATTCGCCGCATCTTTATCGCCACGGACTCTCCGACCCCGTCGTGGCTGACCGAGCACCCGTCGGTGACGGTGGTTCGCAGTGAAGAGTTCTTCGCCGACCCGTCGGTGCTGCCCACACACAATTCGCAGGCCGTGGAGTGCCAACTGCACCACATCGACGGCCTGTCCGAACACTTCCTGTACTCCAATGACGACATGTTCTTCGGCCGTCCTGTCAGCCCTGAGATGTTCTACACACCCGGCGGGATCACGAAGTTCATTGAAGCTGAGACTAGGATCGGCCTGGGCGAGAACGACGACCAGCGTAGCGGCTTCGAGAACGCGGCCCGGGTGAACCGGAAGCTACTCTGGGACCGGTTTGGGCGTATAACTACCCGGCACCTAGAACATGCCGCCACACCGCTGCGACGCAGTGTCATGGCGGAGATGGAGCAAGAATTCCCTAAGGAATTCAGGGCCACCGCGGCCAGCAGATTCCGGGCGGCGGAGAATATTTCCGTCACCAATTCGCTGTACCACTACTACGGGCTGCTCACAGGCAAGGCAACCGTTCAAACGGACGCGAAGGTGAAATATGTCGACACGACGGTGCGAGCAGGGCTCAAGTACCTGCCCAAGCTACTGGCCAAACGCAACACAGACTTCTTTTGCCTCAACGACGGCAGCTTTCCAGAGGTCCCTGCCGACGAACGCGCCGAACTCGTCACGGACTTCCTGCAGAAGTACTTCCCCATTGTGGCACCTTGGGAGAAATAGTGCGCCGGCCACTGCCGGGATATTCCACCACGTTTAGCGCGGCGCCAGACCCCGCCGTTGCGCCTGGATAGGGATGTCTGTGGTGCGCTGCGCGGGGTCAGGGATTCTCACACCGGCCGCAGCCAAGCGGCTTTGTGTTTCCTCGGCGCTAACACGCTGACCGACTGTCTGGCCGGATCCCAGCGGCACAGTTGAGTGAACAATGGTGTGTTCGTACACATGGACTAAATTGAAGGACTGCCCGCCATCACGGCCGCGGATGCCTCCGACAGGTACGTTGAGGTCTTGGGTGTAGCAGGTGGACGAGGCGACGGAGACCGGGATCCCGGCAAACATGGCGGTCGTCGAGTAATGCATATGGCCCGCCAGGATGGTGCGTACGTCCGAGCCGCGCAGCACTGCGGCCAACTCTGACTGTCGGCGCAGCTCCACCAGCACGGAGAGGTCCAGAACGCTGGGCACAGGCGGGTGATGGAGGGCCAGGATCGTTCCGTCAGGGGCTGGCGTGGAAAGTTCGCCGGCCAGCCACTCCAGCTGGTCCGCGTCAAGTTCACCGTGGTGGAATCCAGGCACCGACGTGTCCAAGGTGATGACCCGCAGCCCGTTCAAAGAGTAGCTGTGGTCCACGGGCGCGTCATGTGCGGGTTCCGCCAACAGGCCCGTCCGGAAGTTTCCACGGTGGTCATGATTCCCCATCGCCCAGATCACCTGGGCACCTAAGGCTTGGCAGGCGGGCTCCACGATCCGGCGCAGTTTGGCGTACGCCTCCGGCTCGCCTTTATCGGCAAGGTCGCCCGTAAAGACCAGCGCGTCCGGGCGGATCCCCGACGCAGCGATCTCAGCGAAAGTTTGGCGCAATAGTTCCTCGCTGTCCACCGCCCCGTACAACAGGTCCGGACCACCCAGCAAGTGAGTGTCACTCATGTGAAGCAGGAAGTGACGCGGTCGAGGATGCTCCGCCTCGATGAAATCCATGACTACCTTAATGGTCGGGTGGATGCGGCGTTTGCCGTGTCCCTCTCATGAAACTCCATCCAATCACTTCCCGCGTGAATTCTGGGTTAAGGGAGCAGGAAAGGTTCGTGAATGTCAGAATTGCGCGCCCCTTGGTCATTGATGGAGTACTGGGAGTCCCCGTCCCAAGACGTGCCGTGAGCGCGCAAGTCCGTCGTGGAACGTAACAGAGGCTCGGGTGACGTCACCCGAACCGTGTCCGCGTCGCTGAGGTAAATAGCAGCGACTGCGACTATTCCCCGCACCGGGGTAACAGAGCCCAGTTAGCGCTAACCGACGCCTCGGTGTGCCGCCTTGCCTTTAAGGCATCAGTCCTAGCAGGCGCCGACCCACAAATTTCCCTTATCAATCTCACAAATTACCCCTATCGATCAGGTATGGTGACGTGGACGATCTGAAATCGCCTGTGAAACCACACAACACTGATCTGTTTCTTTGGAGGACGCATGGAAGTTTGGCCTGGAAATGCCTACCCATTGGGAGCCACCTTTGATGGAACGGGCACCAACTTTTCACTCTTCAGCGAACGTGCCGAGAAAGTGATGTTGTGCCTTCTCGCCGAAGATTATTCCGAAACCGTCATCGAGATGGAGGAAGTGGATGGCCATGTTTGGCACTGTTATCTTCCTGAAGTTCAACCCGGCCAGCAATATGGCTACCGTGTTCATGGACCGTATGACCCCGCGCAGGGTCTGCGTTTCGACCCTAACAAACTACTCATGGACCCGTACGCAAAGTCCATCCACGGCCAGATCGACTGGGATCCGGCCCTGTTTTCCTACCAGTTCGATCAACCAGACGAGCGGCAGGAAGAAGATTCAGCACCGCATGCCATGTATAGCGTGGTCATCAACCCGTTCTTCAGTTGGGACGGAGATCGCCAGCCACGCATCCCCTACCATGAGTCCGTTATTTATGAGGCTCACGTCAAGGGACTTACTGCGCTCCAGACTGAAATACCGGAAGAGCAACGCGGCACCTATGCCGGCGTCGCCCATCCGGTGATGCTGGATCATTTCAAAAAACTTGGCATCACCGCCATCGAGCTCATGCCTGTCCACCAATTTGTCAACGATGGCACGTTGGTAGAGAAGGGGCTCAGTAACTATTGGGGCTACAACAGCATCGGCTTTTTCGCGCCTCAGAACACCTACAGCTCCTCCGGTGACCATGGCGGCCAAGTCCAAGAATTCAAGGCCATGGTCCGTGATCTGCACAGGGCTGGGATCGAAGTCATCCTCGATGTGGTCTATAACCACACCGCCGAAGGTAACCATATGGGACCTACCTTGTCCTTCAAGGGCATCGACAACCCCGCATATTACCGACTGGTCGAAGATGACCCTCAGTACTACATGGACTACACAGGTACCGGAAATTCGCTGAACGTCCGCCACCCTCACTCCATGCAACTCATCATGGACTCCCTGCGCTACTGGGTGCTGGAAATGCACGTTGACGGCTTCCGCTTCGATTTGGCGTCCACCCTAGCGAGAGAATTCTACGACGTGGACAAGCTCTCCACCTTCTTTGAGATGATCCAGCAGGATCCGGTCATTTCCCAGGTGAAACTCATTGCTGAACCTTGGGACGTGGGACCAGGCGGTTACCAGGTGGGCAACTTCCCTCCCCAGTGGACCGAGTGGAACGGCAAGTATCGGGACACCGTACGGGATTTCTGGCGCGGAGAACCGGCAACACTCGCCGAGTTCGCGTCCCGGCTGACCGGCTCCGCGGACTTGTATGAAAATTCCGGACGACGGCCAGTGGCCTCCATTAACTTCGTCACGGCCCACGACGGATTCACCCTACGTGACTTGGTCTCTTACAACGAGAAGCACAACGAGGCCAATGGCGAAGACAACAACGACGGGGAGTCGCACAACCGCTCCTGGAACTGTGGAGTGGAAGGTCCTACCGACGACCCCTCTGTGCTGACTTTGCGCGCGCGCCAGCAACGCAACATCATCACTACCTTGCTGCTCTCCCAAGGCGTTCCCATGCTTGTACACGGCGATGAACTGGGCCGCACCCAGCAAGGCAACAACAACACCTACTGTCAAGATTCTGAGCTCAGCTGGGTGCATTGGGACGCTGTGGACCAGCCCCTGGTGGAGTTCACGGCCAAAGTAAACCAGATCCGAAGAGACCACCCCGTTTTCAGGCGTCGCGGGTTCTTCGACGGCCGCCCGGTTCTGCGCGGAGAAGGCGAAGCTCTCCCTGATATTGGCTGGATCAGGCCAGACGGCGCTGACATGCGACCCGAAGACTGGGACAGCGGATTTGGCCGCTCCATTGGCGTCTTCTATAACGGAGAAGGCATCAGGGAAAAAGACAGCCGGGGACGTCGCATCGCAGACAAGAGCTTCCTGATGTTGTTCAATGCCGACGATCAGGCTCTGAATTTCACGCTCCCCGCGAAGGAATACTCGCCGTCGTGGGAGATTCTGGTGGACACCGCCGGTGACGCCGATGCAGAGGTGTCCGACGCTGGCGCCACGGTTGAACTGGCCGGAAAGTCCACGATGGTTCTCCGCGCTTATTCCGGACCTGAGGAACTAGTTGACTACTCGGCCGCTGCGTCCCTGGCTGCCATGACGACCGATAGCGAGAACCAGCCCCCAAGCGACTCAGCACCGCAAGGAGACTCCTCATGAGAACCCCAACATCCACGTACCGGCTGCAGCTGAACGCGGACTTCACGTTGTACGATGCCGCCAATACCGTGCCATACCTAAAGCTGCTGGGCGTGGACTGGGTGTACCTGTCCCCCATCCTGACGGCGGAGAAAGGCTCAACACACGGTTACGACGTCACCGACACCTCCACCATAGATGCGGAGCGGGGAGGCCCCGGAGGCCTGGCTGCGCTTTCGCAGGCGGCGCGCGAGGCCGGCCTAGGCGTTCTGGTGGACATTGTGCCCAATCACATGGGCGTAGCCACACCCCATCAGAACCCGTGGTGGTGGTCCCTCCTGAAAGAGGGTCAGGACTCGCCGTGGGCCAAGGCATTCGACGTCGATTGGGCTGCCGGGGCGGGGCGCATCCGAATCCCTGTCTTGGCAGATGACCAAGATGTGGCTGCCCTAGACATCAAAGATGGCGAGCTCTGCTATTACGAGAACCGATTCCCTCTGGCGGAGGGAACGTTCTCGGCGGGTGAAACCGCCGCCGAGATCCATGCCAAGCAGCACTACGAACTGATTGGGTGGCGTCGGGCAGACTCAGACTTGAACTACCGCAGATTCTTCGCTGTGAACTCGTTGGCCGGCCTGCGTGTGGAGGACCCCGAAGTTTTCGCTCAGTCCCATCAGGAAATTCTGCGGTGGTTCGATGAGGATCTTGTTGACGGGCTGCGCATCGATCACCCCGACGGCCTAGCCGATCCAGAAGGCTACCTGCACAGACTCAGGGAGGGCATCGACGGCAAGTATGTGCTGGTGGAGAAGATCCTTGAACCGGGAGAGGATCTTCCCCAAAGTTTCCAGTGCGAGGGTACAACAGGTTATGACGCGCTGGCGGACATAGACCGGGTTTTTATTGATAAGACCGGACAGCCGGGTATAGATGCTGTCAGCGCTAGTCTGCGCGGCGCTCCAATACCTGATTATGAAGAGACCATCCACGGCACTAAGCGACGCGTCACGGATGGAATATTGCATTCTGAAATGCTGCGACTGGCCCGTCTGGTGCCTGAGAACGCCAAACTGGGCGTTGAACACTGGGCCGACGCGCTCTCTGAAATCATCGCCTGCTTCCCCGTCTACCGGACATATCTGCCCGAGGGCGCCGATATTTTGCGGTCGGCATGCGAAGAGGCTGCCCGCCGTCGCCCCGACATGCAGGACGCCGTGGAGACTCTTCTGCCGCTGCTGCTAGAGGTGGGCCCGGGCGACGGCGCAGAGCTGGGCCGCCGCTTCCAGCAAACTTCTGGCATGGTCATGGCCAAGGGAGTGGAAGACACGGCGTTCTTCCGCCACAACCGCCTTGGTACGTTGACGGAGGTGGGTGCGGACCCCACGGAGTTTGCCATCGCGCCTGCAGAATTCCACGCTCGGATGCGCCGCCGGCTGGAACAGATCCCGCTTTCCATGACAACTTTGAGTACCCACGACACCAAACGAAGTGAGGACACCAGAGCCCGAATCTCTGTTCTGGCGGAACTGCCTGCAGTATGGGGTCAGTTTGTGCATCGCATGCAAGCCTTGGCGCCGCTGCCCGATGGACCGTTAGCTAACTTGCTGTGGCAGGCCATTGCCGGTGTCTGGCCGGCGGACCGCGACAGGCTTCACGCCTACGCTGAAAAGGCAGCCCGGGAAGCGGGAAAATCAACCGATTGGGCCCACCCGCAGGAGCGCTTCGAGGAGCGATTAGCGAAGGTGGTCGATGCCGCGTTCGACAACCCTGAGGCACACCAGGAGCTGGAGGCGCTGGTTGCCTTGTTGGAACCCTACGGGGCTTCCAATTCCTTGGGCGCCAAAATCGTTCAACTGACCATGCCCGGCGTGCCGGACGTCTACCAAGGCACCGAATTGTGGGACCGCTCCCTGACAGATCCGGATAATCGCCGGCCCGTCGATTTCTCTGTGCGCCAGCGGATGCTGGTGTCGTTGGACGACGGTGAGCTCCCGGCGTCGGCCATGAAGGAGGAAACAAAACTGCTGGTGACCTCGCGGAGCCTGCGCCTGCGCCGTACGCGCCCGGAACTATTCCGCGGCTACAATCCCGTGCACGCCGAGGGCCCGGCAGCTAAACACCTGCTCGCCTTCAATCGCGACGGCGACGACGGCGGTCGTGGTGTGATGACACTGGCAACCAGGCTCCCCTATGGGCTGGAACAGAGCGGCGGCTGGCAGGGGACGCATATCCGGCTGGCCGGCGACATGTCTGATGAGCTGACATGCCGCAGCTTCGAAGCTGGCGAGGTCCCGGTCGGAGAGATTCTTTCCCGCTACCCCGTAGCGCTGCTGAAACCCGAGGCCTAACCCTAACCTGAACCCTAGCCAGCTGATCGACCCCCGGCAGCCACCCCGGTGGACAGGTCGACGACGACAAGGAGAGTGTAGTGACCCATCAAACACCACGGCGAGGACGCTTCGATGTGTGGGCCCCGGCAGCAGAAACAGTGACTCTGCTGGCCGGTGGGACCGAATATGCCATGACCCGGCGGCTCGACGGGGCACCCGGGGATGAGGGCTGGTGGGCCGCCACTAGTGCCCCGGTGGACGAGGAAGTGGACTACGGCTATTTGCTGGATGGCGATACTGCTCCCCTGCCGGATCCTGTCTCACGCCGCCAACCCCACGGGGTCCACTCGCTCTCGCGCACTTTCGATCCCACCGCCCACGACTGGCAGGACGCGGCGTGGCAGGGGCGGGAGCTTAGCGGTGCGGTGATTTATGAGCTGCACGTGGGCACTTTCACCGAGGTTGGCACCTTGGATGCGGCGGCCATGAAACTGGACTATTTAGTAGAGCTCGGCATTGACTTCATCGAGCTGCTCCCCGTCAATGGTTTCAACGGCACCCACAACTGGGGATACGACGGGGTGCTTTGGTACGCGGTCCATGAGGGGTATGGCGGCCCAGCAGCCTACCAGCGCTTTGTTGACGCCGCCCACAGGGCCGGGATCGGAGTCATCCAAGACGTGGTGTACAACCATCTGGGCCCTAGTGGGAACTACCTTCCCCGCTTTGGCCCATACCTCAAGGATGGTAGCGGCAATACGTGGGGAGATTCGCTAAATTTGGACGGCCCCGGTTCAGATACCGTCCGAGGCTACATTCTACAGAACGCTGATATGTGGCTGAGGGACTACCATGTGGACGGACTTCGGCTGGACGCCGTTCACGCATTGCAGGATGAACGGGCCCTGCCGCTTTTAGAAGAGCTGGCAGAGATGGCCCAGGCCGTCTCTGTTGAGACCGGGCGCCCTATAACCATGATCGCGGAATCGGATCTCAATGATCCGCGGCTGCTGTACTCGCAGTCGGAGAACGGCTACGGGCTTCGAGCGCAATGGAGTGATGACTTCCATCATGCTCTGCATGTCAATGTTAGCGGCGAAACTGCAGGTTACTACGCTGATTTTGATTCAGTGGCGGCGTTGGCCAAGGTAGTCCAATACGGGTTCTTCCACGACGGGAGCTACTCCAGTTTCCGGGGCCGCCATCACGGCCGCCCGATCAGGAAAGCAGCCGTGCATCCCTCAGCATTGGTGGTCTTCAACCAGAACCATGACCAGATCGGTAACCGTGCTGCCGGTGATCGCCTGTCACAGACACTAGGCTACGGGCAGCTGGCCGTAACTGCCGTAGCCACACTGACGTCCCCCTTCACCCCCATGTTGTTTATGGGAGAGGAATACGGGGCCAGCACACCTTGGCAATTCTTTACCTCACATCCCGAGCCAGAGCTGGCTGAAGCCACAGCAACGGGCCGGTTGGAAGAGTTTGCGGCCATGGGATGGGACCCAGAGGTGGTCCCGAACCCGCAGGATCTTGAGACGTTCGCCCGGTCCAAACTCAACTGGTCAGAAATGTTCGACGGCGATCATGCTCGCCTTTTGGACTTGTATCGACGGCTTATTTCGCTGCGACGGACCACACCCGAACTCAGCCAGCCAGGCTTCGAAACCACGTCGGTTGTCTTTGATGAAGATGCGAAGTGGCTGGTAGTGCGCAGGGGCGGGCTCGATATAGCCCTGAACTTCTCCCCCAGGACAGCACACCTGCCGGTGCGAGGACAGCATGTGCGCCTTGTTACAGATGACGGGACCCTGCTAACAGCTGTCGGCGCTGAGCCGCGGCTTGAACTGCCAGGCCACAGCGCGGCCATCGTGGCTAAGAATCGTAGCTAAGAGCTGAGGTATCCGCGGTGGCAGTGGATGCCACCGCGGCGCTGCTGTCGGTGAGCTTCTGGACCTCCGTCACCGGCTCGGTCGTGCTGTGAGTGGGCTGCTTGGTCACGGTGCGTCCACACCCGCCTTGGCACCCACAGCCAGACAGCTCTTAGAGAAGAGGGCGCAGAGGAATCAGAACGGTTTCGCTGAACCGGGCCAGCGGGGAGCGATGGTGCCAATCCGACATGGTCAATTCCTTGCAATTCCGGCTGTCGATTTCAAATATTTCCTGCATGTCCTCGGCGAAATCTTCATCGTGAATTTCTAGGTTGATCTCATAGTTCCCGGTCAAGCTCAGCCTGTCGATGTTGGCGCTGCCCACGGTTGACCAGCTGCCGTCGATGGTGGCCGTTTTAGCGTGGATCATCGCGTCGCGGTAGAGCAGGATGGTCACCCCGTCCTCGAGCAGGGACCGGTAGAACCCCCGTGATAGCCAGTCGGAGAGCACGTGGTTGGAGTCCTTGGGCAGGATGATCCGCACGTCCACCCCGCGCCGACTGGCAGCCTGTAAGGCCCGCAGGATCTGCTGATCCGGGATGAAGTAGGCCATGGTGACGTAGATATGGTCATTGGCGCGGGTGATTGCGTCCAAGTAGACGCCGCGGATCGGGTAGACAAGATTAGCCGGGATGTTGTTGACCGCGCGGATCCGTGGTTCCCACACATCCGGGCTGGTATGGGGAATTTCCGGGGTGGATCCTGTTGCCATTTCGTTCCAGACGTTCACGAAGGCCTGACGCAGATCCCAGACGGACGGGCCCACCAGACGCAGATGGGTGTCCCGCCATTCCGTGGCGTACAGGGACCCGATGTTGTAGCCGCCCACGAACCCTATCTGCTCGTCAACGATCAGGAGTTTGCGATGATCCAGTCCGGTGCTACGCAGAGTCTTGGTAAGCATGGAGGTGCGCAGCACGGGGAATCGGTGGACGTAGACATCCGGGTGGAACTGAAAAAATGAGGGCGGAACGACCAAGTTCGCGAAACCGTCGTAGATGACGTAGACCTTAATGCCCCGACCAGCCGCCTCATTGATGGCGTCTTTGAATTGCTGACCCGTTTCATCATTTTTCCAGATAAACGTCTCGATCAGAATGCTATCTTTTGCGTCGCGGATCGCCTGCAGCATGTCTCGGTACAGGTCCGCGCCGAAGGTGTACGTCGTAATATCGGAATCGGCGATGCTCGTGTTAAAAATGCCCGGGTGGGGAAAGCCCTTGCGCTTGCTACGGCCCTTCTTTTTGACCATGTCAAGGACAACGAGTCCGCCGATAACTGCGCCCTGGACGGCGGCGAACGCCATGAGTGAGCGGGCCACTGTCTTCTTGACGACAACGGCAACGGGCTCCAACGAAGAATCATTCATCTGCCGATTCTATAACCGTAGTGAGGCCCTTCAGTGAATCAAGCGGAACACGCCTGTGCGCAAAGCGGCGATATTTGGCCTTTAGGAGAGGGATTGCCGCAAACACCCTAGTTAAATCCGCACACAGAAATAGACGGTGAGAAACCTGCATCCACCATGTGCCTCTTATTATTGGAAAAATTGTTATACAGTAAGTTGAATTTTCCGAGGCAAGGGAGGTTTGATGGTGAAAAATGTCGATCTTTTCAGACTTTCCGCAGTCGATCGAAGCTCAGCTCTGCCAACGGCAGTTAGCTTTGGTAGTGACACGAAATAAGACGATGACTCCTGACCGAAGTAGGAGAACGCTGTGAAGGTAATTGTGATTGGCGCGGGGCTAGCGGGGCTGCGTGCTGCGGCACTGGCCGTCGGGCAAGGGCATGAGGTCACGGTCTTGGAGGCATCCTCTAGAGTCGGGGGCCGTGTCGACACAGAAATCATTGACGGGTTCCTGTGCGACCGAGGGTTTCAGCTCATCAACCCGGCTTACCCAAACGCTCGGCGGGCGCTGAACCTCAAAGACCTTGACCTTCATCCATCAGGACGCGGCGTTGCAGTCCGCGATGAGTCTGGGTTACAGATAGTGGCAGATCCCATCCGGCATCCGTCCCATCTGAAAGGCTTATTCAGCGGTACGGCCAAACTCAGCGATGTTGGTGCGTTACTCCGCTGGAATCACCTAGCAGGCGAAGAATCACTGACACTGCAGCAAACCATTGACCGTGCTGGTTTCTCAGTGCCCTTACACAAGGTCATTCAAAGATTCTTCGCGGGTGTGGTGGCAGACCGTGATCTAAAAACCGCGGCTTCTTCGGCTCGAACACTGGCCTGGTATTTCGTCAAAGGAATCCCGTCCTTACCGGCACAAGGAATGTCGGCAGTGGCACATCAACTGGCCCAGCCCGTCATGGAACGGATCAGATTTTCAACGGCTGTAGAATCACTGAGCAGCCAGGACGGCCACGTGAGAGTACGCTGTACCTCCGGCGAGGAGCTGCTAGCGGACCAGGTGGTGGTGGCCGCCGGCCCCCGGGATAGTGCCCGACTCACTGGACAGCCAGAACCGAGAATGAATTCTCTGACCACGTGGTGGTTCGATGCGCCAGCGCGTCCCAGTAAGTTACCTTTCCTCTTCCTTGATCTCCGAGAAGATTCCCGGTTGGCCCACACTTCTGTGATCTCCAATGTGTGCCCGTCCTACGCACCTGCCGGACGCCATCTGGTGCAAGCCACCGCTGTGGGTGTGCATAATCTCGATGACAGCGAAGCTATGGCCCAAGCTGCCAGCATCATGGGAGTCAAAGATCCCAGCTGGAGGTTACTGGTCAGGCACCACATCCCGGATGCCCTGCCCTCTATTGAGCCCGGGCATCGGCCCTTAGTGAGTGGGATCGACGGCGTGATCATCGCCGGAGATACCGCAGAACCCTCCATCCAGGGTGCCTTGGCCAGTGGAGCTGCTGCCGCACGGGCACTTGACGCAACCCTCGGAAAGGGCAAGGCACGTGAGCCTTCCAGCGGTACGTTCACGATTCAGATTAGGCGGACCGGAGAGGCTCAAGATGTCTGGGACAAGTTGACCGATCTGGATGGCCACACTCGAGCCATTCCCTTCACCGTCGTCTCGCCGGCACAAAGCCGAATGCATAATGGTCTGGAATTTGTTGGACTCACGTCCCTGGGGCCAGTGAAAATGGCTGACCGCATGCTGGTACGCCGCGCCGAGGCGCCTAGTGCTGGAAATCCGGGACGTCTAGTGGTGTCGAAGTTTGGTCCGGTGGCAGGCGAGGTCCAAGCCAGAGTGGAGCAGGACGGCGAAGACGTGGTGGTCACCTGGACCCAAAGCCTGCGGCCAGCGTGGCTGCCGCGCTGGCTGCGACCCCTTGGAGCTGTTGTGGCACGAGCAGGCTACGGTATTGGACTACGCAAACTGCTGAGTTAAAAGAGCCCCCACCGAGCTGACCCGCCACAGCCATGAAGGAATACTCGGCAAGTGAACGGGGTTGTGCCCCCTATGGAACATGAGAACTCACAGCATCTGAAACTATCGCCCACCATCGATCTCTTGGATCTGGGAACGGTCCATCGTTTAGGGTTCGGTGCCATGCGCATTGTCGGAGACGGTGTCTGGGGTGAGCCCGCGGACAGGAATGCCGCGATCGCCGTCGTCCGACGTGCCGTGGAACTCGGAGTCGACTTCATTGACACCGCCGATTCATACGGACCTAACATCAGTGAAGAAATCCTGGCCGAGGCACTGCACCCTTATAAGGATGGCCTGAAGATCGCCACCAAGGTCGGCTTCACCCGCACGGGCCCCGACGCATGGATTCCCGTGGGCCGAGCCGAATACCTTCGCCAGCAAACCGAGCTGAGCCTGCGAAAGCTCAAAGTGGACTCCTTGGATCTGCTCCAGCTGCACCGGATCGATCCCAAAGTGGACCCGGAAGAGCAATTCACGGTCCTGCGTGAGCTGCAGCAAGAGGGCAAAGTCAGAGCGATTGGCCTGTCACAGGTCAGTGTGGCCGAACTTGAGGAAGCCGGGAAGTACTTCACCGTCTCTACCGTGCAGAACCGCTACAACCTTACCGACCGCAGCTCCGAGGACGTACTGAACTACGCCGAGCAAAACGGTATTGGCTTCATCCCCTGGGCACCCATTTCCGCTGGGGAACTGGCACAGCCCGGTGGGCCCCTCGATCAGGCTGCCAAACGCCTCGGCGCCACCACCTCGCAGGTCGCCCTGGCGTGGCTGTTGCGCCGCTCGCCGGTGATGATGCCCATTCCCGGCACCGGGTCGCTCAAGCACCTCGAAGAAAATATGGGCGCGGCCGGTGTCGTCCTTGATGACGCAACGTACGCAGAGCTCGAAGCAGCACGCTAACAGCCTTCTACCACGTCAATGACTACACACGAACATCAGCTGGGCCGCACGGCCCGGCAGAACAGGAGCACAAACATGGCTAACGTACTGATGGTTGTTTCCGGCGCTGATTCCCTCACAATGCGGGATGGCACCGAACACCCCACCGGTTATTGGGCAGAAGAGCTTGTGGTTTCCCACAAAACCCTGCTCGACGCCGGACATACCGTTCACATTGCAACTCCCGGAGGCGTGAAGCCCACCGTGGATCAGGTGAGTTTGGCGCCGGATTCGGCTGGGGGCCAGGAAAGAGCCGATGGTTTCCGCGCGTACATCGCCTCCATCGACGCGCAGCTGACTGAGCCTCTGGTGTTAGCGGAGGTAAACGTGGAACTCTACGACGCGGTGGTTCTGCCCGGTGGGCACGGCCCTATGACCGATCTCTACCAGGACAAAGACTTGGGCCGTCTACTGATCGCAGCAGATATGGGCGGCAAAATTATTGCCCCGTTCTGCCATGGTCCGGCGGCCCTTCTCAGCGCTGTGGATGATGAGGGCAAGTTCGCCTTCGAGGGCCGCCACCTGACCGTTTTCACCAATGAAGAAGAGCTCAGTGGTGGGACCGGGCCAAACACTCCTTGGTTCGTTGAGGATGCCTTGAAGGATAAAGGCGCCATCATCGAAAATGGCGCCGCCTGGAGTGCCCATGTAGTCCGCAGCGGCAACCTCATCACTGGGCAAAACCCCCAGTCCAGCGAGGACGTGGCCAAGGAAGTCATCAAGGCACTCCTGAAATAACGACGTGCCTCAGCAGGTCCGGCCCGGCAGTCCAGACCGAACCGGACCTGCTGAGGCTGCCACCATCAAGGTTGACGACGGATAAACGGCTCGAAGGCCCTGCGTGGACGGACAACGGATCCACAATCCCCACGGTCGCTGCGCAGAATCCGACCATCACAATGACGGAAGCGCCGCCGTCGGAGTTCTTCCACGCACGGCCTTCAAGCGTGGATGCGTTACCGACCCCGCGGATGACAGGCTCTTTCATGTCCAGGCGGGCGGCGTCCGGATGAAGGGGTAAGAACCGCCCCGTCACGCCCATCCCGCCGAGCCATTCCAACCGACGACCCCCGCTGTCGCCTCTATCGTCAATTGCGACTAGTCAAAAGTCGTTCCTGGCCTTTGTTGGTGCGAAAGGCGCGCAACAATGGATGGTACTGAAGAGCCATCAGTTGTCGTCCAATTTAATGTGTTTCTAATGAGTCGGTTACATTCATCCACTGTTTCAGACCAATGCATAACCATCCCAAAATATTCGATGCCGCATCGGTGACTTCTGAGCGAGATCCCATGCAGGCCAGTCGACGGCTTCAGCATCACATGCGTCCAGTCAGGGTCTTGGACAAGCCTGGCCATTTACCGTATGTAGCGCCTACGGCAGAGCCCGACGTGCCCACGTCTGGCCCGCCTAGCTACCTTCGATTATTTGGAATCTGGCGGAGAATGCGGCCAGCCAAGTGTCGACGTCAGCGAGCAAACCCTGTTCTTGAAAGCGTGTGGCCAAGCTGTCGACCATATGCTCACGAACAAGAGTGGCGTTCTGTGCGGAGTACATGGCTATGAGGTGACTTGCTCCCTCGTTGACGACGTTGCTGATCTCGGCGTGTGCTCGTGCATGGAACATCATAGTCTCGGCAACTTCAGCGCCGTCGGTGACCATCATCAGCAGGGCGATATCCCCGGAGTCCTTCGGTCGTAGCCTGTCCGGACGCCGATCCGCCTCAGCCAGCCGTTCGTGGACTTTATGGGCCTTGGCAATCAGGAGCGCCGCGGGACCTGCCACATAGGCTTTGCCGGAAATTGTGGGCTCTGCGTCAATCGTGGATATTTCTGTGAGGACTCGGTCGCGGACTGCCAGTTCCAACCCGTAAGCCCGGGTCGTTGCCTTGTCCTGTCCTACAATCCTTGCTGTTCGGCCCTTCTTGCCGGCATACCCTTCGGGCACCAGAAGATCCACGGTGGTGCGTTGTTCCCACGGCAGTCCCCGTTCGCTGGAATACCCGTAGATCCCTGGACGCTCCTCCCGTGCAGGCTCCAAGCCAATTGAAGCCATGAGATCTAGTATTTTGGGGTCTTCCGCGACAAAGACCGGATCGATGACAAGATCGCCGTCTCGTGTCGATTCCATGTCAATGGGCCCCCACTTCTTTTGGACCCAAACATGAACCGCATGGGCACCGACAATGGTTAGTGCCTCTGCATACGGACCCAACGCAATAATGGTCGTGATCAGCAGCCGTCTCGAGCGTTCAGCCCCATACCTAGCATCTTCCATGCGCGGCTGTCGAAGAATCCCTGAACTATCGTTCATGCTGCTTGAGCAAACGCTGGCAGGAAGCTGAGCGCAACATCGGCCTGGCGCCCCGGAGAAGCCAGAGCGTCAAGCATCCCCCACTCCGCACTCAACATGGCTGTCCCCTCCACCTTGCGCATGAACCGGCGCGCGCTCTCCGTCGACGGCAAGACCACAACACTTGCCTTCGCAGAAGGCGACATTGCCGGCAAACCTATTAGCTTTTCAGGATTATCGACATACACGACGGGAGTGAAGGAACTGGTCTGGGAAACGTCCCCCGAGACAGCCTCCAATGACGAAACAACGGGATTCGCCCCCTGCTCTTCAAGCCGCCGGACGAACTCTGTGAGGGAAGAATCAAGGGCGAAGATGCGCACACCTGGCCTCTTTACAATAGGAGCCAGATTCGCAGTCTGAGCCAGTTTCCCAAGGAGCCGTCGCCGCTCTGCACCAGTGGCATTTTGGATACGATCCAAGGCCACCGCATAGGGCAAGTCGCTGCCCGAGTCAGACAGAGTTTCCGTCAGTTGAAATCCAGCTCCTGAAGCGATCCGCTGCAACATCGCATATGTCGGCTCAACCAATCCCGACTCAATCCTGGTGATCGTTGAAGCAGGCAGGCCAATAAGCTCAGCAAATGCCGTCTTACTGAGCTGCCGCTTGAGGCGCATTCGAGTAACGATAGACGCCGCCGTGGGAGTAACCATACAACCAAGCCTACGGTCGGTCTTGCATATATGCAATATCAGGTTCAGGCTCATCTAAAGCGCTCGGGCAATGAGGTCAGGCACTTCATTGCCCGAGCATTTTCGATGGCCCTCTTCAGAGGGTGGCGCGACGAAAATTGCTCGAGGATGATGGGATGATGTCAGAAAAGTTCGTTTCGCTGAATTCGCCTCAGCTGCAGGTATTGTCATGGGTTAGCGACGGCTGCCCAGGTGGGGTCTACTACGACTGGTCCCACCGAATCTCAGCACGCACGCTTCACAACAGGGGTCTCGTAGTCGTCAAAGGGCGCGGCGCTTCTTGGTCCGCGACGATAACGGATCTTGGCGTCCATTATCTGGATCACCGAACGTACCAGTCCGACGACCTGAGCCTAGCGGAAATTATCATTGAAGAAGGCCACGAAGCTTCCGCGGCAATTCCGCTAACTCCGCCCCCGACGTTACAAGTTTCGGCTACCCCGAAGAAAAGCATCGCGCCAAAGCCGAAGATGCCCGGACCGATGGATCAGATGATGTCCGCCCTCCATGAAGCCGATGGCCATCGGCTACTCGTATCAAGCGCCCAGGAGAGCAGATACCGGCAACTTGCGGCTGCAGCAAAACGATTTGGCCGCATCCCTGACGGCCTGCAGATAACATTCACTTTTGCTGAGGACAGACAACGCACTGTGACACTTGAACAGCTCCCGGCCTGGCAGACCAAGACACTCGAGTCTCTACCGGTACCTCACCACTTATATGACCCCAGTAGCGTCGTCGTAGCGTTGACAGATAGCGAAACTTTCCAAGTGAGCGGGGAACCACGGAAACGTGCCCTGAGACTTGCTGAAGCCGTAGTGACGCATGCCAGAGAACATGGCATGGAACTGCAGGCCCTATTGAATCAGCCGGTCAATCGTGACAACTACCGAAGAGACAACGCGAGGCACGACGAGATCGAACTGCGGATGGGGCAGGACCATTTTCGGTTGTGGTTCACTCAGGCAACCCTGCAGCAGCCGCATCAGCCTACACAGCGCGAGATCTCACGCGTGCAGCGCGGCTATCTATTCCCAGACTTCGACGATGTACCAGACGAGAAACTGGGACTAGTTCTCGATGGCAAGGGCGGACAGTTTTGGGCGAGCTCATGGAAGGACACGGAGGACCATCGCCTTGAAGGTGACCTTGCCCAGATCTTGGAGGAGATCCTGCTCCGCCATCATCAGTTGGTCGAGCAACGCCGAGCTGAACAAGGGAGACTTGAGGCCAGGCAACGAAGGCTCGAGGACGACCGAGCACGAGCAGTGGTCCAGTACCGCAAGCACTTCCTCATCGAGATGATGAAGAATCAGGCGGACCGCTGGGAACGAGCAATCCTGCTACGGAGATACGCTGATGCAGTACGTGCCGAAACCGGGAGTCTGGAAGGTGCCGAGCTCGAGCAAGCACTGTCGTGGGCATTGCAGATCGAAGCTCAGGCAGCAATCTACGATCCTCTACCTGACGCGGCCAGGGTTCCGGAAATTCCGGAGCCGTCTCGCAGTGATCTTGAGAAGTTTATATAACCCAGAGGTGCGTTTTGTCAAGCCCCGGGTTTGGTGGAGGGTTTATTAGACCCGTTCCATCGTTTTGATGGCGGGCAGGTTTGAGTTGGGGTTCCCCGCAAGTTGTAGACACGTGTTCTGCATCACGCGGCTTGCGTGAGTACTTCTTCTTTCATTGCGGCCGGCTCTTTTTGAGTGCGTAGGCTCAGTTCATGCT